>JAQUBZ010000024.1 GCA_028686425.1 Bacteroidales bacterium | reverse complement strand
GCAAAAAATGGCTTTAGTGCCAGCTTGCAAACTTACGAGTTCTAATCGAAAAATAATTTTTGCCTTGTAAAATACTATACATTAATTAATTAAACTATGTCCGAGACAATTTCTCCGGACAGCAATGCTGCGCAATACAAAAAATGTAAAAGCGGCAATCAATAACAATGTCAGCATCGCGCGCACCACATACGGCATATATATTCCCCTGAGCGGAACGAGCAGCAATTCGACCACCATCGATAATAAAAAAGTTCCCAAAAGCTTTTGCATAATAATAAATGTTTAATTGTTAATTCGATGCAAAGATAATCAAGAAACAAGGTGTTTTTACATCGGCTCAAAAAGAACCGATATATTTGAAGTATATATATCTGTGTATTTGTACTTTACAGTATGTGTTACACCAAAAAGAACCGCATCGGAATTGTTTTGAACCGATGTGATTTCGGTATTAAGTCACAACGCATGCAGGTATTGAGGAGCAGTGCAAATAGATATTTCTTTTCACAATATATCATTAAATAAATAATAAATATTATATTTGCATATTATATGATTGATTAGATTATGACTAAAAACACAATGGGCAACAGATTGCCAAGAAAGCTGGAACAATCGATGAAGATCGTGGGTGAGCAGATTAGACTGGCTCGTCTGCGCAGAAATTTGAGCATAGCTCAAGTTGCCGAGCGTGCAACATGTTCCCCATTGACCGTCAATCGTATAGAAAAAGGAACTCCGACCGTATCAATCGGCATCTATCTGAGAGTCCTGTATGCTCTGCAGCTTGAAGATGACATATTACTGCTTGCTAAAGAAGATGCTCTCGGCCGCACCCTTCAGGACCTCAACCTTAACCACCGAAAACGCGCATCAAAAAAACAATAACATGAAACGACTGTTTGTATTTGCTGATTTTGACTGTCTGAAAGAACCTGAATTCTTCGGCGAACTCACCTACGAATCTCTTCGTGGCTCTGACAGTTATGGATTTATGTATTCCAATGAATGGTTAAAAAAATATGGGAATATATTCTTCGGTGAAGATTTGCATAATTTCACCGGACATCAATATACTCAACCAGAAAAAGATATATTCGGATGTTTCTCGGATGCTCTCCCTGACCGCTGGGGGCGTACTCTTCTCAATCGCAGAGAACAGA
This sequence comes from Bacteroidales bacterium, assembly GCA_028686425.1. Lineage (GTDB taxonomy): Bacteria > Bacteroidota > Bacteroidia > Bacteroidales > UBA932 > Cacconaster. The sequence goes on along the minus strand of JAQUBZ010000024.1, from coordinate 35,988 downwards.
TTATCGCACGTGAAGAAAACAGACCTGTTCGAAAACTCTCATCTTTTGATTATCTGACCGGAATTGACGACTTCTCCCGCATGGGAGGTTTCCGTTTTAAGGAAGAAATGGATGGAGCATACATCAATGTTAGAAATACCCTTCAGATTCCCCCACTGACAGATATCGGATTGCTGTTTTCAGCCAGTCTGGAAATAGAAAAAAGTGAAGAAAAAAAGGAAACGCCATCGAGAAACTGGATTATGCAACTGGTTAATCCAGGATCATCCCTAGGTGGGGCACGGCCAAAAGCAAGTGTTATTGATGAAAACAAAGAACTTTGTATCGCGAAATTCCCATCACTGAAAGATGATTATGACACAGGATTATGGGAACATTGCTGCCATCGGCTTGCCTTGTCAGCCGGAATCAATAGTGCAAAGACAAGAGTTATTACCTCCAATGACAGATACCATACATTGTTATCCTATCGTTTCGACAGAAATAGCGATGGACGACGTATTCATTTTGCATCGGCAATGACTTTATTGGGCTTGAATGATGGAGACAACGCAAACACCGGCAATGGATACCTGGATATAGTTGATTTCATGATTCGACACTGTACTGATGTGGAAAACAATCTTCAAGAGCTTTACAGACGCGTGGCTTTTAATATCTGCATTGGCAACAGCGATGACCACTTCCGCAATCATGGGTTCCTTTTGACGGCAAAAGGATGGACATTGTCTCCCGCCTACGATATAAATCCCACTCTTGATGAATATCAAAGTCTCCTGATAAATTCTGCCACAAACAAATCCGATTTGAACACGCTATTGAATTCGTGTGAAGAATATATGCTCAATCGAGACACTGCAAATAAGATTATTTCAGAGGTGGTTCAATCAGTAAAAGATTGGCGGTCATTGGCAAACGTGCTCGGCATTTCCAGACGTGAACAAAACATATTCTCACCATCACTGGACAGATGCCTGTCCTATTTTGATTGTTGATTTTGTTTTGAAGCTCTCTTGCGTTTATTCTTTTGGAGAGAATTTACAATTTTGTAATATTCTGTTTGAGCCGTGTCTCTCTGATCTTTGCTGCAATCCTGCGGGTTATCTCAGTGTCAGCAAGCATGTGAATATTATCCATAATTTCAATATTGACATATAATTATAGCTTACTATTTAAAAAGAAACAGCATAGTGTAATAGCTCATCAGTTTTGCCGATTTTCCACTTTGGATATAGTGTATATCTACAAAGTTATTCTTTTTCGTCTTCATTCGACTCTATTGTTAAATCATTTTTATTTTTAGAATACAATCTCTCCTCCTTCGGGGGTGACTGTCAGTTTTATATAGCGCCCCATGTAGATGCTGTGGTTGATCTTGCCGTGTCCCGATTTCAGCCCGTACAAAACAGGAATCTTCATCTCTTTCGTATATGAATTAAGGAGGTCATATACACTCTCTCCCCAATAATCCTCCTCTTTCGGCCTTGTGAAATTGCCTATTATCAGCCCCTTTATCTTGTCGAGTTTGCCTGAGCGGAGCAATTGCTGCATAAAACGGTCAACTGTGCTCATTGACTCGTCAACCTCCTCAATGAACAAGATGGTATTGTCGCGTATTTTCAGGTCATCCGGAGTTCCCATCGCAATTGAAAGAAGCGTCATGTTCCCGCCGGCAATGACACCCTCCACACTTCCGCAGCGATTGTAGGGATTCGGTTCGGTTGTATAGCTCTTGATTTCGCCGAAAAGGGCGGCGCGGGCACTCTTTGTATCGATATCATCAGGATTAGTAAGGCTGTAGGAGGTGAGCATCCCGCCATGAATGGATTCCAGCTTCATGTTGCAGAATATTGAAAGATAGGTAGTCAGGTCGCTGAAACCCACAATCCACTTCGGATGCTTTTTCAATCGGGTAAAATCCACATAATCAAGGGTTCTGATTGCTCCATATCCACCTCTGTAAAAGATTATCGCTTTCAGGTTGTCGTTGTCTATCATCCGCTGAAGCTCCTCTCCTCTCTCCTTGTCTGAAACAGTGAAGGCTCCCGCCTCTCTTTTAAACAGATTCTCTCCCAGACGTACTTTCAGCCCCCACGATTCCACAAGAGCGATGAGAGAATCGGCTTTACCACGTGAACTTTCCACAGGAGAAGAGACCGTCATTATCCCCACACTATCCCCTTTGCACAGATAATCGGGACGTACTATTCCTTTGACTTTGTTTACTTTGGGCCCTGTCGCCTGCAAACATGCAGCAATGGCAAGTGCGATGACACAGATGATTATTCTTTTCATAGTTCAATCAAGATTTAACCATACAAAGTTATCAAAAAATCCGGTTTCAAACTTTTTTATTATATTTACGTTTCAAACCGGAATATTATGAAACGTCTATTGTTATATTTTTCAATTGTCTTGCTGGCTGTATCCTGCAGCATAAATTCTTCACTGACACCGGCAGATTCATTCACTTCTCCGGATGGAAGACTGAAAATGAATTTTTATCTGTCCCATAAGGGAGAACCTTTATACTCTCTTACATTTGACGGCAGGGAAATCATTCAGCCAAGTAAACTCGGACTTGACATCCGGCATCAGGGAGGAGTCAATAATCTTCAGATATTCAAGCCTATAACCATGGAGCCGCCATTAGGAAACTATAATGGAAATGGAGCAGGAATCAAGGCTACCGATGGTGGTACGCTCAATGGATCAAGCCTTAAAGACTGTTTCAGAATTGAGAAAGTCGAAAAAAACACTTTTGACCAGACATGGAAACCTATATGGGGTGAAGTCAGTAGCATACGCGATAATCATAATGAAATGGCTGTCACTCTTGTTCAGAGATTGTCGGACATCGGAATTGCCAACACCAATAATGAGAACGAAGGAGCATCTATCAGTGCCCCGCAAGAGAGAGAAATCGTAATCCGTTTCAGGCTTTTCAATGACGGGCTCGGTTTCAGATACGAATTTCCAAAGCAGAAGAATCTTGGTTATTTCTTTATATCACAAGAGATTACAGAGTTTACTATGGCCGAAGACCTGACTGCTTTCTGGATTGCGGGAGACTACGATTCCAACGAGTATCTCTATGAAAAGTCAAAAATCAGCGAAATACCCGAAAAATATGACTCATTTGACCGCTCAGGCAATTCATGTGTATATCCTATGCCTGTTCCCGGAGTTCAGACACCCGTCATGATGATGTCGGAACCTGCTGAAAATGAGTATGATTCTCAAGACACAACGGCTCAGGAAAGGATTTTTGTGAATATTCACGAAGCTGCTCTTAACAACTACCCGTCAATGCAGCTTGAGGTGACAGGTGCCAAATTTACCGCACACCTTGTTCCCGATGCAATAGGAAACAGAGGTTATATTCAGACCCCTCAAAATACGCCGTGGCGTACAGTCATTGTAACTGACAATGCTCCTGCAATCCTTGAAAGCAAGCTGATTCTCAACCTCAACGAACCTTGTGCCATCGGGTATGATGAGACCACAGGAGAGGGCGAAGCAGCACAATGGATCAAGCCTCAGAAATTTATTGGAGTGTGGTGGGAGATGTTCCTTCCTAATTATGGCACCTGGTGCTATTCTGATGACAACAATGTCAAACTTGGAGTAACCGATTTTGCGAAGCTTACCCCTAATGGAAGGCATGCCGCCAACACTGAAAATGTAAAGAAATATATTGATTTCGCCTCTGAAAATGGAATAGACGGAGTCCTTGTCGAGGGTTGGGACATAGGATGGGAGAACTGGACCGGAGTATTCAAAGAATATGTATTTGATTTCATGACGCCATATCCCGATTTCGACGTAGTACAGCTGAGAGAATATGCAAAGAGCAAGGGAGTACAGCTCGTGATGCATCACGAGACTTCCGGATCTGCCGCCAATTACGAAAGATATCTCGACAGGGCATATCAGTTCATGAAGGACAATAACTATAGTGTCGTGAAAAGCGGTTATGTCGGACCGATTATTCCGAGGGGAGAACATCACTATGGTCAGACAATGGTCAACCACTATATTCACTGTCTGAAGAGAGCGGCAGATTATCAGATTATGGTTGATGCCCACGAACCGGTACGACCTACCGGAATGCACCGCACATATCCCAATTTTCTTGCCGCCGAATCGGGAAGAGGCACCGAATTCGAGACATTTTTCGAGAAAGGGAACTCTCCGGAACATACTACTATCATGCCGTTTACAAGGATTATGGGAGGCCCGATGGATTACACTCCTGGGATTTTCGAGCAGAAAATGTCACACTATGGTGACGGAACTTCACCTTCAAGAGTTCACACGACACTTGTAAAGCAGCTTGCTCTCTATGTCACAATGTATTCTCCTTTGCAGATGGTGGCGGACCTTCCGGATAATTACAGACGTTTTCCTGACGCATTTCAGTTTATCAAAGATGTGGCTGTTGATTGGGACGACACCAAAGTGCTTGAAGCTGAGCCGGGTGACTATATTACCACAGCCAGAAAGGCGAAAGGGCTGAACGAATGGTATATCGGGGGCATTACAGATGAGAATCCACGCACTGCTACAATTGACCTTTCAAAAATAGGACTTAATCCCGACACAAAATACATCGCGACTATTTATGCTGATGGCGATGATGCCCATTGGGATACCGCTCCTCAAAGTTATAAGATTTATTCTCAAGAAGTTACATCTGAAACGATACTACAGATTCCTCTCGCGCCGGGCGGAGGAGTAGCGATAGCGATAAAGTAAAGGAGGAGAGATTATCTTCTGAGTTGCTCCGTTATACCCACTTTATACCCTTGAGAAACATAAAAGATGCGTCCGAAGCTGTCTGCAAGTACCACAAGAGGCATTTCAGGGTTGTCAATCTTCATATCCGAGCAGATTTGCCTGAATAAATTGTCTTTATCAACTATAACCATCACTTTGTCCGGTGCTTGTGGAAAAGCGTCATTTACAAATTTGTCAAACTCCTTGTCGCTGCTGTACATTAATACAACCGGCATATCCCACTGTTCCCTGAAAATATCCCTTATTATGTGATTGCTCGGTTCATGATTGGCCTTCATAAATCCAACCACAAACATTCCTCTCCCCGTCAAAGGAAGCAGCGGCTCCGCATTTGTATTGCCTATTACCTGTAAATCATTCTTATCTTCTCTCATAATAAGCTCAACATCAGTAGTCTGCCCACTAACAATATTAAAGAAGGCAACTCTGCACAACACCTTGCCGCTTGCCATTCTCGTCCCCGAAGTAAGCATATAATAGCCACAGTCCAACTCTACATCTTTATCAAAAGTATTTTTCCATGACATTGTCCCCTCAATCCCCTCTTTATCCCTGAAATTCAACGTATTAATCGAACCATCAGAAATCTTGGCCACAGTGAAATGTGTCTCGAATTTGGGGTCGGCAAGGAAGCTGTTACCCGCATAATTGATTTTCAGCCAACCTTTTGGAGTATTCCCTATAGGATTGTCCTCTACTTCGTGACCATGTCCGAAAGAGACATCAATCCACTCTCCCTTCTCTATGCCCCAATACTGAACTTTACCACCGATTTCTTCGATTCGTGCAGGAATATTCCATGCACGACACATAGCTACAAAAAATATATCCCTCGAATTGGAGTCTGCAGCACGAAGTTTCATCACTCCACATGGAGTAATCGGAATATTTTGAGGATTATATTGGTTTAAAACCTTAATGTGTCCTACAAAATCGATAATCGCATCAACAGAGCCCCCTAACTCTGCAATCTGTTCGTCATGCATCAAATCACTTCTCCACGGAGAGAGCAATTCATTGGCTATGCGTGGATTAAGTACATACTTGAGATACAGGTCCGACAATTTTTCGTCAGGAGCCCCATCGTAATTATCCAAATGGCTAAGCAACAGCCAAGAAGGTGTATCTCTCAAATCTTTTTCGCTGACGAGATTAAGCAATTCAAGTCCATTGAAATAACGCTCGCGTGAAGCCTCATCAGACTTTAGTGCCGACATGGAAATATTGGTCATATAATCCATTATCTCCCTCCAATTGCCTCTTGATGCTGCAAGAGCCTTTTCTTCGCGTGTTCCGTTGGATGGTTTTATAAAAGTTGATACATACCGATTGCGGAGAGAATCTTCATAATGCAATCTTGCATTATTGGTGTCTATCTCATCTTGAGATAGTTCCACTTCCACCTTGCCTTCCATAGGAGGGATTATGTCCAAATCCTCTGAAAACGCATCACCGATAGTTCTATTCAGCACAATATCATACTCCGAATCTTCACCGGAATTGGCTTTGACATAGCCGAATTTATCCCCTTTAGAGGCCCATACAACCACATCTCCTTTACCAAAGATAGCAGAAGCCTCCCCTTTTTTATCTGAAAATCCTGTAATTGCACTGTACAATTCGGCATAGTTGTATATCTTGAACTCAACTTTTGCTCCATCAACCACTTTGCCGTCAGTATCTTTGATTTTTACAACAAGTCTCTCCACCGGAGTATAATTGGACGTCACATTAATCTCGGTGAAACATTTTGTACGTTGAATAACATCTTCATTTCCAACATAATATCCAAAAACACGATTGTGCATCAGCAATGCCCGCAGTGCCGTTGAACTGAACCATGCCACATTAAGTTTGGCTTCAGGCTCACAAGCTCCGAGATAATACCACGTTCCGTCAACCCACGCTTCAACCCATGCATGATTATCATCTGTATGTGCCCAGCGCGGAGTATAGACCTGTCTTGCCGGAATACCTACGGAACGAAGTGCCGAGACTGTAAAAGTAGATTCTTCCCCACATCGACCGTAAGCCGTTCTTACAGAGGCCAATGGAGAAGAAGTGCGTGCATCGCTCGGAGTATATGCCACTTTCTCGTGACACCAATGATTTACTTCAAGTACCGCATCATACATTGAAAGTCCTGATACTCTGTCTTTAAGCTCTTTATAAAATACAGTCCTCGCCGAATCAAGGTTTTCGTTATTGACCCTCAACGGCAGGACAAAATGTCTGAAAATATCTTCCGGAATTGTCGGACCCCAGGTCATCTCCTTTTTAGCCATAAAAGCATATTTCACCCCATCGAGATAGAGCTGTGGTTCATAATCGGCTATATCTCCCAATGGCATATATGCGTATAGAAACGATATGGCATCTTTGGTGTCATCATCAGGGCATTGCGCCAATATTTTATCGAATTGTGACTGATAATCAAGTGCTTCCAACTTATCATTCAAGTCGTTTTGCAATTGGGAAGTATTGTTGCAGGAGGCAAATGCCAACACTACGGCAATGATTAATATTGTTTTTTTCATAATTTATGTACTATTTTACCGCAATTTACATAATTATTTAGATTTGACAATCAAATCGAGCATCTTCACTATATTTGCACTATGAATATAGAGATTTGCGCTGAGAATATAAATGCAGCCATTGAGGCTCAAAATGCAGGAGCAGACCGTATCGAGTTGTGTTTTGACCTCAGTGTCGGCGGCATTTCTCCCACTATGGAGGAGATGATTGAAGCAAAGAGCCGCCTCAACATCACAACTAATGTACTTTTGCGCCCACGCGGTGGCGATTTTGTATTTTCCGCAAGGGAAATAGATGAAATCATGACAGGCATTGAGACATGCGGTCAATTCGGTTTTAGCGGTGTGGTAATAGGGGCCTTAAATAGTGACGGAACGGTCAATATGCCTGTATGCCGTCAAATGGTGGAATTTGCCCGCAAGCTTTCTCTTTCCGTCACTTTTCACAGGGCAATCGACTGTACCTCAAATATTTTCAGTGCATTGGAAGATGTAATCTCTCTCGGAGTTGACAGAGTGCTTACTTCGGGGGGCAGTGAAGGAGCATTTCAGGGAGCGGATACAATAGCACGCATGGTGAAGCAGGCTTCCGGTCGCACAATCATCATGGCCGGAGCCGGAGTGACCCCCGACAATGTAGTTCAACTTATTGAAAAAACATCTGTTACGGAGGTACACGGATCTCGTATAGCTATTATTCGAGCTTTAAGGTGTCACGAACAGAAGTAGTTACGGAAGTATCTGCGGGAGTTATTCCCGTCTTCTCATTCAAATCGAGATTCAGGTCGATAGCCGAATTGATTACAAAATTGACTTTGTATTCGGGTTTTCCGTTATACCCCCTTAAAGAGTCCGGAACAGGGGTGCTGACAATAGCATTGTCAAGTCTCAAAAGTGCAAACACCAATGAATCCCTTCTGTACGACATCTCTGAAATCTCAGCCAATAGGCTATCTCTCACATAAATAGCGCTTGAAGCAGCTTCAACCGAATTGAATTTGCTTTGAGACATGCCAAGCGAATCAAGCCGCTTTTGAACATATATCATGAAATCCAAATCTTTGTTCTTTATCTCACGAGCCTTTTTCCTTTCAATTTCAGTCAGGGCAGGCATTCTGCTCATATTTCTTTCGACCCTCAAAAGCTCCTTGTAATAATCTTCTTTCAATTTGCATACACCATACATATCAATAACCTGATCAGGATTGTATCTTTGTTCCATAACAAGTTGCAATTGGGACTTATCTATTGCTTCACTCCTGATATGGTTAATCATATCTGTCTGTTCGGATGTAAGATAATCCATAGTAGGATCTATCTCAATCGAGGCAAGTTTGTCGGGAGAGAGCCCTAATGAACTTGCCAAATATTCAAACGGAGAGAGTGTGACTTTTACCAATAAATTGCCCAAAGTCTTAAAAATAAGTCTCTTATAAGAAAATTCCGGAGAGTTGATATTGCCTGTCACCGGTAAATCCACCATTATTCTGTCATCTTTATCTTCAAGAATATATACAGCGGCCTTCAGCGGTACATCCACCTGAGGTTTCATTTTTTTGACCTTTTTGCCAATGTCCAAACCGTGTATATTCAGCGAGTTATCACTTTTCAAATTAAAATCGCGCACCTCATTGGTACTTAGAAATGTCATCACTCCATTATCAATCGGATACGCAGTAAATGATTGGCAATAAGGAGAGAAATCTGCCAGATTCAGATTTAGTATTTCCACTGTAAGATTCTGATTGGCAAGAGAATACAAATTTCCAAACCACAAAGCATTAATCTTTCCACCCTTTATGTCGGCAGTCAGTTTCAGATTGCTGCGTGAACGCAGATTAAGATTACGCGAATGAATGGCGAGATTAAATATCTCATATTCAAATGGTTGTTCAAATGTTCTGTCGGTATATCTGATATCGACACCATCTATGTCCACACGCCTGATGATTAAGTCTGCTCTATGAGCCGCGGCTATTTCGGAAGTCGCAGGTTCAATGGCATAAGAGCTGTCCTGCACACTATAATCTGCCAATGTGTCCAATGCTTCCGCAATCTGGCTACCATCTAACGTATCATTCTCTTCCACAATATCTTGCGGTACGGATTTAAGCAATTTTGAGATATTGTCGGTACTATCCTTGAATATTGTATAATTCAGGTTTATACCCGATACGCCAGCTTGTGCAAAATGGTATTTGCCGGAAGAGAGATCAAGTGTATCTATTTCAACATTCACTTTATCAATGGATAACAGCTCTTCATTTTCAATATCCTGCATCAGGAACTTATTCAACATGGCATTTCCGAATATTTTCATTTGGGAGAAATGCTCTGTATCTCCCTGCAGTACAAGATTGGCCGAAAGCAGTCCGCTTACATCTCCAATGTTCAGGGATTGTTCAATATAAGGCTTTACAATTCCTATCCCCAGATCTGCAATATCAATGGACAGATTGAATGAACTGTTTTGAGCTCCATAAGCCATCCTAACCTTAAAATGGCCATTGTCGGCAAGGTCAAACTCGATACCGGCATCAGTCTCTTTCGTGCCGGACAAGTAAAGACCGGGAACATTCAGATTCAGATTATTAAGGGTAAGAGCGGTATTCAGGGCCAAATCGTTGTATCGGATTATGCCGTCCCTGATTTTAATATCATACAGTCCCACACTCCATTCACTTGGAGAGCTATCTTCTTCAAGGGTGAAAAAGTCAATCACATCATCGAGATTGAGGACTTTTTCATTCTGTATTATTTTGGCATCCAAAGATTTAATGTATGCGTGTCTTATTATGACCTCTTTATTGAGCAACTTGGTCAGCTTTCCCTGTACGGCAAGTGTGTCTAACGTCATAAACGGTGTCTTTCCATCCGCCTCAAAAATAACAACATCGGTAAATCTCAACTTTCCGTTAAATATATTGAATATGAGCTTGTCAATTGAGACTTCGCGCCCTATCAACTCCGTATCGTGATTTTCGACATATTGTTTGGCGATTGGAGAGGCCGCAATTGATACGGCTGCTATAATAAACACTACGATTCCAACGAACCAAATCAATACTTTGTCCCTTTTCTTTAATGCCATCTTGATTATTTTTCTTTAAATTTAAAAATATTATATGAAATGTCCTTGTCATAGACATCGGATGCTTCGTGTTGTTTGATGGATTTGACCACCTGAATAGTTATAGGTAATATCACCACCTCATACATAGATTTGAGCACAATTTGAGTTAAGGCCATTATCAACAACTCTTTCCATGTAACGAGACCGCCAAATGCTATGGGAAAGAAAACTGCCGAATCGGCTGTTTCGCCAACCAATGTAGAGACAATAGCACGTATCGAAAATCCCTTTCCTTTCTGTAAAATCTTCATTCGGCTCATGACGTATGCATTGAGAAACGAACCGAGCAAAAATGCACACAAACTTGCCACAACTATTCTCGGAGCTAGTCCGAAAATATAATTGAAATGCTCCCCTCCTTCCCAAAAAGGGGCAGCAGGAAGTGCTACCGCCACTGCATAAAATGCCATCACTATAAAATTCATGGCAAATCCGCACCAGATAATCAGTTTTGCCTTGCCGAAGCCCCAGACTTCCGCAATACAGTCATTGATTATATAGGATATGGGAAAAACCAGCAAACCGGCGGTGATAGTCACGCCAAATATTTGTATAACTTTGGTTTCCAATAAATTGGAAGTAATCAGGCATACACAGAAGAGAATGCCCAACAACATAAACGGAATAGATACTTTTTGTCTCATAATCTTGTTTTTTACGTGGTGTTCAAGCACACGGCCCAACGGCTGGTTAATAATAATTTGCAAAAGTACTTTTTATTTCTTATTTTAGCTTGTTTAAACTTGAAAAATATGAAACACAAGCTGCTTCTGTCGATAATTCTGCTCTGTACATCTTTGACGATGAGCGCACAGCTCAACATTCACACCCATTACAACTATGGCATCTTCATGTATGACGAGACCAGGCAGAGCGCCACTATCACATCTTCCATCGAATATGTGGGGTTTGACAAATGGGGAAGCACATATTTCATCGCCGATTTCAACTATATGTGCGAAGGGATATCGAGCATGTATTGGGAAATCGAGAGACAGCTTCAATTCTGGAAAGGGCCTCTATCTGTAAGGGTTGAATATTGCGGAGGGTCTTATCCTATCTATCACCATACATTTCAGGCAGGGCCTACATACTCTTTTACAAGTGATGACAAACTCCGCGGATTTTCAGCCACACTGATGTATATGTACCATGTCAAACAGGCACAAAAGAGCAGTCCCAAATTTTCAGGAGCATGGTTTGTCGATATGTTTGACTCGAAGTTGACTTTCAACGGATTTACCGATCTTTGGGAATTTGAAGGTATAAGATTTGTCGCGGAGCCTCAGTTATGGCTTAACCTCAACAGTTTCAGCTGTATCAATAAAGATTTCAATCTCAGTATAGGTGGAGAATTGAGGTTGACATACAATCTTACCATTGCCGATAAGTTCTGTGTCATACCTACAGCCGCCCTAAAATGGACTTTCAGATAGGAGGTCAATTCACTCTTGTAAATCTCTCTGTCGCAGATATTCCGAACTTGCGCCCCTTTACATAAAGAATACCGTCTTCAAGCCTGAGAACACCTTTTGCAACCATATTGTGATCGGGTGAAAACATATAATCGGTCTTCCATGTATTGCTTTGAGAATCGTACTTCATCCCCTTTATAAACACAAGACCCACCCTGTCCTGATGTTTGGCTTCCTTTACCCACACGAGTTTTCCGTAAAACAGAGAATCTGCCCCGATGTAATATTCAACCTTGGAGTCGTTATGCTCGTTAATCCAAACGCCGATAATGTCCTCTTTTGCAGATTGAGAATAGCCGTTTGTACTTAACAGCAGCAACGATGCAATAATAAAAGCAAATTTTTTCATACATCTTACAACAGCAACTTTCGTGCTACAATTCCTCTACTTTCTGTATTCCGTCTCTCGTCATAACTATTCTGAACCTCTTGTAGTCGATATTTTCCCCATATCTGACCTGAATAATGATATTGATGTAGTAAATTTTCTGACTTGTGATTTCGGATACATTTCCATCGGCATCAAGGATTGTCAACGGCTGTTGCGGATTGTCCATCTTCTGCGTAAATCTGGTGACATGGAGCCTGAAGATATCATTAATCCCCGACACAGGATAAATATTATTGTCTGACAGCTCTTTACTATCAATATATACGAGTTTTCGGTACAGTATTATCTTCTCGTCAAAAATTCGGTTTTCAGCCTGTACCAACAGAGATCTGTTTCTTATATCAAGGACCTCTTTAGGGGTCTTTTGGTCCGTAATGAAGTCCACCCCCTCCTTCATCCACCCTACCTCCTGATCCTTAATCTTTACAATTGCCTTATTATCAAAATATTTGGCCACAAGCCGGTGAGCAAAGAAATAACGCATCAGTTCCTTGATTCGGTCTTTTAGCATATAGCTGATAATCAGGGCAAAGAACAATGGAATTGAAAGAGAACCGTAATTTCTCTGTACTGAGAATGATACTACCGTGGCAAATATCATTGCCACTCCCGCAGCAACGGCATATAGTATCTGTTCAAGGGCAAATCCGTCCTTCTTTTTGTCAAGTTTGATAAACAAGTCACTTTCAACATACTTTTTAAGTATTCCATGCCTGAATACCAGATTCTGATTATTGGAGTTATCTCCCTTGATCACAACAGGATATCCCATTGATTTTTTATAATCCTCATTTTCCTTTATAAAATCGAGCAAAAGCACTTTAATTTGTGTATCCGGAGTAGCTTTGGCCAATTTTTTAATCACCCTGAATGTATAAAGTGAAGATATATGTCCTAAAAATTCATCTCCGAACTTGAAATACTCTCTTATCTGATCTGTAATTGTAGGGACATTGATAATCTGTCTCAACCCTCTGTAATAGCGGACGATATTTGTAAGATTTTTTTGATACTCTTCGCTCAGAAATATTATGTCGTCTGTCTGTGTGCTTGAGAGAATATGCGCAACTTCATCTCTCATGGAACTTTTGGCGATTGCACAAAACATCTTTATCTGATACTCGAATTCGGAAATATTGCTTTTTGTGGGAGCACTCGCCATATTGCTCATTGCATTACGCAAATAGTTGAGTGGAACCGCTTTACCCCCTACAATGTCCCTCATGATATAAACAGGAGTTATCAAGCGGACATTACTCTTGACATCCCTGTAAAACTGATCTTTTCCGTATGTCTGAGGGTTGATATCAAGACTGTTAGGGACAAAAATCCATGTATTGACAGCAAAATTGTTGTCTTTCTCTTTGGAACCTACTACAAAACTCTCTTTAAATTCGACAGAAAAGCTATCGTGAATCTTTGTCTTAATTTCTATCATCTTGTTTACCTCACATTAAAAAAATACTCCATTTGTATAACCCAGCCATTTCAGTACTGTTTCACCCCATAAAATTATCATTCCCCAGCTGATTATCATCATCGTTATTCCGAATTTGAATGTATCGCTCCAACTATAATGGTTTGTTGTATAGAGCAACGCTGCAGGTTTGGAATTGAACGGCAACACATACACATGTCCTACCAACATTGCAACAGGAAAAGCCAGAGACATAATCGGATAACCGAACTGTTGCGCCACACTGATGGCTATAGGAATGAAAATCAAAGTCTGCATTGTCTTAGACTGGAATATCATCGCGCTTGCCAGCATAGTACCTGTCAGCAGCAAATACAATGCCCAAAATGGCGTTTGAGCCGTAATGCCTATTGCATCAAAAGCTTGAGCCACCAATGTACCGGGAAGTCCGGAAGCATCAAGTCCGGCCCCGAGAGTATAGGCGCCGGCTGAGAAAAGAAGCAGATGCCACGGAATATCGACATCGTTCCATTTGACAACACCTATTTTGGGGATGAGGGCAATAACCGCCCCGATAAAGGCAACGGATGTAGGGCTGATGCCGTGAATATTTTCGGTAGCCCACATAGCCAGCACTCCGACAAATATGGCGACAGCCTTAAATTCCTCTGTTTTCATCGGCCCGAGTTTGTGCAATTCCTCTTTCAGACGCTCCATTCCACCCTCAATCTGAGGAGTTTTCTCCTCTTTTTTCAGTGGAAATATCAATTTTGTCCCGACAAACCATGCAATCAATATCAAAATTATACTCATAGGCAAAGCCGGAACAAGCCAGTCTGTATAGCCGAAAGAGTCTTTGCCCATAGCTCCGGCAATCAGAGAACCTGCCAGCAATGTGGCTCCGGAGCCTGTAAGGAAGCCATTTGCCCCCAAATTAATCTGAAACAGATTCTGGAGGACAAGATTTCGCCCGAAATTGTTTCTGTTATCGCCTCCCGTTGCTCCATATATGGCACAAACCACCATAAAAATAGGAAGCAGAATTGCCGCCTTGGCTGTAGTTGCCGAAATAAATGCCGAAAGGACAAGATTAATCACAATGAAACTTATCATCACACCTGCCGAATTTTTACCGAAACGGATTACAAACCAAAGGGCAAACCTCTTGGCTACCTGAGTTTTGACAAGCATACTTGCAAGGACGAAAGAGAGGATGTTCAGCCACATCACAGGGTGGCCGAGCTGTGCAAAAGCGGTCTTTTCGGTAGTAACCCCCGTAAGGACAATCGCTAAAATCACCATCAGAGAAGTAAGATAATTTGGAATAGCTTCAGTAATCCAAAGTATTATGGACGAGACAAATATTGCCAGCATGGCATAGTTTATCCTCGAAAAGCCCGCCGCCCCCAATACGTCATACCTCTGTAATGCCGTTTTACTGAGCCCTTCAGTCCCAATTGTATTCAGAAAGGAAATATCGGCGAACCGGTAAATAAATATAAATACCACTAAAGCGAGCGGACCGCCCACTATAGACATCCATTTCTCAAACCCCGATTTCTGCATTTTAGGCAACTTTTCTATTTTGTAGTTGCTCATATCCAGCGGGTCAAATACTTTTGCCTCTACCTGTGAAGATGAAGTTTCGTTCATTGTTCAAAAATTAAAAATTATGCACTATACAATTAAAAATCGGTGTCATGCCCTTCGCCGGACACGACACCGGTCATTAAGATTATTTCCAATTCTTATACGGATTTTTCATCAGCATCGAATTGTAGTATTTGACATCTCCCGTAACCTCCTTTCCGAGCCATGCAGGTTTGATGAACTCTTCGTTTTCTTCTGAAAGTTCAACTTCCGCAACGACAAGTCCGTCATTGTCTCCGTAAAATTCATCAACTTCAAATGTATGCCTGCCGGCAGGAACAAGATATCGGGTCTTGTCTATCACACCAGGCTCACATATTTTCAGCAGATCTTGAACTTCCGAAACCGGAATCTCTTTTTCCCACTCAAAACGGTTGGCTCCGCTGTCGTTGCCTATCCCCTTGATGGTAATATACCCTTTCTCGCCTTTAACTCTCACACGGACAGTCCTTTCCGGAATAGAGCAAAGATAGCCTTGTGTGATACGTGTCGCCTTTGTAACTTCATTCTTGAAATTGCCTGCGACCAAAAATTTGCGTTCGATTTCCTGTGCCATGATTATTCGTTTGCTAATGGTTTGTTACTCATGCCTATCACACGTTTGATGGCCTGAAGATAGTTGATATTTTCGACTCCTTCAAGACCCACATCTTTTATTGTCTTCTTAATATCCTCTATTTCAGTTGATTCAGAGTTGATTGTAACAATCTTGGCTCCGTTAATCAGAACATTTCCAACTTCGCAGATAGTGTCGTTGACCATATAGCCGAAACGCTGCTTGTGTACACGTACAGCAGCAAGATCGGGATTGTCTTCAACCATCTTGATAAATTCTTCGTAAGTATAGGTAGCTTTAGTCAAAGAAGGGGTTTCAACCATAAATGCAGGAAAAACCTCCTTTTCAAGCACTTCTGCCGAAATAGGAAATTCGCCTTTCATGAGTGGATTCCACTGTTCAAGACCATCTACGGCCTGTACAAAAGTCTTGATATCCATCTTGCCATCACGTATTTTGGTATTGTTGATGTCATTTTTACGAGAGATTATGTATATCTCATCGCTGCTGCGCTCCCACACCTTTTCGGGAACGGGCATTGATAGACGTGCCATCCTCTTGTGCGCTTCGCAAAAACACTGTCCGAATGAACGGAACTCAAAACGGGGCTTAGAGATCTCCCCAATCTTCATTTCTTCTTTAGCCATAATATATGTTTATTCTAATCCTTCAACCAATTCTGTTCCGGCTGCATTTACCTTGCCCGGAGTTGCTTCTGCATGATACCATTTGCCATCTGTTCCACGACTGTATGACCCTTTGGCAGTCTTTGCAATTGCCGTAAGATTAAAGTCGTCAAGGCTTGTTCCTGCCGGGTTAAACAGCTGGATGCGTACATTCTTTTTAGCCGACAGTCCGCTGTGGAAGATTAATGCTTCGTCATAGCCCGGATGATCGGCAGCAACATCTTCGCTGTACAACAGAATATAAGCACCTGCTGCAAGAGTTTTGTCATTGCAAGTCCAGTTAATCTCTCCGTCTTTCTGAATATAAACACCTTCCAGAGGAATGTCCTTTTTACCTTTATTGTAAAGTTCAATGAATTTGTCGTTACCATTCAATTCATTGAGAATCAAACCGGAATAATCAACAACAACAGCCGCCACGGTATATGTTTTCTCAACTGAAACGGCAGTATAACCTGATGCGTTGACAGCCTCGATTACAAATGTTACGACACTCTTGTCTGCCTGTTTGGGGATAATGCCTGAATAGACAGAGCCTGAATTTGTCATATTGATTGTCTGAGCACCTGCCCCATTGACTTTATATTTGATAACGGCAGAAGTTACACTTTTAAGGTCTGTGATGGTGGCAGATACGGTAACGGCATCCTTAGGGGTTACCGAACCGGGAGTAAATTCTATCTTTTCGATACTTGCAGGACCTTCATAAATGTCATCCTTAACGCAAGATGTTGTAAATACGGCAACAATTGCCAGCAAAGCTAATATATATCGTTTCATTGTCTTAATTGTTAAATAGTTAAACATTAGGGTAATAATTAAAAGTCGATTTCAAAACGAATTGACAACATGCTGTAATCAACACCGGCCATACCCTTTTCGGTCACAATCTTTGTATAGTCCTTTGTAGGTTTGCCTGAAGCATCATAACCTGTATATAACTTGCCTTTACCATTGGCATAACGGTCATTGTCGTTGTATTGATAGTTGACCATTACTTTGAAATTGTTGTTGATGTAATAGTTCAAACCTATTGTGTATGCCTGAGCGGAACCACCGTAAATATTACCGCTGTTGAGATTGATATAGTCATATCTTGCAAGCAGTTCGATATCTCCCCAGCTCTTGCCTCTTCTCGGTTGTGTAAACTCACCTTCACTTGTATTGTATTGATATTGACCGCCAAAGATTAACCATCCTGCATAAGCATACCATCCGTTGAATTTATAGACAGTCTTATCGCTTGCTCCGGGTACCGTATTCAAATAGGTATTGTTGCCTATATATTCTCCCTGAAAACGAAGACCTTTGTAGAAACCGGCAAATTCGGCGCCGTACAGCAAATCGTGATTCACGTCCTTAATAACGTCAGTATCAAGATATTTCTTGCGGTTGATAGATGTAGAGTTTCTTGTAGAATATCTTACTCCGCCATACTCGCTTGTAGCCATGTCCGATTTAGGTGTTCTGTAAGAAGCTGCTGCCCCAAAGTGCAAACCATAATTGGGATTTGAAGCAAACGGCATTGCAACAATCTTTCCTGTATATGAATAGCCTGTATTTCTTCCAAAGTCTTTGTTGTTGTCCTCAACGTTAACCCTTGTTTCCAAGTCTTCAACTGCCTGATAATGAATACCTGCTATTGCAAGAAACCAATTCTTGTTGAAGTTGCCCTGCAATCCGATATGTCTTGAAGGGGCAAACGCATGAACTATCATAGGTCTCTCCATAAATGGGAGGTATCTTGAAGTTGTGGTCGCCTCCATCGAAAAACCTTCCTTGAAATTACCTACTGTAAATTCAAAATTTTTAAGTCCGGAGTAGCGGATAATAGCATCTTTCAACTCAAATACACCATTTGCAAAATCGGTATCGATTTCACCGTACCAATCCGGAGTTACCTGCGCTTTCATTGCAAAACGGGCCCTGCGGATAGATACACCGTTTCCTATTGGATCAAAATCTTTATTTTCTCCAAAAAATGCAGCTCCATCTACCTGTACTCTGGTATCAAACCATACACGGTAATCACTGTTTTTAGATTCCATTACCAAAATACCGTTTCTCTCTTCAACCTGAAGTTTGGTTCTGTTGACCGGAACTCCATACTGATTGTAGCGAATCTCGTCCTTAGAGGCTTCCTGCCCTTTATTTTCACAGCAATTCGCACCATTAACTTGCGCATTGGCGGTGAATGCCATCAGTGACAGCATCATGACCAATAATGTAAATTTAGCTTTCATAAATAAATTGTTTTAAAGTGTTTTTATAAATTTAATGAGATTGTCTTCTCGTGATAAATTCAATTTTTTTCTCAATCTGTAGCGGCTGATTTCCCCACTCTTGGTGGAAATATTCATAAGCGTAGCTATTTCTTTGGTGGAGAAACCGAGTCTTAGGAGTGTGGCAAGCTTCTTTTCCTGCTCGGTCAGATTGGGAAACTTCTCCTGCAGTTTGATGGAAAAATCTTTGTGCAGTATCTCCGCCTGAGTGTAAAATCCGTCTATTTCCTGTCTGAAAGACATTCTCTGAAACAGAATCTGCTGTACATCTCTGATGGCGGCATCCTTATCACTGCCCTCTTTCATTGTATCAAGCCCCCTCATTTTATTATAGATGGAGGCTAAAAAATCCTTCTGCTCGCTTATGTTCAAAGCCACGTCGATTAATTCCTGCCTCTTCTTCTCCAATCTGTTGTGCAGGCTGATATTTTCAGCCAAAATGCCTTTTACTTCAATGGCATTCAAAGCTTTTTGATTTTCATAGATTAATTGTTGCTGCACCAGAGATTTTCGTCTCTCCTCAGCCTTAGCCTTCTGCTGATAGTTTATAAAAAACAGCACAAGGGCGATAACTGACAGAACCACAATGAATAAAAATAAATTATAATCAGGAGCTGTGCTCTCTTCTACCGCATGTTCCGCAATCTTTGTGAGATTACTTGTATTGAATAACGAACAGATGCTGTACGACAATAGAAAAGCAATAACCGGAGTGGCAATAAATGAGAGCAGCAATCTGTTGACGGTTGTCCTCTCTATCTTTTCTTTATTTTGGACCAATCCTACACCGATAAGGGACATAAACATGACACTCGGCAAAAATATCGGAGAGACGCAAAGACCTATTGACGATGTAAACGATTGGGAAGAGAACAGCAGCAATACAATTGCTGTCGAAAACAGTATCGAAATAGCAGCAGGTGATTGAATATCAAACTCATGATCCAGCATCTCATACATTCTTGCCGTCATCTTTTTATCAAGCATAAGAAATAGCCCGATTATGGCAAATACGAACACAAGTATTGAAAAACTACCTGATAATGAAGAATTTGCTATCATCATAAGTATAGGTCCGTTATTGAGGGCAAATACAAAAGCAAGAATGACACTTCCAATAATCATCAGATATTCTACAAAAATATTGAGTTTAAGCAAGTGAACATTGATTTTAACCACAATGAAATTGTATATGACATATATGATGATTGCTGTCATGAAGCCCATTACCGGAGCCACCATCCATGACATAAACACCTTGACGGCTATCGGCAGACAAGTACTTCCCGAAATATACAGCAATGCACCAAACAGAGCCGATATGAAAGAGTATGTAATCGAACTGAATTTTGTAAATTGAGAAGTAACCAGCACGGTTACAAATGCCGACACGGCACAAATCAGAATAGCCTGACGGGAAAGATTATTACCATAGTCGAGCTGAATGTACGGAACATATCCGAGTATCATAAGAAGCAGTGTGATAATAACTGCCGCCAACATACCGGATTTGAATGTCTTGGGCTTGAATATACCGGCAGACATCATAGGTCCGAACGCGACTGTCGCGTCAACCTTGAGCAAGCTGTATATTACAATCAGTATCGCTATTATGGCACCTATGTAGATCATATTGTGTTAAAGTCCGCGTTTGATTGACATTACCGACAGCTGGTCGGCAACTTTTTCGGCTGCATCCGACAAATCTTCAATATGAAGCGCAAAATATCTCAAATGAAACTTTTCGCTCAATTTAATATCGTGCATATCATGAAACACATGCCGCTTGATGGCCTGAGCCTGTTTGTTTGTCTCTTTTTCATAAAAATATACCCTGTGTATCTTCTCGGTAATCGTATCGGGATTCCTGAAATAGGCCTTTGCTGCCGGAATTGCACTTTCCACCGAAAGAGTTGACAATTCCGTAAGTTTCATAAATGAATTGTTAAGCTCTGACGGAATAAACGGAAGCTCTATTTCAAATTGAAAAAGACTGTTGTTGAGTATATTCATTATATGATCCATACTCTCAAGCAACCGCATAATATCTCCTCTGAATCGTACAAGGACGGATTGCGTGTAGAGATTACTCTCTATCTCCCGTCTCAAAATACCGGCATCGGTTTCAAGTTGCGACATAGTCTCGATATTCTTATTGAAATCTTCCCTGTTTGAATATAGATAATCCTTGACTCCTGCTTTGAATATGAGCAGAGCCTGATCGATTGTGTCGAAAAACTTATCGATATTCTCTATTGCGTAGTTGGTTTTTTTGAGTGAAAACATGGTATTTCGGTGCTTGATTGTTCATTTTGACAATGCAAGTTACAAAAAAAACTCTACATGTAATTGTAGAGATTTTGACAGACCAAATAGAGAATATCGCGCTTATAAAAAATGCCTGCGTATTTATTTAATACACAGGCATTAACAAAAACAGTTATGAAAATTACACTACGAGCCTTGTAGAGGCTTTGTAGAGTTTTATTTTTTACTATTTAGCAGGACTCATTACAACTTTTACAACATTTCCCTGATTTAGGAGATCTGCTGCAAACTTTTGAATCTTCGCTGCCGTAAGAGAATTTACAATCTCTTCACTCTTGGTATCGAGATCAACTCCCAATTTATAGTATGTGCTTAAGCAATTTGACCAATAGCCATTGTTGATTCTGTTTTCAGGGATATTCTTGAGGAAATTCTCTTTAGTCATTGTCATCTGGGCATCGGTAGGGCCATTCTTGGCAATATTTTCAATACCTGAAATAGCAAGATTAAGCAACATTTCGGCTTTGTCCGGATCTGCATCAAACTGGAAAATCATCTGACCTTGCTGTTTTGGCAATTGCGAAATACCTGATTGTGTTGACACCCCGTAAGTTCCACCTGCTTCTTCTCTGATAGTTTCGGTATAGACCAGATTAAGGATATATTTGAAAGCTCTCATCAATGTTGTATTTTCAAGAGTATAATCGGTCTTGCCGCTAAATACCATCAATGATGTTGTCTTTGGAGTTTCCATGGCAGTTGTGAAGATCTTTTCAACTTTACCGGGAACTACTTCAAGGTTATGGTCTATATATTTGCTCTCTTTACGTGCAACAGGAAGAGAACCTATGTATTTTTCAACAATAGGTTTGATAGTTGCAAGATCGACATTACCCGTAATGAATACCTGTGCTCCTGCCATATTTGAGAACAATGCCTTGTATGATTTTTCAAGGGAAGCAAGGGAAATCTTCGACAACATTTCTGAAGAAATAATCTCTTTACGAGGGTTGTTGTTATATGCAGTGTTAATATATGCTGTTGACATAATGAAATTCGGCTGCTTTTCGATGTTTGGAACAATTGCATTCAACTGCGCCATGACAGGTGCAAACTCATCGGCATTGAAGCGGGGATCGCAAATCTGAAGATAAACCAACTGCATCATGGTTTCAAAGTCTTTTGGAGAGCAATTTCCCGATACTCCGTGTCCAATCTCACCGATTGAAGGATAAACACCGGCAACTTTGCCTGCCAGCATTTTACTCAACTTGCTTTGAGGAAATTTGGAAACACCGGCCATTGAACCGTATAATGAAAGAACATTATCGTCCATAGAC
Organism: Bacteroidales bacterium; assembly: GCA_028686425.1. Taxonomy (GTDB): domain Bacteria; phylum Bacteroidota; class Bacteroidia; order Bacteroidales; family UBA932; genus Cacconaster. Next base: position 13,453 of record JAQUBZ010000024.1, on the reverse strand, counting down.
GGAAGATCTTCAATAGCTATAAGAGATTTACCGCCATCTACTTTCAGAGAAAGTCTTACCTCTTCCTTGTTATAGTCTGAAGGTCTTACAATTACCTTGATACCATTCTTCAATGTCCAAACTGTCGAGCCATACATACCTTTTTCTTCCTTCTTTACAGGAGAACCTTTCAATAAATCGGCATTGACAAGCGGTTCCATTACTTCTTCGACCGCATTTGATTGAAGTTGTGCGGTTTTGACCTCTTTGACAGTATTAATCAGTTGATCTTTGGTCGGATGAGTCAGACCTTCTTTTTCGGGAGCAGTATATAATATTACGAGATCCTTGTCAAGAGGGAGAGCGGCGACAATCTGATTTATTTGAGCAAGAGGAATCATTGAAAGATATCCTTTATATTGAGCTTCTTTGTATTCAGGAGACATTGCAGGAACGCCCATGAAGAAGTCCATATAGAAATCACCGATAAAATCGCTGTTTTTACGACTGCCTGCGTTGGAAGCATCTCTTTCAGCATATTTAATAATATTTGCTTTTGCTCTTTCATATTCACCTTCGGTAAATCCGAATCTCTTTGCCTTTTCAACCTCTGTCAAAGCAGCTTTAAATGCAGACAAACCATCTCCATCCTTGGCTATTGCATTTACAACGAAAGCGTCTGATGTGACAACAAGGGTGTTGAATGATGCACCGGCTGCAAGGAACGGAGCATCCGCCTTGTTTGTCAAGTCTTCAAATCTCTCTGAAAACATGGCAGCAATCACATCTTGAATCATATCAATCATAAAGCCTGCTCCGATAGCTTTGTACTCTTTTGGAAGAGGATCAGTCTTGACATATAATGAAACTGATGTCATTCTTGCCTCAGGGTCTGTGATAATACCTACTATAGGTTCTGCATTTGAAGGAAGTTTGTGAACATCTTTCGGTTTCGGATTTTCGCGTGCCGGAATATCTTTGAACAAATCTTTCAATTGAGCTTCAACAGCATCTACATCTATATCTCCGACAATTGCTATAGCCTGTAAATCAGGACGATACCATGTCTTATAAAAGTCCTGCAATTCTGAAGCCGGGAAAGTTTCAAGATTCTCTTTGGTACCTATGATATTGCAGGTGGCATATTTTGAACCCGTATAAAGGTATTCCCATTGTTTTTCCATCATCCTCCAATCTGCTGTTCTGCGTGTACGCCACTCTTCAACAATAACTCCTCTTTCCTTGTCAATTTCGACAGGGTCATTGGTTACATATCCCGAATAGTCGTGCATAATCAGCAATGCGGTATCAATAATACCCTGACGTGTGGTAGGGATATTGTTAAGCATATACATTGTCTGTTCGACACCTGTTGAAGCATTGATGTTGCCACCGAAACTTGCCCCTATGCTCTGAAAATAATCAAGCATCATTTTGCCGGGAAGATTCTTAGTTCCATTCAAAGCCATGTGCTCCAAGAAATGGGCAAGTCCGGCCTGTGCCGGAGTTTCCTGAATAGCACCGACATTGGTAAATAGATAATATTCAGCTCTTTGAGCTGGTTTGTCATTATGTCTGATAAAATATGTCAGACCGTTGTCAAGCTTCCCGTACCTTGTCTGGGAATCTCTTTCAAGAGGAGCATTCGGATTAACTTGAGCGAATGCCATCATTGTTGTAAACAGAACAACAATAAATAAAGTTAATTTTTTCATCCTTTACAAATTATGATTTATAATATATGTTGATATTTAAGTTATATGTTTAGAGACAATCGGTTATAGTGCACAAAAATTATGCCTCTATCTTTTAATGCCTATTTCATCCACCAATATGTTCATTTTACGCCGCAATCGGCTGATAATCGGGACAAATATCAAAGCCAGAGACATTATGGCGCCAAAAGCCACTCCATAAGACATCCCGTCTAAGCAATCGGAAGAAAGCGAAATTGCCAATACCTTTAGCACAAGCGCTATAATCGTAAACACGCTCAATAACCTGCATAATACTTTGTTGGCATATCCATACGCCTTGTTTACCATCTTCAGACGTGGATAAGTATTGTCGGATGTTTCAAAAGGTCCGTCGGCAGCACTTTTGCGAAGATAAATCCAATCTTTGTTCTGACAGACAATTCTGTTGCCGCATTCGGTAAGAAAAAGATAGTACTCCTCTTTTCCAAGCCCGTGAGCATTATTTTCAGGCAAATCCATCTTATAGATAAATTCACCCGGAGTGCCTTTTCTAAAAGTGAAGATAAGTCCGTTGGTCCTTACAAAGTTCCATCCGGAAGCACTCATATCGTTGAGCCACCTCTCCTCTTGTTCAAAATCGGCAATAGAGAAAAATCTCCATACTTTTTTATATTCCATATCCATTTTTGTTTGTTGTTATCATTTATTCAAAATATCTTCTCCATTCCGAACAAGTTCTTTTAAACGATCAAGTTCCACTTCAAGTACGGAACGCCCTTCCGGAGTAATCACATATTCTTTTCTGCGGCTGATATCGTCACATTTGACAGGAAGTATCCACCCTTTTTCTATCAATGAAGAGATGGCACCGTAAAGCGTTCCTGCCGAAATAATCAGACGCCCACCGCTCAATTCGGCAGTTTTTTGCATAATTCCATATCCGTGAAGAGGTTCCATCAGTACCAATAATATGTAATAAACCGCCTCCGACAAAACCACATTTGATGTATTCATTTTATCTTTCCAATTATATTGCCTTCCGTTATATCGGTTGACGATACAAAGGTAGCCGATATATTTTAGATTGCAACTGTTTTTTAAATTATTTTTAACTTTGTATCAAATAAGGCATATATGACAGATACGAGATTACAAGTATTTTGCACTGTTGCTGAGCAACTTAGCTTTAGTAAGGCTGCAAAAATATTGGGAATCAGCCAGCCGGCTGTAACAAAACATATTTCGAGACTCGAACAGGAGATAGGTTCTGCACTGTTTGTCAGGATAAGCAACACGGTGCTCCTTACAGAGATAGGAGAGGCATTTTATAAGAAGTCTTATGAAATCTTGAAACTATATCAGAGCATCGACTCTCTGAAATATCTTAAAACTGACGTAACTGTCTGAATGTCAATTTACCTCTCGACAGAAAGAATTTAGCCACTATACTTCCGGAATAATATCCCCTATTGTTTTTCTCTTCCGAAAAAGGTGAAGGGTCCATCTCTCTTTTCATTTTGGAATAATCGGAATGCGCTCTTAGAACGGATTTAAAGAAACTCCATTTGCCTGTAAACAGATATACCATTGCAGAAGCCCCATCAAGACACCTTCTGACAAACAATCTTCTTCCACGTATCTTTTCCGGAAGATTTTTATACAACATCAGCAGATTGTTTCGGTAATTGAGATATAGTTTCTGAGGGGAATTATTGGGCAAAGTACCACCCCCTACGTGATATATCACCGATGATGGAACGCACCACACTTCGTATCCGAGCAGTTTGGCCCTCCAACACAAGTCGATTTCCTCCATGTGTGCAAAGAAATTTTCGTCAAGTCCGCCGAGATGATGATACAATGAAGAACGTATCATAAGGCATGCACCCGTAGCCCAGAAAGTCTCCATCGGTTCGTCATATTGCCCCTCATCTTTTTCGATTTTGGACAATATGCGGCCTCTGCAGAATGGATAGCCGTACCTGTCTATGAACCCTCCGGCTGCTCCTGCATACTCGAAAGAGTGCTTATCATGCATCGAAAGTATTTTGGGTTGACAAATCCCTACATTGGGAGCCTCTTCCATAAAGTTAAACAAATGATCCAGCCATAGAGGAGTGACTTCAATATCGGAATTGAGAAGCACATAATAATCGGCGTCAATCTCATTGAAAGCTCTGTTATATCCTCCCGTAAAACCGTAGTTCTTGTCGAACTGCAATAGCTCTATTTGAGGAAAATGAGCCTCCAACCACTCCTGTGAACCATCAGTAGAAGCATTATCTGCGATTACAATGAAATAATTGCTGCTTTCGGTATTTTTTACCAAAACAGGCAGATATTCTTCAAGAAATTTCTTTCCGTTCCAATTCAGTATTACTACAGCAACATCCATATTGTAAATTAATTATCTTTCGAACATATCACTTCAGGCCGCAAAACGGACCGTCATGCCTGAAGAAGTGTTATAAAATTGACAAATGTAATAAATTTTTGATATATTTGAAGCATAAATATCAAAACACTCCATCATGATTAAAAGAATTGCCATTTTAGTTTTGACCGCAACACTGCCCGTACTATGCCATGCAGGATTCAGAATTATCGAGAAAGAGTCATATATTAAATATGTAAATCCTTTTGTGGGAACAGATTTCCACGGACACACATTTCCCGGAGCTGTATATCCTTTCGGAATGATGCAACTCGGGCCGGACACGAGAGAAGACAATTGGGACGGATGCTCCGGATACCACTATTCCGATTCGACAATATGGGGATTCAGCCATACACATCTGAGCGGAACAGGGTGCGCCGACTATTGTGATATTTTGGTAATGCCGGTGACGGACTATGAAAAAACCGTCAGACGGATGGATAAAGAGAGTGGTTCAAATGGAGGTGAATACCCTGCGGATTACATCTTTACGGAGTATTACAAATCTCCTTTCAACCATAAGAACGAAAAAGCTTCACCGGGCTACTATGAAGTATTTCTCGACAAATGGGGAGTAAATGCACAACTCACAGTAGGACGTCGTGCAGGAATGCACAAATACAAATACCCTAAAAAAACTCAACCTGAGATAATTATTGATCTTGAGCATCGAGACGATGTAATAGACTCCTATATTGAAGTCGTCAACAAAAAGGCAATACAGGGGTACAGGCAGTCCAAATCATGGGCCAACGATCAGATTGTCTATTTCTATATGGAGTTTTCCAATCAAATAGATGATGTACAGGTACTTAATAAGGAAAGAACGTTCGGATCGAAAGCTATTCTCCGATTCAAGCGCAACATATTCGACAACCTTACCGTCAAGGTGGGCATATCATCCGTATCGGAAGCCAATGCCAAATTGAATATGGAATCGGAAGTCACCATGAGAGGTTTTAACGGAATGCTCTACTCGGCAGAAAAAGCGTGGGAAAGATACCTTTCAAAAATAGAAGTTGACAAAGAGGCCACGGAACGCGACAAATCTACTTTCTACACAGCGCTTTATCACACTGCTATCTCCCCCTGCCTCTATTCTGATGTAAATGGAGAGTATCGTGGAATGGATCGCATGGTTCACAAGGCGGAATACCACGAACAATATACTGTATTTTCTTTATGGGATACATTCAGAGCACTTCACCCGCTATTTACAATTATAGAAAGAGAGAGGACGGTTGACTTTATCAAATCGTTTCTGGCAATCTACGATCAGTGTGGCAAATTACCTATATGGGAGCTGTCGGGCAATGAGACAAATTGCATGATAGGATACCATTCCATCTCCGTCATTGCAGATGCGATAGCCAAAGGCATTACCGATTTTGACATAGATCACGCTTTGGAAGCCATGGTTGAGAGTTCCAACAAACAGGAATTCGGCATAGACGTCTATCGTGACAACGGCCTCGTCCTTGCCGAAAAAGAGCACGAATCTGTATCTAAAACTCTTGAATATGCTTACGATGACTGGTGCATTGCCCAAGTTGCCGACTATATGAGGAAGAAGGAGTCCGGCAACAGATCAGTTGCAGTAGCCGAAACCGATACCATATTCAAACTCGTAGTTCAAAACTCCTTCAATCCATACACTACCACCTATAATACCTATATCAAGAGGGCTCAATTCTACAAAAATATATATGATCCGTCAACCGGATTTATGCGTCCGCGAATCAACGGAATATGGCTCGACCCGTTTAATCCGAGCGAGGTTAATGTCCACTATACCGAAGCCAATTCGTGGCAGTATTCATTCCATGTGCCACAGGACATTTCCGGACTGGTTTCTCTTTTCGGAGGAGAACAGAAGTTCGATAAGCGGATGGATGACTTATTTTCAGCCTCAAGTGATATTTCCGGATGGAATTCGGCAGACATGACGGGGATGATAGGACAATATGTACAGGGAAATGAGCCGAGCCACCACATTGCATACTTGTATTCGTATATAGGCAGGCCTTGGAAATCCCAGAAAATAGCAAGACAAATCATGACCACATTGTTCACACCATATCCTGACGGCCTGTGCGGAAATGAAGATTGCGGACAGATGTCGGCATGGTACGTGTTAAGTGCATTGGGATTCTACCCTGTCACACCAGGAAGCGATATTTATGTGTTCGGCTCCCCTATTTTCAGAAAAGCAGTCATTAATCTTGAAAACGGAAAAAAATTTACAATAAGCGCTCCGGCAAATACCCCTGAAAATATATACATTTCATCTCTATCTAAAAATGATACGGCATACTCCAAATCATATTTCCACCACTCGGACATTATGGACGGAAGTACTTTTACATTTGCAATGCAGGATAAGCCTGACGAATCATTCGGAGCAAAAGTGGAGGACAGACCTGTATCTGCTATTTCGGAAGAAATAGTCGTCAATCCGTGGTTCAAGGTTGAAAATGCCATGTTCAGAGAGAAAACGCAGGTTTCAATTGAGGCATTAAAAGATGATTATCTGATTATGTACAAGATATACAACAGGGATAAAGATGCAGATTCGGGGTATCAGCACTACACAGCCCCGTTTACGGTGGATTATTCCGCTGAAATAAGCGCTTATTGTGAGGATGAAAACGGAAATAGGAGTTTCATCACTAATACCGTATTAAACAAGGTTGTCAATACGTTTTCAGTAAAAATTACAAAAAAATACAGCAGACAGTATAGTGCGGGCGGTGATGAGGGACTGATTGACGGCATACGCGGTGCTCTTAATTTCAGGCTTGGAGGATGGCAGGGATATCAGAACAAAGATTTTGAGGCCGTAATAGACATGAAAGAGGTCAAACACATTACTCAGGTGGGTGCCGGATTTCTGCAGGACATCAAGTCATGGATATGGATGCCGCGATATGTTGAATTTTACACATCTGCGGATGGAAAGAATTACAGTTTTGCAGGGAGAATCGGACATAAAGTATCAGAGGACGATTACACTCCTCAAATTCACGATATGATTCTGACAATCACCCCTTCAGACGGATCAGACACAACCGGAGTCGATGCTCGCTATATCAAGGTATTTGCCAAAAATTACGGAACAATTCCCAAATGGCATCTCGGTGCCGGAGGTCAAGGATATATCTTTGTAGATGAAGTGATTATCAAATAAATCCGTATAAGGCCGGCATAAAAAAACTCCGTAAGCAATTACGGAGCTTTTTTATATTATTTGAAGTAAAGATTACTCTTCACCTACAACTTCGATTTTAATGTTAGCCTTGATATCGCGATAGCATTTGATAACTGCATCATAAACACCAACTTGTTTAACATTGTCCTCTCCTGTTATAGAGATGTTCTTGCGATCGACTTCATGTCCCATAGCCAAAAGAGCGTCTGCAACCTGAATATTGTTGATGGAACCGAAAATCTTACCGGTCTGGCTTACCTTTGTGGCAACCTTAACTGTCAAACCTTCAAGTTTGTTTGCAAGAGTTGTAGCATCTTCACGAATCTTAGCCTCTTTATGAGCGCGTTGTTTCATGTTTTCAGCGTGAATCTTTTTGGCAGTAGGGGTAGCCATGATTGCCATACCTTGCGGAATAAGATAGTTGGCTCCGTAGCCGTCTTTTACTGTTACGATGTCGTCTTTATGCCCAAGATTGACAACGTCCTGTTTTAATATAATTTCCATAATATTTCTCCTATTTCAATAAATCGGTTACGTAAGGAAGCAAAGCGAGATGTCTTGCTCTTTTGATAGCTTGAGAAACCTTTCTTTGGAATTTCAAAGAAGTACCGGTAATACGGCGAGGAAGGATTTTACCCTGTTCATTCAAGAATTTCTTCAAGAATTCGGCATCCTTGTAATCAATATATTTAATACCCGCTTTTTTGAAACGGCAGTATTTTTTCTTTTTAACCTCAACTGTAGGAGGATTTAAATAGCGAATGTCATCATGTTGTGCCATAATTGTATCTCCTTATTCGTTAGTTGTTGTTTCGGCAGCTGCAGCAGCAGGTTGAGCCGGTGTTTCATTTCTCTTTGAACGGCGACGTTCAGCATAAGCAATAGCGTGTTTGTCCAAAGATACAGTCTGAAAACGGATGATACGTTCATCACGTTTGTACTGTGTTTCAAGTTTGGCAATAACTTCAGGTTCGGATTTGAACTCAATCAAATGATAAAAACCTGTAGTTTTTTTCTGGATTGGATAAGCCAGCTTTTTAAGGCCCCAATCTTCTTCATACACGATTTCTCCACCATTCTCTCTGATGAAGTCCGTGTACTTGGCAACCGCTTCCTTCATCTGGGCTTCAGATAAAACGGGAGTTGCAATGAAAACGGTTTCGTACTGTTTTGACATTTTTAAGTATTTAATTAATAAAATAATAAAGCCCCTTTGGATTTCCAAAAGGGCTGCAAATATAGTGATTATTATTTAATTGACAAATTATAATTACTTTTTGGGAGCATCTTCCAGCACTTTAACGATGAAATCCCACCATTTTGGAACCGAAGCGACATATACTCTTTCGTCCGGAGAATGAGGAGATTTGAGGGTAGGTCCGCATGAAATCATATCCCAATGAGGATAAGTTGCACCGAGAATACCACACTCAAGACCGGCGTGAATAGCTTTCACGTCAGCTTCAACTCCGTAAAGTTTCTTGTAAATTGATTTCATGGTCTTCAAAATCGGAGAATTCATGTTTGGCTGCCATCCTGAATAACCGCCTGTCATTGTAACCTTTGCACCTGCAAGTTCAAAAGCGGCACGGATAGATTCGCCCAAATCAATTTTGGCAGAATCGAGAGAACCGCGGAGCAGACATTTGATAAATATCTGACCTTTCTCTGATTTGACAATAGCAAGGTTATTGGAAGTCTCGACAAGATCAGGCATTGCAAGGCTCATTCTGTCAACGGCATTAGGGCAGGCATAAACGGCCTTGACCATCTTCAGTGCAACATTGCCGGCCATAACCTTCTTTGCAGTAGAAGGCTCTGCAAATATCCGGACATTAGGGTCAATGGCTGAAATCTCATTCTTGACCTCTGCGAACACGCGGTTAACCAATTCATTGACTTTGTCTGCATTCTCTTTTGGAACAGCCACTTTGGCAACTGCCTCACGAGGGATGGCGTTTCTAAGATTACCGCCTTCGATAGAAACCAGCTTGCCTTTCAAATCTCTCAAAATAGGAAGAAGAATACGGACCATTGTCTTGTTTGCATTGCCGCGACCTTCATTAATCTCCATTCCGGAGTGACCTCCGCGAAGTCCCTTAACGTTGATTTCAAATACTTTATAGCCTTTAGGAAGGTCTTCTTCCTTGTATTTGAATGTAGCAGTTGCATCAAGACCGCCTGCACATCCCACGTATAGTTCACCCTCTGTTTCCGAGTCAAGATTTACAAGAATATCTCCTTTAAGCAATCCTGCCTTCAAACCTCTTGCACCGGTCATTCCTGTCTCTTCGTCAATTGTAAACAATGCTTCTACAGGGCCGTGGACAAGATCTTTTGCCTCAAGTACAGCCATTGCCACCGCGCAGCCGAGGCCATCGTCAGCGCCAAGAGTAGTACCTGTTGCATATACCCAATCTTCACCATCCTGCTTTACAATACGCGGTTCGATCGGGTCTTTTTCCCAATTGTGTACTTTATCGTTGTTTTTTTGAGGAACCATATCGATATGGGCTTGAAGAATAATGCCCATTCTGTCCTCCATCCCTTTAGTTGCAGGTTTGCGGATGATAATATTGCCCAATTCGTCCTTTATGGTTTCGAGACCGAGGTCTTTACCAAATTTTTCGAGAAACAATACAGCCTTGCCTTCTTTTTTGGAAGGACGGGGAATCTGTGTGAGAGAATAGAAATTCTTCCAGACTCTCTGTGGATTTAAATTTGAAATTGTCATAATATTCAGTGTTCAAAAATTATATAATAAGTTGTCTATTTGGATATTGCTATATCAATAGGGAAAGACAGAGTACGTCCGAGCTGATATACCGGAACTCTTGTCTGAAGCAGCAGTGTCTGACCATCCATGATTTTGGCAGTGGCAACTGCAGGGACCCTGTAATATATAAGTTGCTGTTCTTTGCTCTTGCCTGACTGTACATTTCCCGTAATGGCGCTGTTCAGTTCAGCCTGATCGATAGTCAATTCGAGGACAATGGGCCTTCCTGACATATTGTTGGCAGGAAGCAGACCCTGCGTGTCGGAAATACGGAATGCGACATATATCTGCTTCGGATTGTCGGCACGAGGTATCACGTCAAAACTCATTTTCTGAATAGATGTTTCGGTCACCCCGAAAAACAGGCTGAGATATTCCTGCTCCAATCGGTTAATCTCCGCAATTGCAGCCCCCAACGCCTCTCCACTGAAAGTAGCATCGGTATTGCCCGTAATAATCTGAACTCTCTGACGACGAAGATCAAATATACTGTTGGCAATCTCTTCAGCCTTCTTTTCGGCAGACTTCTCGACTACCTGATTTTGAGGAACGGCTACACGCCTGAATCCGTTTTCAGTCCTGACCGTCTTATAAAGAGTAGTGGTGGTACTTGTCAAATTGCCACCTACCCCTTTACCGGCAAATTGATCGTTGTTGGCAATTGAAGGGAATCGCCACGATTCAGACTTCCCCGTATAGCTGTCGGAAGTGATAATCAGCCCTTGTGCACAAAATTGCAGAAAATTGGCAGCGGCCACCCCTTTGCCATTCAAATTAATCGCTATTTTGGAATTGGGATCAGCTTCGATATAGGGTACAAACTGAATCGAACCAAGGCGATAGCTCACCTCGTCCTGAGTGCGGGCTTCGGCGCCAAGATACTTTTGTGCATATCTGGCGTATGGCCCTGCTGTAAATATTTCGCTTGTCGCTTCTACCGACAAACTAATTGAAGTGTTTGGCAATGAATATATTACCGCTCCATTGGGGATGGCATTGACATTTGTCTGGGCAAAAGTCGCAGCAGAAATACCCACCATCAGAGCACACAATCCCGTTTTAAATAAATTGCTCATATAAATACTTTTTCTTTAATTATATCAAATATCACTCCAAAATATCCGGTTGACGAGTTTTATTACAAAAGGCGAATATACTATTTATTTTGCACTAAAGCAAAGTTATCGAAAGTTTATAAAATACAAGGAAAATTATCAAAAATTAATATCTTTGTGACTTATATGTTGAAATGAGCAATTTATTTAAATCATTTTATAATAACTAATAACTTAATTTATGTTCAAAAATCATCCAAAAGGATTGTTGGCAGCGGCTCTCAGTAACATGGGAGAGCGTTTCGGCTACTACATCATGAACGCCGTACTTGTGTTGTTCCTTTGTTCAAAATTTGGACTTTCCGAAGAGACAAGCGGGACTATTTATTCATTTTTTTATGCCGGAATATACATCCTTAGTTTAGTCGGTGGTATCATTGCCGACCGTACCCAAAATTATAAGGGAACCATTAAGAAAGGGCTCATAACCATGGCTTGTGGATATATCCTTTTGTCTATTCCTATTTTAGCAACAACCGCCAATACAAGTTGGCTGCTTCCTCTGACCTGTCTGGCTCTATTTCTGATTGCCTTCGGTAATGGTTTATTTAAAGGAAACCTTCAGGCAATTGTTGGTCAGATGTATGACAATTTTGAAATAGAAGCGGCTAAAAACGGTCCGGACGCATTAAAGTTAGCTAAAAGCAAAAGAGATTCAGGCTTCCAGATTTTTTATGTCTTTATCAATATCGGTGGCTTAATCGCTCCTTTTGTGGCTCCCCTCCTGAGAGAGTGGTGGTTGGGTGCAAACAACCTTGTGTATAACGCACAGCTTCCCGCCCTTTGCCATGAGTTCTTAAACAATGCCAATAACATGCTTCCGGAATCATTAAATAACCTTAATCAATTGTTGGCGGCTGCCGGTGGTAACATTTCGGACCTTGCCAATAGTTGTCAAAGTTATTTACAGGTTTTCAATGAAGGTATTCACTATTCATTTATTGCTTCCGTTGTTGCGATGTTGATATCTTTAGTGATTTTCATCTTATGTCAGAAACAATTCCCTACACCTGCGAAAAAGTCAAAACAAGAATCCGTTTCATATACTCCTGAAGAGAAGACAGCTATGGCAAAAGAGATAAAACAACGTATGACTGCTTTGTTTGCCGTTCTGGGTATTGTTATTTTCTTCTGGTTCTCATTCCATCAAAATGGAATGTCCCTCTCTTTCTTTGCTCGAGACTTCGTTGACTCTTCAGCTGTAGCTCCGGAAATATGGCAGGCTATCAATCCATTCTTTGTGATTGTTCTGACCCCTGTCATTATGTGGATATTCTCAACATTTGCTCGTAAAAAGAGAGCGATATCTACCCCTAAAAAGATCAGCATCGGTATGCTCATTGCCGGTTTGGCTTTCTTATTTCTTGCTATTTTCTCATACATCCAGGGATATCCGTCTGCAACGGAGTTTAAAGCTTCACCTATTGACGCACAATTAGCATCCAAAGCACATTGGTGGGTTCTTATCGTAACCTACTTCTTCCTGACTGTAGCAGAGTTGTTTATTTCACCTTTAGGATTGTCTTTCGTCTCTAAAGTTGCACCTAAACACTTATTGGGTCTATGTCAAGGCTTATGGCTTGGAGCAACTGCCGTTGGAAATCTCCTATTGTGGATTGGACCTTTGATGTATAATGCATGGCCTATTTGGAAATGCTGGACAGTATTCTTTGTGGTTTGCATAATATCTATGAGTGTAATGTTCGGAATGGTCAAATGGCTTGAAAAAGTTACAGCAGATAAATAATCTATAGAAATAAATTCATAAAAGGAGTGTCAGGCAAAATTGACACTCCTTTTATATTGTCCCCATGTGTCTAATCACTTGACACGTAGTGTCTAAAAAATGGACACACGGGACTGCAACCATACACAATATACTATTGACATACAGCGTATTATACATATTGGCACACTATTCGCAAAACATCCATCTTGATATGTTTAATAAAACTGAGTAATGAAGACATTTTTTAAATTCTTAGGCAAAAATAAACTTTATACAGCCATCAATCTATTTGGGCTTGCAGTATCGCTTATGTTTGTGATACTTATTGCAGATTATGGCAACAGCATGCTTGGAATTGACAGATTCCATACTAACAAGGACAGAATCTATCTGATTGGAAATGAGAGCGGTTATTCATCAAACCACTCCGTTTCAATGCAGCTTCAAGGACAATTTCCGGAAATTGAGAAAATGTGCGGTATCGTCAATTATCATGTCATCGGATATGCTCT
>JAQUBZ010000023.1 GCA_028686425.1 Bacteroidales bacterium | reverse complement strand
GAGGAATATTTACGGTATAGGCTGGCGGATAATAAAATAGAAAGAATATTACAATTATAATTGAAAACAAGATGAAAATAATTGCTAAATTGCTGAAATATATCATTTTATGTATTCAGGGGGGGGGTAATAGATTGCTATCGTTTTTCTATAGGCACCTTTTTGGAAGTTGTGGAGTAAATGTTCATTTCTCTCCAATTAATTCTGACTTCTCTTATGAAAAAATTAACATTGGAAGTGATGTGTACATCGGACCATATGCCATGTTTTCAGCAATAAAAAATATATCAATAGGTAATAAAGTGATTTTTGGACCGCATGTGACCATCATGGCTGGGGACCATAATATTAAGGAGATAGGAAAGTTTATTTATGATGTTAAGAACAAAAATCCAGAAGATGATTTACCCGTTAAAATAAATGATGATGTATGGGTAGGTTGTAATGTGACGATATTGAAAGGAGTGATGATAGGGCGAGGCGCTGTGGTGGCGGCTTGTTCTCTAGTGACGAAAGATGTGCCGCCTTATGCTATTGTGGGAGGAGTACCGGCAAAAGTCCTAAAATTCAGATGGAATGGAGACGTGGATACGTTAATGGAAAATGAGTTGATACTATATGGAAAGGAGGGCTTTTCAAGGGATTATATCGAGCAATTAGTGAAAACACAAAATGCAAAATAAAAAGAAAACAATATTAATTATAGGGTCTTCTCCTGGACATATTGGTGGAGTGGGAATCCATTTATCAAGATTAGTTGAAAATCTAAGAGACTTATATAATTTTGATTATGTAGATGAGTCGAAGACGAGACTACCTAATTATTATAATCTTAGAAGTTTCAATCTTCTCAAGTATTTAAAAAAAGTACTGCATGCAGATATTGTCCATATTCATAGCAGTACTTTCTTCCTTCGTGCTTTCCATATTGTTATTTGTAAGCTATTTTTCCGTAAGCATATCATTGTTACAATTCATCATAATCCAATAGTTGAGGGTAAGTTTGGTAATAAAGTGAATACTATTGTATTGCCTTTTTGCCAGAAAGTGATTTTTGTGAATAAGGAAGGGTACAATATGTTTAACTTGAAAAAAAGAAAGTCGAGATATCTTGTATTTCCAGCCTTTATCCCACCTATCATCGACAAAGAAAAGATTCTTCCAGAAGGCTTGTTAGAATGGATTTTGAATAAGAAAAAAGAAAACTATTCCATTATTTCTTCTAATGCTTGGAAACTAGTAATCTCAAAAGGAGAAGATTTGTATGGAATAGATATGTGTATTGAGCTAATGAAGGCCCTATTATTAAAAGGGGAAAAATGTGCCTTTATATTTGTTCTTTCAAATCCTAAAGAAAATGTTGAGTTGTTGAACATATATAAACAAAAGATTAAAGATTATCAGTTATATGATGTCTTCCTAATATGGGAGGATTCTATCTCTTTCGTAAGGTTAATCCAAGAGTCAGATCTTATAGTTAGACCAACAAATACCGATGGAGATGCATTGTCTATTCGAGAAGCTCTTTTCCTTAATAAACAAATAGTGGCTTCTGATGTAGTGGATAGACCTGAAGGTACAATAATCTTTCATGTGAGAGATAATGATGACTTTTGTGATAAAGTATCCTACG
The DNA here is from genome assembly GCA_028686425.1 of Bacteroidales bacterium. Classification (GTDB taxonomy): domain Bacteria; phylum Bacteroidota; class Bacteroidia; order Bacteroidales; family UBA932; genus Cacconaster. Next base: position 37,170 of record JAQUBZ010000023.1, on the reverse strand, counting down.
CTCTTAAACAAGGGAATGTTGAAACTTCAGGAAATAAAATAGATTATTATTTAAATTTTTATAGAGAATTATACAGTCAATGGACCAATTAACACAACAACTTAAATCAGGGAAGATGGAAATATTAGAGGTTCCGTTTCCTACTATGAATGATAATCAGATATTAGTGAGGAACTTATTTTCAGTAGTAAGTGCGGGAACTGAGGGAAAAACTGTATCTGATGCCAGAAAAGGGTATATTGCCAAAGCAAAGAGCCGTCAGAAAGAATTGAAGATGGTAATCAATATGGTGAAATCTCAAGGGCTGTTGGATACCTATAAGTTTGTCATGAATAAACTTGAGGCTGCTTCTCCATTGGGGTACAGCTGTGCAGGAGAAGTTATTGCGGTAGGAAAGAATATCCATGATATAAAGATTGGGGATTATGTGGCTTGTGGTGGACAAGGAGCGTTTCATGCGGAAATAGTCTCTGTTGAAAAGAATTTATGCGTAAAAGTTCCTAAAGAGGTGTCGCTGAAAGAGGCCTCCTTTGCTACCATTGCTTCTATTGCTATGCAGGGAGTACGCCAGGCTGATGTGAGAATTGGCGAGTATGTAGCTGTAATAGGGTTAGGACTTGTTGGTCAGATTACTATCCAATTGCTAAATGCGGCAGGAATAAAGACCATAGGTGTAGATATAAACCCTGCACAAGTGGCATTAGCCAAGGAGAATGGAGCATCCGTTGCGGTATGTAGGAGTCAAGCCGGCATTGAGAATATTATCAACGAAAGTACAAACGGCTATGGGGTTGATGCTGTAATTATTACGGCGGGAACTTCATCTTTAGACCCTGTGGAATTTGCCGGAACGATTGCCAGAAAGAAAGGAAAAGTAATAGTTGTTGGAGCTGTTCCCACAGGATTTAGCAGAGCCGAGTACTACAAAAAGGAACTTGAATTGAAGATGTCGTGTTCTTACGGCCCCGGACGATACGACTCAAATTTTGAGGAAAAAGGGATTGATTACCCTTATGGCTATGTGAGGTGGACAGAGAACAGAAATATGCAGGCATTTGTTGAATTGCTTGCATCGGGCAAGGTGAATTTGAAACATTTAATTACGCACGAGTTTACCTTAGATAATGCCCCGGATGCTTATCAAATGATAGTTGATAAATCTGAGCCATTCATAGGGATAGTCATAAAGTATGACGAGGATAAAGAAATTGATGATAAAAAGGTGGAAATAAGCCATGTGGAATATAAACCTCAAGATGTCAATGTGGCTTTTATCGGTGCCGGCAATTTTGCTCAGGGCACTTTGCTTCCACGTCTTGTAAAAATGGAAGATGTCCATTTCGTGGGCGTAATGTCCGCTCATGGAAATAATTCTCGATACGTTGCGGGGAAATATCACTTTAATTATTGCACAGATAAGAGTGATGAACTGTTGAAAGATGACAATGTTAATACTGTCTTTGTCTGTACAAGGCATAATCTTCATGCACAATATGTCATAGATGCTATCGGGGCAGGAAAGAATGTATTCGTAGAGAAACCTCTGGCTATGAATTGTGAAGAGTTGGAGGCGGTAAAAGAGGCGTACACTATTAATATGGGTAATAATCGACTAATGGTAGGGTTCAATAGAAGGTTTTCTCCTGCTGTTCAACAAATCATGAAAACATTTACTCCGGAGCAACCAAAAGCAATTAATATTAGGGTAAATGCGGGCGTTGTGCTTAAGGATAATTGGAATCATGATAGAGAAATCGGAGGGGGACGTATCATCGGAGAAGGATGCCATTTTATTGATTTGGCTATGTACATTGCAGGAAGCAAAGTGAAAACGGTGTCTGCCAAGGCGTTGCAAAATGCCGATCATTTGAATGATACTGTTTGTGTTTCATTGTCCTTTGAAAATGGAAGCATTGCTAGTATTTCATATTTCTCTAATGGGAACAAGAATGTTCCTAAAGAGCAAATAGAGGTTTTCTGCGATGGTACTGTAGCACAGATTAATGATTTTGTGTCATTAACTATATCGGGAAGAAATACTAAAGTATATAAATACAAACAGGACAAAGGACACTCTAAAGAACTTGAAATGTTTTGCAAATCAATTAAAGATGGGAAAGATTCTCCAATTTCTTTCCAAGAGTGCTATGATGCCATGAAAGTCACATTTGAAGTAGTAAACCAGCTGTAATATGATAGAAAACGCGTTAGATAATCTAATCAATTTTGTAGAAAGGGAGGATTTCAAGGGCTACGACCCATACGACTATCTGAATTCCTGGATTCCTTTTAGATGGTTCGGAAAGTGGGGACAGGCTATTCCTATTCAGATAGGAAAATTGAATCCTTTGAATATTCGTCCATTGATGGGTGTTAAGAAGGAGGAGAATCCAAAAGGACTTGGGCTTTTGCTTCAAGCGTACTGCAACCTTTACGAATCAAAGCGTGAATTTAAATATCTTGAAAAGGCTAAGTATTTGTTTGAAAGATTGTTGGTGTTGAGAAGTGCTAACCATGAGCATTATTGCTGGGGATATAATTTTGTGTGGGCAAATCCGGCGCAGGTGCATCCGAAGTATCTACCATCTGTGGTGGTTTCTTCTTTTGTGGGGCAGGGGATTTACAAATACTATTTGATTACAAAGGATAAACAGGCTGAAGAGGTCTTAAAGAGCATTGCTGGGTATATTCTGAATGATTTGAAATGCACCAAGACTGATGATGGGATTTGCTTTAGCTATACGGAAGAGAAGGCGGACTGCTGCTATAATGCCTCTATCTTGGGGGCAGAGATGCTGGCTATCGTTTATTCTATGACGAAGGAAGCTTATTTGAAAGAAAAGATTGAAAAGGCAGTGTCGTTTATCCTCGCTCATCAGAAAGAAGATGGCATGTGGAACTACTCTATAAATCTAAAGAGTGGGAAAGAGAGCCATCAGATAGATTTTCATCAAGGGTTTGTTCTATGTGCATTAGCTAAAACGGCCAAATACGCCGAGCTTGATAATCCTTTGATTAACAAGGCTATTATAAAGGGTCTTGAATATTATCGAAAAGAGCAGTTCTTCGATAACGGCGTGTCTTTATGGAGAGTGCCTAAACAGTATCCGGTAGAAATTCATAATCAGGTGCAGGGGATTATCACTTTCTCACTCCTATCACAGTATGATGAGTCATATCTGTCTTTCGCTAAAACAATAGCTGAATGGACTATTAATAATATGCAGGATAAAAAGGGGTATTTTTACTATAGAAAGTTTAAGAGATATACTAATAAGATACCTTATATGAGGTGGTCACAGGCTTGGATGATGGTTGGGCTGAGTCAGTTAATGTTGAATTATTTAAACAAATGTTATTTTAAATGAAATTGATTCTTGTTGCCGGTGCCCGGCCGAATTTTATGAAGATAGCTTCGATTGTATTTTAAGATAATATGACACTATATAATTATATCTCAGAGATAAACTTGAAGCAGTGGGATGATTTGCTTAATCATTCTGCCACTGCTAATTTCTTCCAGTCGAAGCAGTGCTATGATTTTTATGATGGGCTTTCTTTTGTGGAGGCTTTTGCTTTTGGTGTCTCAGAAGATGATGTGCTTAAAGGGGTGATTGTGGGGTATATTCAGAAAGATGGTGGGAAGGTAAAGCAGTTTTTCTCTCGGCGAGCGATAGTAAATGGGGGGCCGTTATTGGCTGATGATATTTCTGAGGGGGCTGTTGAAGAATTGTTAAAGGAGTGTGCGAGGGTATTAAAGGATAAAGCGATTTACATTGAGTTTAGGAATTTTAATGATTATTCGAGGTATAAGGGGGCTATTTTACGGAGTGGATTCAGGTATGAGGCGCATTATAACTTTCATATAGATACTTCTTCTACTGAGGTAGTGGAGAGTAATTTAGGGAAGAGCAGAAAGAGAGATATAAGAACTTCGCTGCGTGATGGGGCTGAAGTGGTAGAGAATCCTTCTATTGAGGAGGTTACGGAATATTATGAGCTCCTGAGCCATCTTTACAAAACTAAGGTAAAAACTCCATTGTTCCCATTTGAGTTTTTTGAGAAATTGTATAACGAAAGTTTTAGCAAGTTTCTTTTGATTCGATATAATGGGAAAATTATTGGAGGGACAGTTTGTGTTTGTATGAAGGATAATACTGTTTATGAGTGGTTTGCTTGCGGAGAAGATGGAGTATATAAGAATATTTATCCTTCGACTCTTGCTACTTATTCGGGAATTAGCTATGCAGCGAAAAATGGATACAAGAGATTTGATATGATGGGGGCTGGGAAGCCGGATGAGGCATACGGGGTGAGGGATTTCAAGATGAAGTTCGGGGGGAAGTTAGTGGAATACGGAAGGTATCTTCATGTTAATAACAGAATTTTATATTCGTTGGGAAAAATGGGCATAAAAATAACAAAACTATTATGAGAAAAAGATTACCTATAGGAAAAATGCTGACGGTGGGGCTACTGCCGAGCGGACTTAAAAAGATGTATTACCAGATGAAAGGATACCGCTTTGGTCGTGGGGTTAGACTTTCAATTGGCTGTATATTAGATATTTACGGGGGGGGGGCGTTTATAGACGATTATTCTAAAATCGGTTTTTTTACGGCTATTTCCGGTAAAAGTTTATATGTAGGTAAAAGGTCTAATATTCGGTCCGGTGTTTTAATAAGTGCAAATGATATTATGATTGGGGACTATGTTACTATTTCTGAGACTGCAATTATTAGGGCGGGGCATCTTTCAAAAGAATCGAATATCCGGATAGATGATTATGTTCATATATTTCCTTCAACCAATATCGACCCTTCGAGAAATGTGCATCTGATGGAAGGGTGTGCAGTCGGACCGAAATGTGATATTTTTACACATGGGTCGTATAAGAACATTTTTGATGGGTATCCGGTATCTTATGGAGATGTAACAATTGGAAAGAGAGTTGAATTGACTTATAGTGTTTTTGTGGCACCCGGTGTTTCCATTGGTGACGATGCCATTATTGCCTACGGGTCGTATGTGAATAAGGACATCCCCGCAGGAGTGCTGGCCGCCGGTTGCCCGGCTAAGGTGAAAAGGGAGAAGGAGCAGTTTGTGGCGAAGCATTCTACGGAGGAGAAACAGGAGATTTTATCTCAAATACTTAAAGAGTTTGGTGAATACCTAATATACATGGAGATAATAGATTATTACGATATGGATGAGTGCCGACTCTCTTTGGTACGAAAGAAAAAGCGGGTGACAATCTACTTTGCGCCCACCGCTTCGGCAAAAACCATAGCCAAAGGCGACATTCTCATCTCGCTAAAAGCAGAAAACCCGGACTGCCAGAGCGCAGCCCATTACTATAACATAGATGATTTAACTTGCAGTGAACCCACCTCAGAAATCGAAAAAGAATTGTTTAGATTCTTTAGTAGATATGGAGTGAGGTTTACTATAGACGAATAATTTGGTTTTTAACTAATAAAAATGAAGAAGACTATCTGGTTTGACATTACAAACGTTCCGCACGTTAACTTTTTTCTTCCGTTTATCGAAAGATATGAAAAGGATTTCGACATGATTTTCTCTATTAGAGATTTTGCGGAAACTAAGAATCTGTTTGAAAAGAAGATTAATAGACCTTATTTGATGGTGGGAAGTCATAAGGGAGGTAATAAATTAAAGAAGGCAATAGGGTCACTTGAGCGTGTTTCTGTGCTTCAGCGTACTATTCCATACTTTGATATTAAAATCTCAGTCGGGGGTGATGCTGCCGGGATGGTGACTCAGTTAAGAAGAAAACTATCCATTACATTTGATGATAATGAGAAATCTCCAAACTGGACTTATTCTCCTTTTTCTGATTTTGCTTTTTGGCCAAAGGCTATTTCTGTCGATGACCTCCATAAGCAGTTTTTCAAAGATAGAAAGCTATATCAGTATGATGGGTATAAAGAAGATATCTATCTTGCTGATTATGTTCCGAATCCTTCTTTTAAGGAAGCGTTACCTTTTGAACATTATGTGGTAGTACGTCCGGAAAATGTAAAGGCAAGTTACGTAGGTGGCGGCATCTCTATCGTGCCGGAACTACTTAAACGCCTCACAGAGATGAATCTAAATATTCTATTTCTGCCTCGGTATGAGAGTGACAGGGAGTATGCTAAGGACTCTCCCAATATCTATGTGCCGCACGAGGCGGTGAACGGGCTGGATGCTTGTTACTACGCTGATGCTGTGTTAACAGGTGCTGGTACAATGGCTCGCGAAGCTGCATGTTTGGGTGTGCCGGCTATTTCTTTTTATGCGGGGAAAGAGTTGTTGACGGTGGATCAGTCTTTAATTGCAAAGGGCAAGATGGCTTTTTCAAGAGATGTTGATGAAATATCAGGCTTTTTGAAAACAGCTTCAAGAAAGGAAGAGGATATGAATAGGTGCAAGAGTGTGCAGATGGAAGTATTTACCAAGTTAGACGAAGTTATAAACAATTACCTCAGTAAAAAATGAAATTGATTCTAGTGGCCGGTGCTCGGCCTAATTTTATGAAAATAGCTCCGATTATGCATGCATTGGAGGGTAATACGAAGATTCATCCTATGCTGGTGCATACAGGGCAGCACTATGATATTAAGATGAGTGAGCAGTTTTTTGAAGATTTGAGGATTCCTAAGCCGGATTATAATTTGGAGGTGGGGTCGGCCTCGCAGGCGGTGCAGACGGCAAGGATTATGGAGAGATTTGAAAAAGTCTGCATCGATGAGTCTCCGGATGCGGTATTGGTGGTAGGGGATGTGACAAGTACAGCTGCTTGTACGTTAGTTGCGGCAAAAATGGGGATTAAAACCATCCACTATGAAGCCGGGTTGAGGAGCAGGGACAGGTCTATGCCTGAGGAGATAAACAGATTGGTGACGGATTCAATTAGTGATATTTTCATCACTACAAGTAAAGATGCTGACGAGAATCTGATGCAAGAAGGAGTTCCTTCTGAAAATATATATATGCTGGGGAATCTTATGATAGATTCGCTGGTGGTCAATAGGGAAAGGGCATCTGCTACGGAGTTGAGGTTTAGATTGCTACATGAAGAGAGGGAGATTCTGTTCGGGCGTGATTTTATGGATGGAGAGTATGGGGTGATGACGTTTCATAGGCCGAGTAATGTCGATACTCCGGAGGCTTTAGGGCGGCTGATAGGGATTTGGGGCAAAGTGTCGGAGAGAGTGCCGCTGGTGTTCCCGATTCATCCGAGAACGTTTAAGAATATACAGAATTTCGGGCTGCTTGAAGAGATTGAGAAATACCCTAATCTTTTTTTGATAGAACCACTTGGGTATCTGCAGTTTATGAATTTGGTACAACATTCGAAATTTGCGCTGACTGATTCGGGAGGAATTCAGGAGGAGACTACTTATCTGAATATACCTTGTCTGACAGTGAGACCGAATACGGAAAGACCGGTGACGATTTGGGAAGGAAGTAATAAGCTGATAAAAGTGGAGGAGATCTATGATGAGGTCTGCTTGGTTCTGGCGGGGAAGGGAAAACGAGGTGTTGTGCCTAAGTTTTGGGATGGAAAGACGGCAAACAGGATGGTTGCTTTATTGGAGGGAGGTGTTCCAGTTGTCGCAAATTTTGCGACAACTGGAAAGAATGTGACGGAAATGAAATAGCTCTAAAAGCACAATAAAAGTGTGAAATTTGATTATTCTTTGATAATAGTTATCTTTGCTTGGTAACAAAGAAGATATGAGTGCATTAGAACGAAATATATTGGAATATCTTATCTGCTGTATTGGGGCGTTTGCTATTCGTTTTGGATTGGCAAATAGTGATGCCTATGTATATTTGAAACAACATGGAGGAATATCGTATCTTTATGACTTCTATGATGTAGAACATACGTTCTCTATTGAAGATTCGGTTTCTGATGTTGTCAAGATATGCTCTAACAATGGGGGACTTTAGCATGATACTTTATCACGGTTCAAATACTACCATTAAGCAGATTGATCTTTCTCTGTCTGCAAAGGGAAAAGACTTTGGAGCCATGTAGAGTGAGATTAATATAAAATAAATACAAATAATCACATAATTCATAGGAATAATGTGTATCTTTGCCGAAAAATAATAGCAATGGAGATACAAAGAAGCATTTTGACTGATTTGGAAAGGTGGAGGGACAGTAGGTTCCGCAAGCCCTTGGTGCTGCAGGGGGCGCGACAGGTGGGTAAGTCGTGGGTGCTGAAACAGTTTGGTACCGAATGCTTTGACCATTGTCTGTACGTAAATTTTGACACGCACCCGGAGCTGAAGGCGGATTTTGTTAGAACAAAGGATCCGGCTCGCTTGATAAAACAGTTGGAGATGTCCTTTGGACAGAAGGTGGTGCCGGGAAAAACGCTGATTGTACTGGATGAGATTCAGGAATGTAATGAGGCGCTTAATAGCCTTAAGTATTTCTGTGAGGACTGCCCTGAGGTGCCCGTCGTATGTGCCGGATCGCTGTTGGGGGTGGCGCTGAACCGCTCGGAGGCTTCGTTTCCGGTGGGAAAGGTGGATTTTATGACGATGTACCCAGTGTCTTTTTTGGAGTTTGTGACAGCGCTGTATCCTCACTTGTCGGCTCCTTTGATGGGGGTGGACTTGCAGAATCCGGTTCCTGAGCTTATTCACTCTCAACTGTTGGATGCTTATCGGGTTCATTTGGCTTTGGGCGGTATGCCGGAGGCGGTGAGTAGATGGGGGGAGACGATGGACTGGACCGTTACCGATGAGGTGCTTAGAGGGGTGATGTTGTCTTACTCGCTGGATTTTTCTAAGCATATAGACCATAAGGATATTCCACGGGTCTTTCAGGTGTGGAATACCATTCAGGACCAACTTGCTCGTGAAAACCGTAAGTTCCGCTATGGGGATATCCAGACGGGGGCTCGTGCCAGGGAATATGAGGGGGCTGTCGAGTGGCTTTGTCTCTCGGGCATTGTCCATCGGTTGAATGCGGTGGAAACGCCTCGTTTGCCGTTGTCGGCTTATCAGAAGAGTGGGGCGTTTAAGTTGTATCTGGCCGATGTGGGGCTGCTGAGGAGTAAGTTTAGGTTGGATGCTACGGATTCCATTAGAGGAAACAGACTGCTGACGGAGTTCAAAGGGGTGCTGAGCGAAAATTATGTGCTCCAGTCGTTGGTCCGGCAGTGGGGGACGGTGCCTTGTTTTTGGACATCGGGCAATACGGCGGAGGTGGAGTTCTTGTTGCAACATGGCAGCAGTATTATCCCTGTGGAGGTGAAAGCCGGAGATAATGTGAAGGCCAAGAGCCTTGCGCTCTACCGTAAGACGTACAGCCCGGAGGTGGCGGTGCGGTTTTCTACTAAGAATATCCGACGTGATAATGACTTGTGGAACCTTCCGCTCTATCTGGCCGACAGGTTGAGGGAGTTGTTGGATGTTTCCCTTGATGAGTCATCCATGCTCAAGTGAGTGAAGTATTTATACTATGGATTTTACTTTAAAAGCTTATAAATCACTGATTTGCGCCTTGAAGGAGGCCAGATATGCTTTTTTGACTTTTGATGAGTTTTTGTCCGAAGGGCAGGATTGGAAATGTGTGGTACTGAGGCATGATGTGGACAAGCTGCCTTTTAATTCTTTGCGCATAGCGCGTATAGAAGCGGAGGAAGGGGTCTGTTCAACATATTATTTCAGGGCAGTGCCGGAGAGTTGGAATGAGGTGGTGATTAGGGAGATAGCGGGAATGGGGCATGAAGTGGGCTATCATTACGAGTCATTGACCACTTGCGGAGGTGATGTGGATGCTGCTTATGCGGATTTCTGTGCTAATCTGGAGAAGTTGAGACAGATAGTGCCTGTGAAGACTATTTGTATGCATGGGAGCCCTCGTTCTCCATACGATAGCAAGGATATTTGGAAGAAGTACGATTATCGTAAGTCGGGGATTGTCGGGGAGCCTTATTTGGATGTGAATTTCGGGGAGGTGTTTTATTTGACGGATACGGGGAGAAGATGGGATGGATACAAGGTTAGTGTTAGGGATAAGATACCGGGGTATCAGGAGGAGTGGAATAAGGCGGGGCTGGTGTTTCGGACGACTTCTGATGTGATACGTGGAGTAGAGGAGGGAATGATGCCGGAGAAGATTATGATTACTACGCATCCGCAGAGGTGGGAGGAGTTTGGGTGGAAGTGGGCGAGAGAGATGGTGGTGCAGGGGGGGAAGAATGCGGTGAAGAGGATGATAGTTTGGGGAAAGAGAAGATGAAAAATAAAAGTATTAGAATGAATCCGTATATGCCGCACTTCTTATGAATCGAGATGAATTGAAACTTTATGCGCGGGGAGGCGATGCGTTGACTGCACCGGAGAATCTTGCAACCAATGTGGAACAGATTGTACGTGCGATTTTGCGCGGAGAGGGAATGAAACAATAAATTGATGCATTGGAAATAAATGATTCAGCCGGCTTCGTTCATGGAGATAATAAATTTTGAGAAAAATTCGCGGATAGTGATGACAGATTCCGGTGGGGTACAGAAAGAGGCGTTCTTTTTTGAGGGACCTTGTGTGATATTGAGACCGGAGACGGAGTGGGTGGAAATAGTAGAGGCGGAGGCTGGGCTGTTTGATGAAGAAGTGAAGTTCTGGAAGGGGAAGGGGTATGGATTTGTGAGAGTGAGGAATGCAGGGCTGATGTGTATTTCTCGATTATGTGTATATTTGCACCAATGATATTTCTCAATTATGTGAGGAGAGATCCGCCATTATAGGGACAACGCGGGACTTGAATGTGATGCCGTAATCCACTTGGAAGATGGACGCTGGGGAGCAGTCGAGATTAAGTTGGGAGGAGACGGACCGGTGGAAGAGGGAGCCTGCTCGCTAAAGAAGCTACGTCAAAAAATCGAAGAGAAAAGTTTTGAAGTATAATTACTATATTATTATAATAATTTTATAGTGTAATTAAAAATTATTATCTTAGCGTTGTTAAAATATTTCGACAGATGATAGATAGAACTCTTGAAAATAAGATAAACAATCGATTGTTTAAAGGGAAATGCATAATAATTGTAGGACCTCGTCAAGTTGGTAAAACTACATTGGTGAAACATATTGTCAAACAGACAGATGTGAAATCGCTGTTTCTGAATTGCGATGAGCCTGATGTCAGACAAAAATTAACATTACCCACATCTACACAATTAGGAGTTTTAGTCTCAAATGCCGAACTTGTGGTAATAGACGAGGCGCAACGCGTTGAAAATATTGGAATTACACTCAAATTGCTTATTGATAATTTCCCTGACAAACAAGTCATAGTCACAGGTTCTTCGGCACTTGATCTATCAAACTCCATTAATGAGCCTTTGACCGGTCGGAAAATAGAATATGTGTTATTTCCATTTTCAGAAATAGAAATGATAGGGCATACTTCAGTTTTGGAAGAACAAAGAATGTTGGAACAACGCCTTATATATGGCTGTTATCCCGATGTTGTAAATTCACCCTCTGATGCTCGCATATATCTGAATAACATTGTTTCAAGCTATATGTACAAAGATATTTTTGCATTTCAGGATGTGAGAAAGCCTGAAATCATAGAACAACTATTACAGGCATTGGCTTTGCAGGTAGGTTCGGAGTGTTCGTTTAATGAGTTATCCAAATTGATGGGAATAAGTATGATAACAATTGGGCGTTATGTTGATTTGCTTGAGAAATCGTATGTTGTTTTTCACTTGCGCTCTTTCAGTCGCAATGTTCGTAATGAATTGAAAAAGAGCAGAAAATTTTATTTTTATGACAACGGTGTTCGTAATGCTTTGATTTCCGATTTTAAACCACTTGCACTACGTACAGATGCAGGTGCACTTTGGGAAAATTTTCTTGTAAGTGAACGCCTGAAACGCAACCAGGTAACAGACTTTTATGGAAGTAGTTATTTCTGGCGTACTACACAGCAGCAAGAAGTTGATTATTTGGAAGATCAAGATGGTGTATTGTCGGCATTTGAATTTAAGTGGAACACAAAACGCCATGCATCGTTGACTGACACTTTTAAACGAAACTATCCAAACCATACTTTTACAGTGGTAAATAAGGACAATTATTTGGATTTTTGCGGATTTGGTGTGAAGTAATTGTGTTTTATCTAATCTCCAATGTTTCAATTATTTACTGATTTTATTCATAGGGTTGCGTATGCGACTGATGCGAGTGCTTATCGTGAGGTTCCGCAAGGGGTGGCGTATCCGGAGTGTGAGGACGATATTGTTGAGCTGGTCAGGGTTGCGAAGGAGCGTGGTACGTTTCTGATACCGCGTGCGGGTGGTACATCTATCGCAGGTCAGGTGGTCGGAAGTGGTATTGTGGTGGATGTCAGCAAGTTTATGAACAGAATTGTAGAGATTAATCCTGCAGAACGATACGCTGTGGTTCAACCGGGAGTTGTCCTCGATGAGCTGAATCTTGCATGCCGGGAATATGGATTGTTTTTCAGTCCGGAGACTTCGACTTCCAACAGATGTTGTATCGGAGGGATGTTCGGAAATAACTCATGCGGCTCTCACTCTTTGGTTTACGGCAGCACAAGAGATCATGTTGTCGAGGCTCGGGGAGTGCTTTCCAATGGGGAAGTCGTGACGTTTAAGGAAGAAAGAGAGGGAACTTCCGGAAGGTCTCCTTTTGTGCAATCCATATATGATCAGCTGTCCGGTTTTGCCTCTGACAAAGATACATGCAGCCTTATTGCCGACAATTATCCCGACAGGAGTCTGAAAAGGCGCAGTTGCGGATATGCGATAGATGAGGTGATTGAAGGGTTGCAGGATGATGGTAAACCATTAGAAGATAGGACAATAAACTTATGTAAATTGCTCGCCGGGAGTGAGGGGACTCTTGCTTTCATCACTGAAATCAAGGTTTCACTTGATCCCCTTCCACCAAAGGAGCAGATGGTGGTTTGCGCTCATTGTGATACACTTCAGAAGAGTTTTCGAGCCAATCTCGTGGCTCTAAGGCATAATCCTGCAGCTGTGGAGCTTATGGACAGCAATGTCCTTCAGCTCAGCAAAGATAATCCGGAACAGAGCAGAAACAGAACTTTTGTAAATGGAGATCCTGCCGCCATTCTGATAGTTGAATTGAGGGGAGAGAGCCGCGAAGAGATTGATTACAAGGCTGATGCACTTGAATCAGATCTTATGAAAGGCGGCGACAGTAAGGAGTTGGTCTATCGTTGTACAAGAGTTTACGGTGCAGAAACTGCAAAAGTATGGAATTTGAGAAAGTCGGCTTTAGGTCTTCTTTCGGGTATGAAGGGGGATGCAAAGCCTGTGGGGGTGATAGAAGATACGGCCGTGATTCCTCAGAGGCTGCCCGAGTATATGGATGATTTTGGCAAAATGCTTGCCAAATACGGTCTGAGCTGCGTTTATCACGCCCATATCGGTACGGGAGAGCTTCATCTGAGACCTGTTTTAAACCTGAAAACGGAACATGATCGTCTCCTTTTCAGGAAAGTTGCGGTCGAGACTGCACTGTTAGTGAAAAAATACAGAGGCAGCTTGAGCGGAGAGCACGGAGATGGTCGTTTGAGAGGGGAATTTATCCCTCTTATGTATGGAGAGAAGGTGTATCAGCTGATGAGGGATGTAAAGAAATGCTGGGATCCCGATGGTGTGTTCAATATGGGCAAAATTGTTGACACGGCACCGATGGATACATTCTTGAGGTATGATGCAGATCAGCAATATGCCGTTGAAAGAGAGTTAGAAGGAGAAAAAGGATACAAGAGTACGACATATTTCAATTGGAAGGCAGCTTTTGACGAGTGCAGGATTGCCGGTGCGACCGGTGCAAAATCGCAACTCCACGCTATGATGTGCTCCATCGAGCAGTGCAACGGTGCCGGTGATTGTCGAAAATCGAATCTTTTCGGAGGTACGCTCTGCCCTGCGTACAAAGTTTCGGGAGATGAACTCCTATCAACACGCTCACGTGCCAACATTTTGAGGGAAATCCTCACACACGGGTGGGACAGTCCCGCATTCGGAAAGAGTGCAAACGGCTTCTCTTCCGCGGGCGGCGGTAACAACCGGAGCATATTTTCTTCTCCCGAAATTGCCGCCATGCTCGATTCATGCCTTGCGTGCAAGGGGTGCAGAAGCGAATGCCCTTCAAATGTCGATATGACACGCATAAGGGCTGAAATACTTCAGCATCGGCACGATGTGTCGGGAACTCCATTCCGCTCATATATGGTGGCGAGAATGGCTGAAATAGAGAGACTTGGAAGATCGGTCCGTCCTCTGTACAACGTTTTCGCCAAGTGGGATTTATCTTCGGAGATAATCAAAAAGATTATCGGATTTTCAGCGGAGAGAGAGATTCCTGCCTTGTCAAGATGTTCGATGAGGGCTCTTGTCCGCCATGAAAATCACAAGAAGTGTTCAGCTCAACATGGCAGTCATGTTGCATCCAAGGGCAAGGTTTATCTTTTCGCCGATGAATTTACCGACTGTCAGGAGGCAGAACTCGGACTGACGTTCTACAGACTGCTTGTAAGGCTCGGATATGAGGTGGAGATTCCGAAACACGTCGAAAGCGGTCGTGCAGCAATCTCAAAGGGGTGCCTTAAGCTCGCACGCAAGTTTGCCGTCAAAAATGTGACTTTACTGCAGAATGTTATTTCTGAAAATACTCCTCTTGTCGGAATAGAGCCTTCATGTATATTGTCTTTCAGAGATGAATATCCCGATCTGGTTGATCCGCAGATGAGGGAGAAAGCTAAAAATCTTGCCTTGAATTGCCTGTTGTATGACGAGTTTTTGATGAGAGAAGTCGAAAAAGGAAATATTACCGCCTCCGAATTCAAAGACGACATCGCAGAAGTCTGGCTTCACGGACATTGTCATCAGAAATCTTTAGTAGGGATAGAAAAGACGGCTGATATTTTGAGACTGCCTAAAGGTTTGAAAATCAATGTTATTCCAAGCGGATGCTGTGGAATGGCAGGCTCTTTCGGGTATGAAAAAGAGCATTACGGGACTTCACTCGAGATAGGAGAGATGGTATTGTTTCCGGCTGTACGAAAGGCTGTAAATGCGGATGACGGGACAACTCCCGTATTTGTGGCGGCTCCCGGAACTTCATGCAGGCAGCAAATATCGGATGGAACAGGAGTGCATGCCGTCCATCCTATTGAAATATTGTATAAATGGTTAAAAATTAAATAGATATGGCTGATTTTGCATTAATAGGGGCGGCAGGATATATTGCCCCGAGACATCTGAGAGCGATAAAGGATACCGGAAACGACCTGATTGCAGCTTATGACAAGTTTGACAGTGTCGGCATCATGGACAGTTACTTCCCTGAGGCTTCATTCTTCACTGAAAATGAGCAGTTTGACAGATATTGCTCAAAGCTTATGCAGAGTGACGGCAAATTGGACTGGGTCTCTATCTGTACACCGAATTATACACATGACGCTTTCATCAGATATGGATTGAGACTCGGATGCGATGTGATTTGTGAAAAACCTGTCGCCCTGAATCCTTACAATATCGACAATCTGATGCAGATGGAGGAGAAAACAGGCCACAAGGCTTACAATATTCTTCAACTCAGACTGCACGATTCGATAATCGCACTTAAAAAGAAAGTGGATGAAGGGCCGAAAGACAAGGTGTATGATGTTGACCTGACATATATTACATCACGCGGCAAATGGTATTACACTTCGTGGAAAGGCGATATTCACAAGAGCGGAGGTGTCGCCACCAATATAGGCGTTCATTTCTACGATATGCTTCAATGGGTGTTCGGTCCTGTAAAAGAGAATATTGTGCATGTCATGAGCCATGATCGTGTTGCAGGTTATCTCGGACTTGAAAAAGCGCGTGTGAGATATTTTTTGAGCATAAATGGAGACAATCTCCCTGAAAATGCGGTTCAGGGAGAAAAACGTACATATCGTACACTGAACATTGACGGGGAAGAGTTTGAATTCAGTGCCGGGTTTACCGAGCTTCACACCAAAAGCTATCGGAAAATCCTTGCCGGTGAAGGTTTCAGAATCAGTGAGGCACGCAGCTGCATTCAGATAGTAAGCGATATAAGAAATGCAACTCCGATCGGGCTTAAAGGTGATTACCATCCTTTGGCAAAATTGCCTCTTGCTCCACATCCATTCGGATGGAACGACCACAGATAGAGGATAATATGGAGATAAAAGAACTGTTTTTCAGTGCATTACAGACGGCCTTGCTGAACAGGCCCGTTAAACTCGAACTCTTTAGTCATTTGAGTGATGAAGATTGGCAGAAATTGTACGATGTATCAAAGGATCACGGGCTGCTTGCTGTTGTATTCAATACTGTCACTCAGTTGCCTAATGAGTTACAACCTCCTCACGACTTGAAATTAAATTGGATTGTGTCAGTCGAAAGGATTCATGCCAAGTTTGGGATTCAGATTAAAACGGCACACTCCTTATCGGAGTATCTGCAAAATAATGGTGTTCAACTGATGATTATGAAAGGATTATCCTTAGCTCCGTATTATCCGGACCCTTCTGATAGAGAATTCGGGGATATTGATATTTACACCTTCGGACAATTTGATTTGAGCAACAGACTTGTTCAGGACCGCGGAGTTGAGGTCAATATGGAGAACGACAAGCACAGCGTGTTCAGAATCAACGGCATATTGGTCGAAAATCATCTGATATTTCTTGCCTTTTATATGAAAGTCGGCAGGATGATTAACGACTATCTACAAAAAATATGCACACCTGACAAGTGCCATAATGTTGACGGGTTGCTGTTTCCCGATGCCGATTTCAATGTGATATTTTTACTGCGCCATCTTTCATCTCATTTTTCAAAGGGGCGGTCGTCAATTCGCAATGTGGTTGACTGGGGGCTGTTTCTTATTAACGATTTTGATAAGCTCAATCTGTCTGAGTGTGAACATATTTTGAGGGAAACAGGCATGCTCACGGCATATAATGTCTTTACAAAAGTGGCTGCCGATGTGCTTGGAACTGACTTTTCAAAGTGTTATATCGGCAAGCCGGATGAGAAGTTGGCAGCGAAAGTATTGAATGAAATATACGAGACAAAGCTCCGAAATGATCATTATAATTTTGTGGGGACGATGAAGCACACACTCTCCGTATTGTCCGGCAACAGATGGAAGTACGGTTATCTGCTCCCCGACAAATTCTGGGGTGAAATAACATGGCGCTCTATCAGGACCGGAGTCAAAATGTTTATCGAAAAGATCAAAATCAGGCACTGAGCCACCTTATGAACCCCAAAAGCCTGAAGTAGTGTTATGGGATTTGAATGGCATGTTTTGTGTTTTGAATAAAAGATAATATCTTTGTGAGGAGAGATGGAAAATTATGGAAAAGGCAGATAGAAATAAGATAGAGTATGTTATCGCTCTCATCAATGAGTTTGCGAAGAGATTTTCTTTGTCTGATGTACAGGCTTATCGCTATATTAAGGCCCATCGAGGTGTAGGTTTTATTCAGACACAATATGACGTTATGCATACCTTGGATTTCAAGGATGCTATTAGCGGACTTGCCGGTTATTGCCATCGTTTTGGAGGGACGCTGATATGATTCTCTATCATGGATCCATTGTCGAGATATATAAGATAGACTTATCATTATCAAA
Organism: Bacteroidales bacterium; assembly: GCA_028686425.1. Classification (GTDB taxonomy): domain Bacteria; phylum Bacteroidota; class Bacteroidia; order Bacteroidales; family UBA932; genus Cacconaster. Next base: position 19,471 of record JAQUBZ010000023.1, on the reverse strand, counting down.
GCCCAATAAAGATTTTGGTAAAGGATTTTATCTATCATTGGATGAAAATCAAGCTATGAGAATGGGGATATAGATTTTTCAAGATTTCTTGAAGAGATTAAATATATTAAAGGGATTACTTATCAATTTTTCTTTGGAACAGAGCTATCTATTAAATATCTTCAAAAATTATGAGTTCAATTGATTTTGCAATAGAGTCAATGGCCTCTGACTTAGTGATGCTTCTTATTGAAGATAAGCACTTTTCGTTGGAGGAGGCGCTCGATGTATTGTACAATTCCACACTTTATCAGAAACTTAAAGATCCTGATACAGGTTTGTACTATCAAAGCCCCGGATATGTGTATTCTTATCTCAAAAATGAGATTGATACAGGAAAAATGGCTTAATTAAATGTATTCGGGCACTGGTCAACCCTAAAAGCCTGAAGTAGTGTTATGGAGAAAATCAAGATTATTATATCGATGTTGTTGTTGGCGGTTGTGTGTCCGGCTTTCGGACAGTACAGGCCGCACTTTGCCGCTTCTTTGAGCGGATATGTCGGGAGTGGTGATACTCTTTCATTCTGGGCTGTGACAAACAGGCACGGCATAGTGCCCGTCTCAAACGGAGGGCTGCTTACGCTTGCTATCAATTCCGGTGGGATGAACAGCTTCAAACAGGGAAAAAGCGACTTCGGATGGGCCTACGGGGCATCTTTCGCGGGGCAGTTATACTCTGAAAAAGGTTCGGTTTCAGGAGATGCGGCCACCACGATCAGGGCCAAGGCATTGATAGATCAGTTGTATGTGTCCGGAAGTTGGAAGAAGCTCAGACTTGACCTCGGGATGAGATACTGTGGGACCGGAAGTGATCGGACAATGGATGAAAATGGAGATTATATCGGCGATTTCAACGGTGTGGGAGTCTCAAACGGAAGTGTAATCATGTCGGGCAACAGCCGCAATTTTCCGGGATATGGCATATCTCTCGATCCGGTGGCGGTACCATGGACGGCTCATAAACTCTGGGTCTGGGGCAGTTTCGGAGACTATATGATGCTTGATAACAGATATGTAGCTCATGCCATGCTTCACAATCAGGCATTTTACCTGAAATTCAACATAACGAAGAGGCTGGATATCACAGCAGGATTCGACCATTGGGCAATGTGGGGCGGCACAAATCCCGACGGAACTCTAAATCCTAACGGATTCGGCAACTATATCAGAATATTGCTTTGCAAACAGGGTGGAGACGATGCAAAATTGGGAGATCAGGCAAATGTGCTTGGTGACCATAAAGGGAGGACTCTTGCCAGATTGACATATACTGCTGATAATTATAAGATAAGCCTCTCCAAGGACTCTCCATACGAGGATGCTTCGGGGATCAGGTGGCAGAACTTTCCCGACGGAGTGTGGTCCCTCTATTTCGGACATAACGACAAGAACAGGTGGGTGAGCGATGTGATTTATGAGTATATCTATACCAAATGGCAGTCCGGGTCGGCTCATGACCGTCCTGCAACAGAAGAGGAGAAGGCAAAGCAGGATCCGAGTGACCTTCACTATGGAATAATAATTCTCGGAGGTTGTGACAGCTATTTCGGTCACAGCACCTACCGTTCAGGCTGGACCAATTATGGACAAATCATGGGGCTTCCTCTCATCTCTCTCGATAACAACAGATTGACAGGTCACCACTTCGGGATAAAGGGAAAGATAGCTAAAGTGGCTCCATACCGCCTCATGGTGACATATACAAGAAATTACGGGAAGTATCGACAGACAAACAAGAAGTTCGATTCTGCTCCGCGTCAACTCTCGTTCGGACTGGACGGAGAACTTCCGCAATGGGGAAGAGTGCCGTTTGTGGTGACTTACGGCTTCTATTTCGATAAGGGACAGCTGTATCGTGACAACATAAGTTGCTCTGTAGGAGTGAAATTTCTGACACTTTAGACCGTTTGTGACCTTGCCGGGACAATTCTAAAAATGTACTTTATACTGCATTCTGTGCAACAATGTTTTTGTTTTCAAATAGTTTTGTTAACTTTGAAGATGCCAATTTTTAATTGAACGACTTCAAATCATCAGACATAATTTAACAACTATTTAATAAAGATGAAATTACGACCATTAGCGAGGCTTTGTACCGCTCTGTTATTGATAATAATCACCACTTATGGCGTTTTCGCCCAGACAGCTGAAGAGATTGAAACTGCAAAAGCCACTGCTCGTGCTCTCGGTTACAATGAGAGCGAGATTAGTGACATGATGAGGAAAGGCAGGAGTGAGGTGGCCACAGTTGGCAATAAGGCTACGATTGTTCCTAAGATTACAAGGATAGACACTCTCAATACTGCTGTGGCAGAACATGATGTTTACGGTAATGCAGGATATAACAGGATTACTCTCAAGCCTTCCAAAATCTATGGGCACGACTTGTTCCGCTCACCGGCACTGAATTTTATTCCGAGCTACAATATCCCGACACCGGCCGATTACAAACTCGCCGCCGGAGATGAAATCGTAATCGATATATGGGGTTCGGTATTTCTTAATCAGACTTATCGGATTTCGCCTGAGGGGAGTGTCACGATTCAGGATCTCGGTCCTGTGTATCTGACAGGCCGAACCATTGATAGTGCCCGGGAAGTGTTGATAAATCACCTTTCAAAGATATATTCGGGGATGAGAGGAAGCAATCCCGATACCCATCTGCGGATTTCGCTCGGCCGCATCCGCTCGTTTTCAGTTAATGTGGTGGGGGATGTAGAGCGCCCGGGGACATATACTCTTCCGTCTCTATCAAATGTATTTTCAGCCTTGTACCTTGCGGGAGGCCCAACGGAAATCGGGTCTATTCGTAATGTGCAGATATTCAGGAATAACAAGCTTTTCAAGTCATTTGACTTATACGATTTCGTGATAAACGGGGATTTTTCGGCAAATATACGTCTCGAAGATAATGACCTGATTAAGGTGGGACCGTACAGCAATCTCGTTACAGTAGATGGAAAAGTGAAAAGGGCCATGATATATGAGATTAAGGATGGAGAAACTGTGGCGGACATTCTCAATTATGCAGGAGGCTTCGCTAAGGATGCCTACATGCAAAGGGTTCATATAGTGAGAGTTAAAGGTGAAAGGACGGAAAGTTTCGATTTGAATTTCGGTCAGTTCGCTACATTGGCTCTCTCCAACGGGGATATTGTCACCGTTCCGTCCAACATAGATGAGAATAAAAATGAAATTACTATAGCCGGAGCGGTCTGGCATCCGGGAAATTATGCGATATCGGATTCACTTATGACTCTCCGTCAACTGATACTCTCTGCAGGGGGGGATAAAAGAGGATACATATCTTGAAAGAGGTTATATTGAGAGACTTAATGATATAAAAGAGCCTATATTCGTTAATTTCAGCGTTAAAGATGTGATGTCAGGAGAAGAGGATGTTGCCCTCAAAAACGATGATAAGGTAAGGCTCTTTTCCACCGGAGAGTTTGCATTCCGCACATTTGTCTATACCAAAGGGGAGCTGAATCGTCCCGACACATTTGTTTTCAGGCCGGGAATGACCCTCGGAGATGTGATACTGATGTCCGGCGGATATACAATAGGAGCGGCACAGTCCAATATCGACATAGCCCGCAGGAACAGCAACGATGGGAGTGCAAGTGAGTCTGATACCATATCCACTGTATTTAATTTCAATCTGTCGGAGCATCCTGAAGCAATCGAATTTGCTCTTGAGCCATACGATGCGATATTTGTAAGGACAGCCCCCAACTACAAACCGCAGCAAACTATATCTATTCTCGGCGAAGTGGTATTTCCAGGACAGTATGTGATGGAGAAGAATGTCGTGAGGATTACCGATGTCATATTCAAGGCAGGAGGATTCAATTCAGATGCCTATATCAAAGGGTGCGTTCTTGAACGGCGTCTGACAGAAGAAGAGTATGCGCGAACCATGGTGGCACTTGAATATGCAAGGCATAAAGCGGGGGACAGTACCACATTCGATGCATCCGATTTGAAACGGACTTTCACCATCGGAATCGATATGGATGCCGCAATGGACTCTCCGGGCTCATACGCCGATATTGTCATCAGAGACGGGGATGTAATAAGAGTTCCTAAAATGAACAATACTGTCACCATATCGGGTGGCGTTCTTTACAGAAATGTAGTCACTTATAATCCGGGCTATTCTGTAAGCGACTATATAGAACAGGCAGGGGGATATATCAAACAGGCCAGAAAGAATAAGACGTATATCGTCTATATGAACGGCAATCTGGCTACACGAAAATCAAAAGGAGGCCTCAAGGTTGAGCCGGGTTGTGAAATAGTAGTGCCTGTCAAAGAGGCTGAATCGGGACGCAAATTGTCGGCTACCGAAATATTTTCGATAGCGACATCCACGGCTTCATTGGCCACCATGGTAATATCATTAGTAAGGCTTTTAACACCGTCTGCATCATGAACGAATCAATGAATCAGTTCCTCGAAGAGGATCAGGAACAGGAAATAGATATAATCGAATTGCTTAAAAGGCTTTGGGTCAAGCGCAAAATTATTCTGATAATTACGGGATGCTTTGCCGCGGTGGGGCTTTTTGTGGCATTGTTCACCCCTGAAGAATACACTTCCAGTTGTACGTTTGTCCCTCAAATGGCGAGAAGAACCAATTCTTCTATCTCATCCGTCGCAGCTATGGCAGGAATCAATATGGACAATATGAGCAACAGCAGTTCGTCTCTATCCCCATACGTGTATCCCCAAATCTTGGAAAATGTTGATTATCTGAGAGATATAATGTACTTCAAAATCACATTCAATGGTGTGACGGAGTCGGTCACACTATTTGATTACTATACCAAGCCCGAATATCGCAAATTTAATCTTCTCGGTACTGTCAGAAAATATACTCTCGGACTTCCCGGGGTGGTGATCGGGGCATTGAAGAGCAAGCCGGCGGAGACAGTTGCAGATACAGCTGTATCGGTCGATGGGATCCGGCTCAAATCTTTTACAAATGAGGAGTTCGGAGTGGCATCGATTATTATGTCCAAGCTGAAAATGGAGCTTAACGATAAAGACGGATATATCACGATTTCCGCAAATATGCCGGAACCTGTGGCCGCCGCCGAATTGGTACAGATTTCTTTCGATCTGCTTCAGAAATATATAACCGAATTCAAGCAGCAAAAGGCTCAAAGCCAGATGGATTTCATTGAGAGCAGGTATGAAGAGACAAAGGCCGATTTTGAGAACAAACAACTCGAATTGGCAAGGTTTAAAGATGCAAACAGAGTTATTTCCTCCGCCACAGCCAAGACAAGACTTGACAAATTGGTGTCGGATTACAATATTGCCAATGCCATATATCTCGAAATGGCCAAACAGCGTATTCTGGCGGGCATTAAAGTTAAGGAAGATACTCCCGTTCTGACCGCCGTCAAGCCGGCAATGATACCTCATGCCAAATCCAAACCTCAGCCTATGAGAATATTGGCTGTATGGATATTTATGGGTGCAATTCTCGGATGCGGAGCAGTGTTCGGACTCGACTTCCTGAAAGATCATGGAGCAGGATGGCCTAAGAGCTGGGTAAGTTCAAAAAAAGGGGTTGAAAAAAAGCCTCAGGATGTGCCCGCATAAAGATATGACTGATGACCTCTCATAGAGTTGATTAAGCATAAAATAAAACACTTAAAATATATGAAACCCATTTTTCATCTCAGACACCTTGTCTATCTGGTATTTTGTACAGCGTTGTTTTCATGTACATCACCTAAGGAAATCCTCTATTTTCAGGATATAGATCAGTTTAATGCCCAAAAGATTGAGGCCGAATACGAACCTGTAATCATGAATGACGATAAGCTTCAGATTATCATTTCGGGTCCGGACAAATCTGTCGTTACACCTTACAACTTCACTTTGAGCGACAATATAACGGGAGGTTATGCAGCTCAATCTGTTGTTCCTTATCTTGTCGATAGCGACGGATGTATAGATATGCCGGGGCTTGGCAGACTGAAAGTTGCAGGGATGCGCAGGGTGGATCTTGTGGACTTTATCACATCCATGCTGAAAGAGAAAGGTCTTGTAAAAGATCCCGTAGTTTCGGTTTCGTTTCTGAATTACAGAATTACGGTTCTCGGTGAGGTTCGCAATCCGGGAACATACGTAATGCCGAGTGAGCGTACAACGGTGCTTCAGGCTCTCGGAATGGCCGGAGACCTGTTGATTACCGCACAGAGAGAGGAAATCATCCTGATAAGGGATATTGACGGACGTCAATCCCATATCAAAATAGATTTGAAAAAGAGTGATCTGCTCAATTCCCCATATTTCTATATGCACCAGAATGACGTGCTTTATGTGCCTCAAAGCACTACAAGGATTGCACAGGGTACGGCTGCATTCTCGATATGGTCAACTGTGCTGAGCTCGATTACTACTATTATTGCCGTTATTTCACTGATATTAAAATAAACAACGATGGACGAACTAAGAGATCAATTTAGGGAAGAAGAGTCTTCAATCGACATTAAATCCATTCTCGGAGTGGTTTGGGGAATGAAATGTTGGATATTGCTCTGCCTTGCGGTTTGTATGATTATTGCATATTGCTATATCAAGGCCACACGGACACAATATACATCAAATGCTACTATAATGCTTGTCAATCAGGATAATACATCTGTTCCTTCGGAGCTGGCCGTATTGTCGGAAATCACAGGTACGTCCGGGGTCAACAAGGTTGCCAATGAAGTGGTTATCCTTCAATCGAGGCCTTTGATGCAGAAAGTTGTGGAGGAGCTTGATTTGAACTATTCCTATTACAAGAGTCGTCAAATCAAGAAAATAGAGTACTACGGCTCCCGTCCGTTCAATCTGACCTATATAAAGAGAGCTCCGGAAGCTTCGATTCCTTCTGTCCATATAGTATTTGAGCCAAAGGATTCGGTATATTATAGAATATCAAGCATAACCGTTCAGGACAACGAATATCCGATGGAGGATAAAAATTACAGATATTCCGATACGATTCCGCTGTTAGGCGGAGGATTTTATATCGAACCTGCAGCTATTCCGTGTGAATATGGAGATAAATATGAAGTGTCGTTCTGTGATCCGAGTGTAAAGGCTAAGTCGTTAGCACGCTCATTGACTGTCTCTTATGATAAGACTAACGATATTATTCAATTGAGCTGCAAGAGCACCATACCCGCGAGGGGGGAAGATATGCTTAATACATTGATTAACAAGTATAATGAGGAAGCAAGACTATTCAACAACAAGGCGACCACCAATACTCTCACCTTCCTCGATGAAAGGCTGGCCCTTATTGAGAGAGAGCTTGGATCTATTGATACCAAATATCAGGATTTCAGGAGATCAAACACATTGATAGACGTAGCCTCTCAGTCTCAGATTACGCTGACTACGGATGAAAAATATCAGGCTATGCTCAGTGAAGTGGATGTACAGCTATCCCTGTTGAGCATTGTGAAAGAGTATGTTTACTCTATGGGTAACGAGAAGAAGGTGATTCCGGCCAATATCGGCATTACCGATATTGGACTGAACAACACAATCGATCAGTTCAACAAGATGGTCATGGAGCGCAACAGGATGGTTGCCAACTCGAGTACATCCAATCCGCTGGTGATTTCTGCCGACAATCAGATTTCGGAATTGCTTTCAAGCATCGATGTCTCTGTAAAGAACCTCGACAAATCGTATAAAATTCAGAGAAACAGCATTGAAGATCAGATAAGTCAGGGAAAAAAGAAACTGTCCGCCATGCCGGGGCAGCAGTTGGAATTGACTCAGTTCTCTCGCCAGCAGGAGATTAAAGAGCCTTTATACATATTGCTTCAGCAGAAGAGGGAAGAGGCTATGATTTCGCTCTTCTCCATATCCGACCAGTCGAGAATAATCGAATCTGCGACAGGCACTTCCGTACCGACCTCTCCAAATAAGAAGATGGTCTATGCTATGGCAATAATTTTAGGTTTCATCATGGCGCCATGTTATTTCTTCCTTACACAGGCATTCAAGACCACAATCGATGGCAAAAAGGATGTGACCGACAGGACGAATATTCCTATACTTGCCTCTATTCCTATTACGAATAGTGCCGACAAATTGATGAGGATGGCAAGCCGCAATCCGGTTGCCGAAGCGATGAGGATGTTGAGATCCAATTTGAGATATACAGGACAGACCGTGTTTCAGGTAACATCATCATTACCGGGAGAGGGAAAGTCATTTGTCTCCACCAATCTTGCAATTGCACTCGCTCATGTGGGCAAGAAAGTGCTGCTGCTCGGTGCCGATTTGCGTAAGCCGAGATTACGCAAGATGTTCGGAGTGGAGAGAGATCGTAATAAGGGAGTGGTTCCATACATTATCGGACTTAATGGGAATTTGGAATCTTCAATTTATCATAATTGTGCCGACATTGATAATCTTGATGTATTGTTTTCGGGACCTGTCCCTCCAAATCCTTCCGAACTGTTGGAGTCTGACAAAATGTCGGAATTGATGAATGCTCTCAGAGGGATGAATTACGACTACATCATAATTGATAGTTCTCCTTATCTTCCTGTTGCAGATGCAACTACTGTGGACAGATATGTCGATGCCAACATATTTGTATTGAGAGCCGGCGTTGCCGATTTGAAATTTATCAAAGAGCTCGACAATATCTCAAAGGATGGTAAACTCAAAAATATAGCATTGGTGCTCAATGGTGTCGATACCAAGTCCCGCGCTTACGGATATTATTATGGCTACGGTTACGGACGCTATGGCTACGGCAATAAAGGGTACGGTTACGGCTACGGCTATGGTGACAAGCCGAAAGAGAGCAAAGAATAATATTGTATTCTGGTCGATAAATGTTTGATTATCAAGAAATAAGACTTTATGAATTTCTTTTTTAACAGACACAGATATAGCTTTAGGGACGTAGGTATGACGACCGATATTCACTGCCACATATTGCCGGGTGTGGATGACGGGGCCGGTAACATGGATTCGTCTGTAGAAATTTTTGAGCGATTGTATAATGCGGGGGTGAAGCAGATAGTTCTTACCCCTCATGTCTCTAAGGGGATTTATCCCAATACCACACAGATATTGGTGTCGGGGTTCGCGCTGCTTGCCGATTTTATTCCGGTCAATCTTAAAGATGCTCTTTCCCTCAAACTCGGAGCGGAGTACATGATTGACGACTATTTTGAGGAGATTACAGACCCGTTAGTGTATCGCAACAACACTATTCTGATCGAGATGTCCTATTCTTCAAGAAGCAGCAATATTATGGATGTTGTATTCAATCTGCTCAACAAGGGGTATAATCCCATTTTGGCACATCCTGAAAGGTATGTGTTCTATCAGGGGCCGGGGCATCATACTCCGAACAGGCTGCAGGAACTTGAGAAGCTTGTAGATATGGGATGTGCATTACAGCTTAATATTCAATCTCTTACCGGCTCTTATGGAGAGGGTTCGCTGAAAGTGCTGAAATATCTGCTCGATCACGATTATTACAGCTATATCGCCACCGATATTCACTCTGCCGGGCAGTTTGACCTGTTCAAGGATTTCAAGGTAAACTCTTCACAATTTGAAAAAATCAGACAGCTGGCCGTAAATAACGACAGACTGTTCTGATCTGACATGCGGTCGCGGCCTTCTTGCCTTGTGGTTCGGCTTTCTTGTCTGTCGCCTTCACGCCGTGGCTTTCACCTTACATCCCCAATGCCTTTTCTATATCCTGCATGAGTTTGTATCGGTCCCAATCTGCCCTGTTTGCAAATACAAGCACCAGAATATTCTGTTCAGGGTAGCGGGCTGCAAGGATTTTGAACCCGCCATTGTCTCCCGTGTGATATATTTTCAGAGGGGAAGAGTCAGTCTCAGGCTCTATAAACCAACCATATCCGTAGAATGTGTTAGGTCGGTTCTGGTAGTCGCTGTAAGTGCTTCCGGCAATGGGAGTATGTGGACTCTGGGCATCAATTCTGCTCTGCTCGCTCATCACTTTATTGTCACGAAGTGCCTTTTCCCAATTGACGAACTGATGGGTTGATGTGTAGATGCCTCCGTCAGCCTTTGTTGCAAAGAATGTCTCCTCGCCGTAGTCGTATTCGTACCATTTCTTAGGTGCGTCAGAGGCCCCTTCTGTGGCTGTGCGCTCTTCCGGCATATTTTCCACATCTTCATATTCGTAGCCGTGAGCCATATTCTCTATTACTGCATCCGGCTCAAAATAGAGTGTCTTATCCATTCCTGCAGGGATGAAAATATTCTCCCTGACATACTCGGTAAATGGTTTGCCCGATACTTTTTCAACTATGCAGGCAACCATCAGGAAAGTGGGATTGATGTATTCATAGTTGGTTCCCGGCTCAAAATTGAGGAAATTCAGGTCGGGGAGGTATGACATGGCAAGCACTTCGGTTCCGAAAATGTTTTTGTTGCGGTCGCTGCGGTCGCGGGCATCTGGAATTCCTGAAGAATGGGAGAGAAGGTGCTTGATCTTGATGCGGTTGTAGAAATCTGCCTTATACTCCGGAAAATACATTTTGACACTGTCGTCAAGTGAGATTCTGCCCTGTTCTGCGAGTTGCATTGCAGCAGTGGCGGTGAATTGCTTTGAAACTGATGCGATATTAAAAAATGTGTTGCCGTCAATCGGAACTTTTGTGTCGATGTCGGCGATGCCGTATCCTTTGTCGAAGATGATATTGTCACCCTTTAGTACCAATACTGCCGCTCCCGGTTCATCGGCAGGGAATAGTTGGGAACAAAGAGTATCTATCTGCTTTGCCGCCTCTTTGTCGGGATTAGGAGTACATGCTGTAGTAATGATTGAAGCCATAACCATAAATGTGAATAAATGTTTTTTCATAGATAGTTAATTATTTAAATTTAATATCAGTTATCTGAGTTGTCTGAGTATGTGAAGCCTCAAAAGATTGAGTGCGTAGGATGCGAAACGCTCGATATTTACCGAACGGCTTGATGCAAACCCCACTTTTTGTGTTGTAATAATTATGTTACTTGTGCCGCGTGGACGGTATGCAGCGGCTAACCATGCCATTCCGACCGGTTTTTCGGGAGAACCTCCTCCCGGACCTGCAATCCCTGAAGTCGCTACTGAAAAATCGGTGTCGAGAGCCTTCAGAACCCCTTCTGCCATCGCTTTTACACACTCTTCGCTCACTGCCCCGTGGCTGCTTATGACCTCTGAAGGAACCTTGAGCACATTTATCTTTACCTCATTTGCATAAGAAGTGACAGAGCCTTTGTAGTAGTCGGAGCATCCCGGCACAGATGTGATGAGCTCTGAAATATGCCCTCCAGTGCATGATTCTGCAACGGATAGAGTATAAGGCACGCCAACTATGGCATTCTGCCCGGCGGCATGTCTCCGTCCCATTTCTCTCAGCATCCTCCCGATGACCGTCTGCAGGTTGTCATCTCCCTCTCCGTATATTGCATCACCTATAATAGACTGCAATTCGGCAATTTGCCTACTAAAATCAGAGTTCCCTCCAAATTGTGAAAGCCTGAGCCTCACACCGATTGTCGGATTTGGCAGATATGCAAGTTTTATATTTTCAGGGAGGGAGTCTTCCCAACTTTCAATCCGTTTGGCAAGGGTGGATTCCGGAATCCCGAAAGTAACTATCGTGTGGTGTGTAATATGCTCTAAATTAAAATATTGTTTGATGTCTGCAATAATCTCCGGAAGCAACCCTATTGCTTCAAACGGTACTCCGGGAAGAGAATAAAGCACCGAACCGCCACCTGATAGCTGAGAGCTGCCGCCACTGCGTGACGATGTTCCGCTTCCGGATGGCCGAGAGCTGCCGCCACTGCGTGACGATGTTCCGCTTCCGGATGGCCGAGAGCTGCCGTTATAGCCGCCGAGATGGAAAGACATGCAGGGGGCTGTGCCGAGTTTGTTGGGAATCACCGTACATGTATCGGGAACAAGGGCTTGCGCTCTGTTGGTATCAATCATCGGAATCCCCCTTGCATTGAGGATTCGGACGATATTTTCCATCTGTTCAGACGACTCTTTGTAGCCGGTTGCTCCTGTAAGCTCTTTCAGGGCCTCTTTGGTAATATCGTCCTTAGTGGGACCGAGACCTCCTGTGACGATTACTATATTGGTCTCATTGAGGCATTTACGCAATTGTGTGACGATTTCGCGGTGATCATCTCCGATTGAGACCATGTAACGGACTTTAACACCTATGTTATTGAGTTCGCGTGATATTTTGGATGAATTGGTATCGACTATCTGTCCAATAAGAATTTCGTCCCCTATGGTACAAATTGATGCAGTTGTCATGATTGAATAGTATCTTTTTGAAGTGCTTCCTGCTTCTCTTGCTCTGCCGTGGCTCTTTTATCAGCCCGCAGATATTTTAAAATTTGTTTGATAAAGGCCGGACCATTATAAATAAATCCAGAATAAACTTCTATCAGAGAGGCGCCTGCATCGAGCATCTGCTGTGCCTGCTTCGGTGTCATTATACCTCCTACACCTATGATTGGAAGTAATCCGTCAGTCTTGTCGTGAATGTATTTGACAAAACTTAATGACTTTTCAAACAGCGGAGCGCCGCTCAGACCTCCATTGCCTATGGCTTCAACTGTCTGACTATAAGTCTTCAGTCCGGCGCGAGAACGGGTGGTGTTGGTGGCGACGATGCCATCTATCCCCGATACGAGGACGAGCTCGATAATCTCGTCAAGCTGATGCAGAGGTATGTCGGGAGAGACTTTAAGCAGAATCGGACGGTGCTCGTCATTGAAACGGCGTATGGTAATAAGTCTGTCAATAATGTCAGATAACAGTGTAATATCTTGAAGTTCAGTCAGATCCTTGACATTGGGACAAGAGACGTTGAGCACGAACATATCCACGAAATCGTACATGATGGAGAATGACTTTTCATAGTCCTTTGCCGCCATATCGTTGGGTGTGAGGGTGTTCTTGCTTAAATTGCCGACAACCACGACATTTCTCGGAGGATTGTTTTTAAGCTGATTGACAGCATATTTCACACCGTTGTTGTTGATGCCGAATCTGTTGATGATGGCTTCATCTTCGACAAGCCTGAAACATCTCGGTTTGGGATTGCCGCTCTGACTTTTGGGAGTGAGGGATCCTATCTCTACAAAACTCACCCCGAAATTGGCGAGATCGTTGTAATATTCTCCATTCTTGTCAAGTCCTCCCGCTATTCCGACAGGATTCTTAAATGTTATTCCGAAAATTTCCCTTTCGAGATCGGGAGTCTTTACTCTGAACATGGCCCTGACTATGGACTGTGCTCCGGGAATGTATCTGAGCATTCTCAGCAGACGGAAAGTGAGCATATGCGCATTTTCCACTGAAAATGAAAATAATAGGGGTCTGATGATAGTCTTATACATATTACAAAATTAACATTAATTTGTAATATAAATAAAAAATACCTATTTTAGTGTTTGTTTTAATAACAAGGGGATGAAGTTTTATGTAACTAAAGTTATAGCTGCAGTATTTCTGCTGTTTGCGGTTTTTACATCTGTATATTCGCAAGACAATAATTCCAAAATATTGGCTATTACGTCTTATAATCCCGACGCCTCAAGAATATACAACACCATTTCAGACTTCATTGCCGAATACAAGTCTCTCGGCGGCACATGCACCATCTCCATTGAGAACATGAACTGCAAGAGCAACAACGAGTTCTTCGCATGGAAAGAGAGGATGAGGGATATTCTCAACAGTAACTTTAAAGGCGGAAAGCCCAAGCTTGTCATTCTGCTCGGACAAGAGGCTTTCGTTTCGTATCTATCCCAGGATATATCGTTGATAGACGACATTCCCGTGGTTTGCGGCAGCGTAAGTTGCAATGTGGTGCTGATTCCCAAAGATCAGACCATTGATGTCGCCACATGGCAGCCTGATTACGTGGATGTCCGTAAATCCACCGATTTCCATTTTCTGAAGGGGGGATATATATACGAGTATGATGTCAAGAGCAATATTGAACTTATAAAGAAGCTGTATCCCGGTACCGAGAATATAGTCTTTATATCCGATAACAGTTATGGCGGTCTCACCATGCAGGCCCTTGTTTTCAATCAGATGAAGCAGTATTATCCCGATATGAATCTCATATTGCTCGATGGACGACAGATGTCGTTTTTTGAAGTTCAGGACAGATTATATAATCTTCCTGAAAATACGGCGATTTTACTTGGGGCATGGAGAATAGATATTGATGAAAGGTTCTATCTGAGTGATGCGATATTTATGATGAGGGGTATTGTCCCTAAAGTTCCGGTGTTCTCACTTTCATCTACAGGTATCGGACAGTGGGCGATAGGCGGGATTGTCCCGAAATATTCCAATTTTGGAAGGGCCATGGCGAGGGATGCGTATAATCTGATAAGGGATACGAGCCAGAACTTCCTGACTACTCTTCCAAATGAGTATGTGTTTGACAACAATGTACTTCTGGAAAAGAAGATAAACAGATTGTATCTTCCACGTGATTCGAGATATATCAACGTTCCTCCGACATTTTATGAGCAGAATAAGCTGGCATTCGTCTTTTTGATAGGTTTGGTAGTGTTGTTGGTCATTATTCTGATATTTTTTACATATAGCAGTATCAAAACTAAAAAATACAATGCCATCCTGCGTAAATCTTCTTCAGAATTGATTGCCGCAAAGGAGGCTGCCGAAGAGTCCAACAGGCTGAAATCTGCATTTCTTGCAAATATGAGCCATGAAATCAGGACACCTCTTAATGCAATTGTCGGATTCAGTGAATTGCTGGCTGATAGTGACGATGTTAAAGAGAGAAACAACTACATGAATATCATCAAGAGTAACAATAGTTTGCTGCTGCAGCTGATTGGAGATATTCTCGACTTGTCCAAGATCGAGTCCAATACTCTTGATTTTATCAATGTCGATTTCGATTTGAACCAGTTGATTAACGAGGTGGCCAATGCGCTGAGACTGAGAATTACCAATGAAAAACGTCCGATAAATGTTGTTGTGAGCAACTATTACGACAAGATTATTGTTTATTCTTCAAAGGACAGGATTAATCAGGTTCTGACCAACTTTGTGTCGAACGCTGTCAAATTTACCGACAGCGGTACTATTACCATTGGATATGAGAGAGTTGGCAGTGATTTGAAATTATATGTTCAGGACACGGGGTCAGGTATTCCTGCCGATAAGACAAATGTTATTTTTGACAGATTTGTCAAACTTGATTCATTCAAAGTAGGGACGGGGCTCGGTCTCTCAATATGTCAGACTATTGTTAACAAGATGGGCGGTAAAATCGGTGTAGAGTCAAAAGTCAATAAGGGCTCATTGTTCTGGTTTACACTTGATTATAATAAGATTATCAAAATGACACCTAAAGATATGGAACACTACGAAAAATTTGAATTTAAAAAGGATTTCAAGGAGGAAAAGCCGCAGGAATTGCCTCAAAAGGAATCTATTCTTCTTGTTGCTGAAGACATTAATGATAATTACATGCTTTATACCGTTCTGTTGAAAGGTAAGTACAGGCTGCTTAGAGCCAATGATGGTGCAGAGGTCATAAATATCTATAAAGATCATGCCGGTGAAATTTCCGCCATCCTTATGGATATAAAGATGCCGAATATGGATGGGTATCAGGCAACTGAGATTATAAGGAGTATTGATAGTAATGTTCCTATTATTGCCGTTACGGCGTATGCTTATGAGAATGACAGGCGATTGATTAAGTCGAGAGGGTTCAATGACTATATCTCAAAGCCTTTGCAGTCCGGTATCTTGATAGATACTATCGAGCGCAATATCAAGGCTAATCGTGTTACCGTTTAAATAATGAGAGTGTTGCACACAGCGCGTCAGACTCTTCGCTCACTCTTTTCACCGCTTAAACTTGGGCTGTGTGCTTGCGAATTGACATACTAATGTGTGAAGGCTCGTCTCCAACCCCGCATCCTGTTGCCTTGCCGGGGTGCTTGCGAGTTGACGAGATTGGCAGCTAAATGTATTATCGCTCTTCAAATGTTCCATCACTATAAAATACGGTAATTCTGGCAATTCGCTTATCATCTCGTTTATCAATTATGTTTTCATCTCTCTTATCATCTCGTTTTTCAATTCGCTTTTCATCTCTCTTTTCAATAGTGTGTCCATCCATATTGGCTGCGGCTGCGGCTTCGGCTGCGGTCATGATGTCCGAATTATCCTCTTTCTGGGGTTGATACTCTTCATGATTGCCACTCTTTTCGTCAAATATTCGATTCTCGCGAGGATATGAAGCACTGTTTTTTATGCTAATTTCCTTATTTTCACAATCTTGTGAAAATAAATCACGTATTGCCGTATCTCTGGAATTAGCGTGAGAGTTGTTGTCTGCCTCAAAAATAGGGGTTTCCTCCGAAAAAATTCGATTTGTCGAGGGAATTGCAGGTTCCCGGTGGGAGTTGGGTTCCTGACGTGACATTGCAGATTCCATGCGGGATGAGGATATTTCCTGAGCAGGAGTTGCACCATCCTTGCGGAATGTGATTGGTCCCTGAGTCGGAGTTGCACCATTCTGACCGGAATTGATTGGTTCCAGAGTCGGAGTTGTACCATTCTGACCGGAATTGATTGGTTCCAGACGAGAAGCAGAAACGTCCTGACGGTAAATTGTATTTTCAGAATGAGCTGCCACAAGTTCGGGACGAGGGTACGTTTCTTTGTAAGGTCTGCCTTTTCCGAGGATGAGCCATTCTGCATTTATGTTCGGAAATTTGAGAAGCATCTTTTCGATGAAATCAAAACTCGGTTTGTTCCGCTCTGCCAGAATGTGGGAGACACTTGATCGCTGAATTCCCATTATGTCTGCAAACTTTGCAGGAGTCAGGTCTTCAAGCTCTAAAAATCGCTGAATTCGCTTATTCATAATTGTAAACTTTAATTGCTACAAATGTAATCATTATATTGATAACTTTTGTAAATAATTTGCAGAATATTTCAATTTACATTTGTAAACAGAGTGACCCGAAGTCGTTTTAAGTGTTTGTAAATGTTTAAAACGGGTAATGAAAAGTAGTAATACTTGATATAATTATTATAAATATCTGGAATAATGATGATTATAAAGTAAATAACTATAAAATACAGAATAAATGGCCTCTAAAAGCCGATATTTTACAAATCTAACCATAAAATACTTTATATAATATATAATAATTATCTGGATTTCAATCACTTATGTTTTTAATAATTAGTTATAAATTTAAGTTATATCCTTATACCTTAGCGAGCTTCAATCGGTATAGATTTTTATGATTACATTTGTAAAGCAGTCAAATTGTTTTGTCTTGTAAACATTTGTAAACTAAATTGATTACAAATGTAAATTATTGGATTGTTTACAAAATTCAAATTTCAATGATTGAAACATTAGTATATCTTTGCATCAATTTTTAACGAAAGTGTCTAAAATGGCCGAAAAAATACGAATACAGGACTATACCTATAATTTGCCTGAAGCACGAATTGCAAAGTATCCCCTTGCCAATCGTGACGATTCAAAATTGCTTGTCTATACCAATTCTGTAAACCGACAGTTTACAGCCTCTCGATTTACCGATATATCAAAGTATCTTCCAAAAGATGCGCTTATGGTGTTTAACAATACTAAGGTTGTACCGGCGAGATTGCTCTTCAAGCGTGATACGGGTGCTGTTGTTGAGATTTTTTGTTTAGAGCCCGACATGCCGTCAGACTATCAGGTGTGTTTTGCTCAGACCCAAAAATGCCGATGGAAGGTGATTGTTGGCAATATCAAGAGGTGGAAAGGGGGGAAATTGTCACTGTTGAATGCTTTTGAACATTCTGACAATGAAGATAATAGCCTATATAGAATGTGCAGCGAGATTGGTCTTAAGGCTGAATTGATTGAGAGGAGTGCTAATTCGGCGATTGTGGAGTTTACGTGGGAGAATGGCATGTCGTTTTCAAAAGTAATGGAAGTTTGTGGGCGGATTCCCATTCCACCATATCTGAAGCGGGATACGCAGCCTATAGATTATGTCAGATATCAAACCTATTATGCTAAAAAAGAGGGCTCTGTGGCAGCACCTACGGCAGGTCTCCATTTTACCGAGAGGGAATTGAATGATATAGATAATATAGGTATAAAGAGGGAATCTCTTTGTCTCCATGTCGGGGCCGGGACTTTTCTGCCCGTAAAAAGCGAGTTCATCGAGGATCATACGATGCACAGCGAGCCGTTTTCAGTCTCAAAATGTTTTTTAGAGAGCCTGCTTAACTATGCTGAAAAGCCGATAATCGCTGTAGGAACCACATCCACAAGGTGTTTAGAATCACTCTATTTTATGGGAGTGCAATGTATTGAAAAAGGGGTTCCGGGGGTGGTAGAGCAGTGGGAGCCGTATCGCAAAGAGGGGTATGATTATACGTTGGAACAGTCAGTTTCAGCTCTTATTAAATATATGAATGATAATGCAATAGAGTCTCTTATCTCAAGAACTCGTATAATTATTGTTCCGGGCTACAAATATAGAGTGGTACGCTTTCTCGTGACTAATTTTCACCAGCCTCAAAGTACTCTTTTGCTGCTTATTGCTGCGTTTATCGGCGAATCGTGGCACTCTCTTTACGACTTTGCCCTTGCCAATGATTTCAGGTTTCTGAGTTATGGAGATTCATCCCTTCTGGAACGAATCTGATGAGCGTCCACAGTTGCAATTCGTGATTGAATTCGGCTGGAAATTCAGTATTCTATCTCCATTTTTTCAAAAAAGCAAATCGCCTCCAGAAGTGCCTGCAACGGGGGTGTTGATAACTTTTTGAAAAGTTTTTCTGTTTTGTATAGTACCAAATGGCACTTTTTCTCTCTTATATATGTAGATTTGCGACCCGATGGGTAATTTCGTGTGTGTCGCCATTATTTAACAACTTAGATTATTATTAAATTATCATTATCATGAAAATTAAGTCACTTGTCCTTTTTGCCCTTGCAACTCTGTTGTGTGCAGGGTGTTATTGGAATTGCAAACTTTATTGGTACAAAAAGTTAAGCCACATTAATTAATTTATTTTGTTTATAATATTCATCCCAATATTCTTCAATTGTAAGATTATGAAGTGTAGAATGCCTTCTTTTTTTATTATACCACACTTCTAAATATTCAAATATTGCAGATTCCATTTCTGTATAATTCAGTTTTTTACTACCATATATCAATTCCACTTTAAGTGTTTTAAAGAAACTTTCTACGACAGCATTATCCCAACAATTCCCTTTTCTGCTCATACTTTGTATTATACTTAAAGATTTTAATTGTCTAACAGTGGCTTCACAGGCATATTGAACACCTCTGTCTGAGTGAAAAATTAAATCAGG
>JAQUBZ010000022.1:18928-39134 GCA_028686425.1 Bacteroidales bacterium | reverse complement strand
TCCATCGACAATCAGCCATTCGCCGTTGATGGTCCAATAATAGTTGCCATCTGTGAAAAGCTTCACTGAGACGACAGGTGAAGAACCGTCTTTTCCGTCTTTTCCATCCTTTCCTGCCGCTCCTGTGGCACCTGTCGCTGCAACGCCTGTACCTGTCCACGAAACACCTCCGTCAACACTAATCTCCCATGTATTTGTAGCAGAGTTGATTCGCACTTGCGGAGAAACCCCTGCCGCTCCCGTGGCACCTGTTGCTGCAACACCTGTGCTGACCCATGAAACACCTCCGTCAACGCTTATCTCCCACATATTGGTTGCGGAGTTGATACGGACCTGAGGTGAAACGGCATCTTTACCGTTGTCTCCGGTGGTGCGTATCTTGTTGCCGTCAGCATCGAGCATCCATACAGGGTCTGCTGCACCTATCTTTACTGTCCAATAATAGTTGCCGTCTGTATCGAGAGCCACACCTATGACGGGAGCGATGGCATCATCGCCTTTGTCTCCCTTGTCGCCTTTCTCTCCATGCTTGATGGTGACAGGTTTACTCTTTGTAAATGAGATGGTATAGCCTGTTCCGTCAGCGAGAGGGGCAACTCCTGTCACATAATCTTTCTCTTCAAGAGCCTGAACCAATGACTGCAGGGCACTTATCTGGCTGTTGGCCGTGGTGCACCAATTCTCGATGGCAGTCACCCTGCCTTGAAGATCGGCAATATCGGTCTTCAGCTGAGTATCATCATAACACCCTGCACACAACATAGTTGCAAGGGCAAAAAGGACAAATGATCTGATTTTCATGATAATGATAATTTAATTTGTTAACAATGACTTAACAAACAAATATAAACAATATAATCGACAAATGCAAAAAAGTAATACGACACCCGACATGAAAGCAACTCTAAAACAGAAAATTTTTCAAAAAAGTTATCAATACTCCATGAATGAGGCACTTCGGGAGGCGATTTGAAACACATCACGGTGATATTTCAAATTAAAAGAGGGATAATTCTTCACAGAATTACCCCTCTTGTCTATCCCTTAGTACTATTAACACACAATTTTCTTTGTACTTAAAAGGATTGCATTAAACAGTGTTTTTGATTTACTTATTATACACTATACAATTATATTACCTACTTTAAAAACAACTGTCTAATGATGTTCAAAAATAATCCGAATATTTTAAACTCAAGATTACCCGCTTTCTTTGTTAATTTCACTGCAAATATAGTGAAAAAATAATACACGCAAATATTTGTGTCTATTATTTTAATGAATTTATAATTGATGATGGACAATCGAATAATCTATGACCGATGATATAATTGTTTTATTTTCAGATGGAATAAAAAAATTATCTTTGTACATGATAAAATTTCGGATTCCTATGAGAAAATTTGTATTGACAATTATGGCTGTAATTGCCATGATGATTTGCGATAAAGCGGCTCTGTCCGCTCAAGACTATATTTATTGGGGTAATCCTCGGAATTACCTGGACAATCAGGCTCGTGAGGCTTTCGAGGCTGTAGAACAGGCTCTGGCGGCTTATCCTCCGGAGGTTCAATGTAATGTGGCAAGGCGCAATGCACTGATTACTCTCGATATGCTATTGCATGATACCTCAAATGACAAATCGCAGGTACTCTTCGATTTCTTTAAAAGGAGGTTTACTCAGGTTGCCGAACAGTTGGAAAACGGCCCTGCACCGCAAAATGACGAGTTGTGGATATACAAGATGTACAATGACGGATTTATTTTAAGAAGCAGTTCAGCTACCGTTGCAATTGATCTGATTCGCGGAGGTGGTGCCACCGGCAGGCATTTTATCAGTGATACGCTTATACGTAGAATTGCCGATTGCTGTGATTTGTTGCTGATTACGCATAGTCATGGGGATCATTTCGATGCAGGTGTGGCACAATTGTTCAAGCAGGAGGGGAAGAATGTTTTTACATGGGCTGATACAGATCCTGTCGGGGTAAAGGAGGTCTCCCTGAAAATAATTCCCGGCCATCAGGATGACATGCCGAACAACATCTATCATATCACATTTTCAGAAGGGATGTCTGTCGCCCATACGGGAGATCAGTATAATTCTCAGGATATCGAATGGATTTCGCACCTCAGGGAGAGTTATAAGACAGATGTGCTGCTGATAAATTGCTGGACAATGAAACTGCAGGAGACCATAGCGGGTTTCAATCCGAAATACGTGATTACGGGACATGAAAACGAGCTTGAACACTCTATTGATCATAGGGAAGCGTATTGGATGACTCTCAGAAAGATGGAACAAACTCACTATCCGAATGTATTGATGACATTCGGTGAAAAATGGTCACTTAGGAAGACAGCAGAAATTAAAGACTTGTCGAGATAAAATTGGTTATTATTATTATTATTATTGCGTATATTTGTCGAATAATAAAATGGTTATGAATAGGCTTACACTCAATTTGCTTAAAATAGGTTTCACTTTGTGTCTGCTTTTTAGTGTTGTTCAGGGGTATGCGCAAAGTGAAAATCTTTTATCGGGGAAGGTGGTCGGAAGTGATGACGAGCCGCTGCCTTTTGCGTATGTAGCTTTGACATCAAAAGAGGGGAAGGTTGCCTCTTACACTCGCTGCACTGACAGTGGAACATTTACCTTACGCGACATTGCCTCCGGACAATATAAGATAGTGATTTCATACGTGGGGTACAAGGATGGTATTTTCAGTGTGACCATTACATCTCCGAATCAAAAATTAGGACAGTTTAAAATGATTGAAAGTGAGGTACTTGATGCCTCTGTGGTTCAAGCTGCCGCCTCTCCGATAAAAGCAAAATCTGACAGGTTGATATATGATATTTCTAAAGATCCTTCTGCTAAAAAATCAAGTGTTCTGACTGTTCTCGACAAGATACCATTTGTAGAGATAGATAAAACGACAGATCAGATAAAGGTGATGGGGAGCGATAGCGGATTTTCCATTGTGATAAACGGAAAGGAGAGCCTTCTGCTGTCTGAAGCCAATCAATATGTGGCAAAGGTACTTGAGGCATCCCAGCTGAAGCAGATAGAGCTTATTACCACTCCCGATGGAAAATATGCCGGGCAGAATGCTGTCATCAATATTGTTACAGAATCTTCTTTGCCTGATGGCTTTGCTGCAACTATTTCCGCGAATGCCGGAATTGACAATAATTATCGTGCAAGTGCCGCTCTGACTTCCAAAATCAACAAGTTTATCTATAATCTGAAATACGCATATTCTTTTTATGATGATCCTCTGGGAGAAAAGAGCCACAGAAAGATGACCAACTATTCCGATGAAACGAACCATTTCCTTGAAAGTTATTCGGAATCACGGACAAGGCGTGATGGTCACTCTATGGGGATAAAAGCGAGTTACACTATCACAGACAATAATCTGATAAGCGCTTCTTTCAGCGCCAACCCCCAAAAGAGTGCAAATACCATCAATTACAATGATGAATACAGAAACATTGCCAATGAAGTGGTCACAAAGACCAATAGCATGACTTCCAATTCTTCCGATAACTTGACAATGAACGGAGAGTTGAGCTATCAGCACTCGTTTGCATCCAGACCGGGGCGATTGTTCACGGCAACCTACAAATATGATTATTCAGGCATGAAGAAGTTGTACGATTATACAGAGCATAATCTTATTAATGGACAATCGACCTTCTCCGATACTCAAAACAATTTGAAAAACAGGGAAAATGTGGCTGCACTCGACTATTATACACCTTTGTCAAAGGGGCAATCTTGTTTTTTGACTGCCAAGTATGTCAATCGATATTATGAAAGTGTCCTGAATGACGTTTCTGCCTTGAATTATTACGAAGATATTGTTTCGTTCACCGGAAATTATACACTGATAAAGAATAAAATATCTCTCTCTGCCCAGGTTTCGATAGAGAATATTTCGGACGATATTCACTTTGCCGATTCTCCCCTCAAAAAGAATTACTGGGCATTTTTGCCGAGAATATTCTTTACTTACAGGCCTGCCCCAAAGTCAAATATAATGTTGACATTGACAAACAGGGTGTTCAGACCCGATATCAGCTATCTGAACCCATACGAAGAGGAGTTGTCTCCTAACTATATCAAGGTCGGCAATCCCAATCTGACCAATACAACCATGTACTTTTCGTCATTGAAATACACTTATTATTTCGGAAGTAAATTTGACATGACTTTAGATGTAGGGTACAGTTTCTTTGATAAACTTGTCCAGCGGATAGGTAATGTGAGAGATGATGGTGTGTATGTCTCCACATATCAGAATATCGGGAAGAGAGAGAGGCTCATGGGCATTATGCGTATGAATTATATGCCCACCCGGAGTTCTTCTTTCTCACTTAGCTGCATGATGAGTCGTAATATATATTACTATGATAATCAGGTAAATGCATATTGGTCTCCGAGAGCTGTTCTATCTGTCAATGCAGGCTTGTGGAAGGGGGCATATCTCTCTGGGATACTTCAATATACTACACCTTTTATGGATAATGACGAAGCACAGACCAAATCAGTGCATAATGCTGTCACGACATTTTTATTTCTGACTCAGAGTCTTGGCAAAAATTGGAAAATATCTCTTAATGCAATTACCCCTTGGAAGAAAACGGAGGTTTTTACTTATGAGAAGCAGACAGAGGATTTTTATGATTATACAGAGACTGAACATCGAGGCAGAGTACTTTCATTGAGTGTTACATATACTTTCGGAAGATTTAAGGAAAGTGTCAAAAACAGCCGCCGCAAAGTCATGGATGACGATAGAACCCTGTAAAATCGGTGCAGAGGGACCTGTTATTTATTTCCTCTGCCTGCTTTTTCGGCTCTTTCTGCCTATTTTTTCTCTTTGGCCTTGGCTTTTTCTACCGCCTCTTTCGACAGGTAGGTGTCAAGCCATCTGCCTGTTTCGTAAACCATGTGGAGGACATTTTCTATGGCAGAATATCCGTGACTTTCGTATGGGAGCTGAAGATAACGTGCAGTTCCTCCAAGTCCCACAAGTGCCTGATACAGTCTTTCGGATTGAATCGGGAATGTGCCGGAATTGTTGTCCATTTGTCCGTGAATCAATAGAATAGGGGTTTTAAGCTTGTCTGCATAAGTAAATGGAGACATGGTGTCATAGATACTTTTGGCTTTCCAATAATTTCTTCTTTCACTTTGGAATCCGAAAGGTGTCAGACTTCTGTTATAGGCACCGCTACGTGCTATGCCTGCCCTAAATAACTTAGTGTGAGCCAATAAATTAGCTGTCATGAAGCCGCCGTAAGAGTGACCGCTTACCGCTACTCTGTCTCTGTCTCCGACTCCGATGGAATCGACAAAGTTGATGGCTGCTTCGGCGTTCATCACCAATTGAGAGATGAAAACATCGTTAGGCTCTTTGTCTTTGTCGCTTGCAACGATCGGCATCGAGAATCCGTCTAAAATAGCATAACCTTGTGTGGCCCATACAATTGCTGAGCCATAATTAGGTCTTACGAAGTTATATCTCGGTGGCCTTACCTTTTCAGCTTCGGCAAAACATTTGTATTCGTATGGATATCCCCACATCAATACGGGAAGTTTGCCGTCTCGCTCTTTATCGTAACCTGCAGGAAGATAAAGATTGGCACAAAGGGTCAATCCGTCATCCCTCTTGTAGGTTACAAATTGTTTGGTGATACCGTCCATAATCGGCATCGTATTTTCAAAGAATGTTATCTGTCTGCTCTTTTTACCTTTGACGTCAACAACATAGTAGTTCGGAACTTCCGTACGAGACTGTCTTTCAGAGATGAATTTGAGTTTTGCAAAATCGGTAATAGCAATCACTCTTTCCTGATATGGAGCAGCACCCATCCACAAGTTCTCGATTTTGCCGTTTTTTAGTGTAAGTTTGTCGATAAATGACATCTGGTCACCATTTTCATCCGGTCTCTTTGTATCTGCAAGATAGATGTACGATATTTTTTTGTCGATGTACATCACCCGTGAATTGTATTGGTTGCGAACCGTGTAAATCTTGCCATATACAGGGAAGTTGCCCAAAGTGTCGGTATCGGTACTCTCTGTAAACAGAATATTTCGTTTGGCAAGGGTGTCACAAGGGACAAAAGTGATGGTTCTTCTAAGCTTCTGTTTTGAGGACATATCTGTGTAAACCGCGATTTTGTCGTTTCCCCATGTAATCTGACCAAGTCTGTATTCAGGATTGAGTACGAGCACCTTGTCTTCAAAATTGAAAGGAGCGTCACACTGATATAGTCTTGATGTATAGGTCTTTTCAGGTTTGTCCTTCTCTTTGTCTTTGTCATCGTCTGCAGGAGTCATCATTCCGAATCTTCCCATCATCTCTCCTTCACCGTTGTCCGATTCAATCCATGTCAGAGTTGCCGGCTTGTCGGCTCTCCATGAATAACCGCTCTTTGAAGGCTCTTCAGGAGCTTTATCATCCTTGTCTCCATCGTCATCCTTCTTTATGGTTCCGTCTCTCAACATCTTGATATTGTTGCCGTTGATGTCCCATATTTCGAGTTTGCTCGTAAAGGAGTTGTGTCCTTCCATATATGAGTAAGGTCTGTGTTCGGTAGTCACCATCATATACTGACGGTCAGGAGACATATTATATGATCTGAAAATTGCATTCTTTCCGATGGTTTTTGTCCCTTCCTGAGAAAATACGGCAAAAACTGATGTGCAATAGTAGTCATACAATACAGCATCGTAAGGGGATGTCAAAAGGTCCTGAGTTGTTCTCAAAGCCTTCTTTTTGCCAAGGCTCTCTTGTACAACAGGGCCTGAAGGAAGAGTCTTTACAGGAGCCTCTTTTATATTTGCAGGAACGCTTTTATAAATAATAGTCTCATCATCTATAAATGTATATGCGGATCCGAATATCGAATTTACCTTAAGTGTGTTGATTTTTTCGGCACGGGGCTCCGCAGCAGTGGCATCCACGCGATAGAGCTCAACCTCTTTTTCAGTAACATTCAGGAAGCAGAAGTATTTGTCCGAAGGGGACCACTGAACTTCTTTGATTTCGGCATTTTCAGGCATGTTTCCGATCTGTGTGGTTTTTCCCGTAGCTACATCCATCAGATACAGGCTGTTGCTGAATGATCCTCTTGTCTCGCTGAAGTTGTCGGGATTGATTCTGAGGCCTCCGATACGGAGTTCATCATCGGCAAGTTTCTTAAGAGGAACGAGTGCGCAATCTCTTTGAAGTACTACGGCTTTCCCATATCCGTAGCTGAAGAGTGTGGTTGGCATTGGCTTTGCCATCACAATTTCTATAACTTCTTTTGGAGGTTGCTGATATTCAATGTCTTGTCCGTAGGTTAAGTGAGACGAAAGGACTGTAAGTCCAAGAATGAATAATAATAAATGCTTCATATAAAAATATTTTGTGTGTTATGTGTCTATTTTTGTCTTGGTGCAAGGAATCTGTTATACAAAATAAGGCTTATCATGCTGAATACTCCGATTGAAGCGAATATAAGCCACAATGTTGAGGGTTGATTGAGTGTATCAACATATTTGACATATAGCTTTGAGCCGAGAAATCCTCCAATGCTGCTGCCGATTACCCCGTATAGGAACGAATACCCCATGTAGAGGGCTTTCTTGTCCGAGGGGGCAATCATACCTATATATGATATGAACTTCGGATGGGTTACCATCTCTCCGAAAGTGAAAGTCATTATACCTATTATGAATATCCATGGTGATGATGAGAAAGAGAGAATAGCCATGCCGAGTGTACCGAACCCAATACCGGTTATCATGGTAGGTAAGGCCTTGGCCTTCTGCACAATCTTGGAGACTATCAGTTGAAAGCAGATGATGACACCGGCATTGACTACTGTAACATGCTCTACATCAAAGTGCCATGAAGGATTATCCGTAAATATCCCCAAAAACGAATTGACAGCCTTGTCTATAGGGGCCATATCCATAAAGTCATTGACATACCAGAGCACTGTTCCGTACATCTGAAAATAGAGAATCCAGAATCCCGAGTACAATACTATCATCAGCAGAAATTTCCAATCTTTGAGCACAAGTATCATCTCCTTAAATACTTCCGATAGAGGTTTGGAACTCTCGACTCTTCGCGGCTCCTTATATACAAAGGTATTGATGAGCAGCAGAACGACAGCTATGGCTGCCGACATAAAAAATATGTAACTATATGAATATGATTTCAGTATAGGTATCAAAATTAATGGAAAGAGGAATGCTCCCAGATTGATGGACCAATAGAATATGCCGAATCCGAGACCGGAATTGGATTCATTTGTGCTTTTGGCAATGGTCCCCGAAATTACAGGCTTGAAAAATCCCGAACCGACTGCCATGAGCAATAGTGATGCAAAGACTGGGATATAGCTGTGAGACAGTCCTGTACATGCATATCCCACTAACATGCAGGTAAATGCAAAGAAAAGGACCTTGCGATATCCGTATCTGTCGGCAATCGCACCGCCAATTATGGGAAGAAAGTATAGAAGGGGAGGAATGGTGCCGAGAATTGCTCCTGCCTGCTCTTTACTGAAAGCAAGCCCTCCTTCATTTGTACTTAGCACTAAAAAGACGGAGAGAACGGACATCATACCGTAGTAGGACCCCCTCTCAAAGAACTCCATGACGATGGAAACCCAGAAACTTTTTGGAAATCGCTTTCCCTTTTGCTCGGATACAGAATACATAGTTGTCAGTTTAGTCACACAAAGTTAATAAATATATTTAAAATAGGAATAGAACAAATATTTGCAATTCATATAAATAGTGATTAATTTTGCGCGCCCGATAAAGCGGGATTACAAATAAAGTCTAACTACTTGTTATTAAACTAATTATTTAAAATGACAAAAGAACGTAAAAACAACCTTGAGGCAGAAGATCAAGTTGAAGAGGTTCGCAAACCTAAAGAAACTCTTGAATCTTTCGCTGAAGAAGCTGAGGAAATCGCTCCTGCAGCTCAGTCAAACAGAAAAAGCAATGCTTCTGTTGATCCCGACAAATTTGATTGGGATGCATTTGAAAAAGAAAATTACTATGATGCCGATTTGGCAACCATAGAAGACAGTTACAGCCAGACACTTTCACGCGTAAGTGAAAATGAAGTGGTTGAAGGTACCGTAATGGCAATCAACAAAAGAGAAGTTATTGTCAATATAGGTTACAAAAGTGAGGGTGTTATCAGTATCAACGAATTCCGCTACAATCCAGAATTGGCAGTAGGAGATAAAGTTGAAGTGTATGTAGAAAACGCTGAAGATAAAAAAGGTCAATTGATTCTTTCTCACAAAAGAGCACGCTCTATGCGCTCTTGGGACAGAGTTAACGAGGCTTGTGAAAAAGACGAAATCGTTAAGGGTTACATCAAATGCCGTACTAAGGGCGGTATGATAGTTGACGTATTCGGAATCGAAGCATTCCTGCCAGGTTCACAGATTGACGTCAAACCTATCAGAGACTACGATGTATTTGTAAACAAGACCATGGAATTCAAGATTGTCAAAATCAACAACGAGTTCCGTAATGTTGTCGTTTCACACAAAGCTCTTATCGAAGCTGAACTTGAAGCTCAGAAAGCAGACATCATCGGCAAACTTGAAAAGGGTCAGATACTTGAAGGAACAGTTAAGAATATCACCTCTTACGGTGTATTCATCGATCTTGGCGGTGTCGATGGTCTTATCCATATTACAGACTTGTCTTGGGGCAGAATCAATCACCCTGAAGAGGTCGTTCAACTTGACCAGAAGATCAATGTCGTTATTCTTGACTTTGATGATACAAAGAAGAGAATTGCATTGGGTCTTAAACAATTGAGCCCTCATCCTTGGGACGCTCTCGATCCTAACCTCAAAGTTGGTGATAAAGTTAAAGGTCGTGTAGTCGTAATCGCCGATTACGGTGCATTTATCGAAGTTCAGCCGGGTGTTGAAGGTCTTATCCACGTTTCCGAAATGTCATGGTCACTTCACTTGAGAAGTGCTCAGGACTTCTTGAAAGTGGGTGAAGAAGTTGAGGCTTGCATTCTTACTCTCGACAGAGAAGAAAGAAAAATGTCTCTCGGCATCAAGCAGCTTAAACCGGATCCATGGGCAACTATCGCTGAAAAATATCCTATTAACTCTAAACACACTGCAACAGTTCGCAATTTTACCAATTTCGGTGTATTCGTAGAGCTTGAAGAGGGTGTTGACGGACTTGTTCACATCAGCGACCTTTCTTGGACCAAGAAGATCAAACATCCTTCAGAATTTACTTCAATCGGTGATTCTCTCGAAGTTGTAGTTTTGGAAGTGGATCAGGAAAACCGTCGTTTGAGCCTTGGACACAAACAACTTGAAGAAAACCCTTGGGACGTATTTGAAACGATATTTACAGTAGGTTCCGTTCATGAAGGCACTATTGTTGCTTTTGTCGATAAGGGCGCTACAGTCGCTTTGGAATATGGCATTGAAGGTTTCGTATCGATGAAGAATCTTGTTAAAGAAGACGGTACTACAGCAAAGGTTGACGAAAAACTTCCTTTCAAAGTAATCGAATTCAACAAATCAAACAAGAAGATTGTCCTTTCTCATACGAGATTGTTTGAAGAATCAAGGAAAGAAGAAGAAAAGGAAAAAGATTCAGAAGCCAATACTACTCAAAAGGCTGTTAAGAAATTGAAAGCAAATCTGGAAAAGACCACTTTGGGCGATATTTCCGAATTAGCTGCTCTTAAGAGTGAAATGGAAAATCAGGAAAAAGAGTAATTATTGATGGAATTTACACTTACAACATTGGGGACGGCCTCGGCTCACCCCAATGTTTACAGATATCCAAGCGCCC
This sequence comes from Bacteroidales bacterium, assembly GCA_028686425.1. Lineage (GTDB taxonomy): Bacteria > Bacteroidota > Bacteroidia > Bacteroidales > UBA932 > Cacconaster. The sequence goes on along the minus strand of JAQUBZ010000022.1, from coordinate 28,264 downwards.
ACGTATTCAACATACATGGGCGTTTGTTTTTAGTCGATTGCGGTGAAGGTGCCCAGGTACAGTTGTGCCGGTGCGGTATCTCTTTCTCCAAAATCGACAACATCTTCATCTCTCACCTTCACGGAGACCACGTATTTGGAATTTTCGGGCTTCTCTCCACCATGTCGCTTCTCGGGAGGACAGCCGAACTGTTTATTTATGCACCAAAAGATTTTGCATCGATTCTGGCTTTTTTCCTTTCCCATTTCGGAGAGGGGGTGAAATTTGAAATTCATCATGAAGTCCTTGATTATAAGGAACCTACTAAAATATTTGAGTCAAAAAGTGTGGAGATAAGTACATTTCCGCTGAATCACAGAATAGATACATACGGATTTCTTTTCAAAGAGAAAGAACCTCAGCCGAATATAATCAAATGGAAAATAGAGCCTAATCAGTTGACATTGAGAGAAATGGCGCAGTTTAAACAAGGGGGGGATGTGACTCGCGACAATGGTGAAATACTTAAATGTGAGGATTATACGTATATTCCGTACATTGGACGTTCGGCAGCATATTGCTTTGATACAGCTCCATTTGCCAAACTTCCCCAATGGATAAAAGGGGTGGATCTGCTCTTTATGGAGGCTACTTTTGCTGAAAATATGGCAGAGATGGCCAAGGCGACCAATCATTCCACTGCAAAGCAGACAGCCGGCATAGCTGTTGAAGCCGGAGCAGGGAAACTCGTCATCGGTCATTACTCTTCAAGATACAAAGATCTTAATGTACTCCTTGACGAAGCTAAAGAGATATTTCCCAATACATTTTTAGCAAATGAGGGTATGGTATTTGAAGTACCGTTGAAAAAGTTAAACGACACAAATGAAGAATAATTGCATAAAATTCGTATTGATGCTCCTTTTATCGGCTGTATCGCTTGGAGCATCTGCCCAAAATGGCGACTCTCTGTCTCGACAGAAAGTGCTGGGTGACATAGAGCGCTTCGGCAGAGCGATATTGTATATCAACCAGAACTACATTGATACTCTCAATACCTCAAAAATGGTTGATAAGGCGATAGAGGATGTTCTTTCCAACCTCGACCCTCATTCCGCATTTATAGCTGCCAAAGATGTGGAGAGTGTGAATGAACCATTAGACGGCTCATTTGAGGGAATAGGGATAGAATTTGCAATAATCAATGACACTCTTACCGTTCAGTCTCCTGTTCAGGGTGGTCCTTGTGAATCGGTCGGAATACTTGCCGGAGACAAGATTATAGCGGTTAATGACGAATATATTTCCGGCCCGGCCCTTACCAATGACAGGGTGTTCGGATATTTGCGCGGCGCTGCCGGAACCAAGGTCAATCTTAAAATATTGAGAAACAGAGTTTCGGATACTCTCCAATTTACGGTAGTGAGAGGTAAAATTCCGTTGAACAGCGTTGATGCAGCATACCTTCCGATCCCACAGGTGGTTTATATAAAGCTCAGCAGATTTGCCATGAACTCTACGTCTGAAATCCTCAAGTCACTCATGTTGTCCAAAACCTATCCGGCAGGGGTAATACTCGACCTGAGAGGCAACACGGGTGGATTTTTACATGTAGCACTTGAGATTTCCAATATGTTTTTAGAGAAAGATCAAATGATTTTATACACGGAGGGACAGAACAGTCCCAAACGTGAACAGTATGCAATAGGCAACGGTATCTACAAGAAGGGGCCTCTTGTCATTCTGATTGATGAAAATTCGGCATCTTCAAGTGAAATAGTTGCAGGAGCAATGCAGGATTGGGATAGGGCCGTGATTATCGGAAGACGCTCATTCGGAAAAGGACTTGTTCAGCAGATGTATCAGATGGATGACGGTTCCCAGATAAGGTTGACCGTTGCAAGGTATCACACCCCTTCGGGTCGTGTCATACAGTCTCCTTACGAGAACGGCCGTGCAGATGATTATTACAAGTCGTTTTTAGAGAGATATACCAAGGGAGAGAGCTTTGTGAAAGATAGTATTCATTTTCCGGACTCCTTGAAATACAAGACATTGATAAAAGGTCGTACAGTATATGGCGGAGGTGGGATTATGCCCGATATATTTGTTCCGAGAGATACTGCCGGAATAACGGGTTATTATGCCGCTCTGATTGGTCGCGGTTATATGACTGAATATATCAACAACTATTGTGATTCACATCGAGACAGTCTGAAACGTGCCTTTCCTGACTTTGATAAGTTTAAAGTTAACTATAATATTGGAAATCAGCTATATAATGGATTGTTGGAGTATGCGTCAGGCAAAGGGCTCGAATTGAATGCCGAACAGGCTTCTGCTTCGGAAAGATTAATCAAAGTAAGAATCAAGGCTTTGGTGGCCAGATCATTGTTCGGAACCACAGGCTATTACAGAGTTATCAATATTGAAGACGACAAAGAATTTAATAAAGCGATGGAAGTCATAATTAATTGGTCTTCAATCTTTCCCTCTCTGTAAATGCTTTCTGGTAGGCTCTTGCATTCTTCAAGTGCTGAGAATATGACGTGGCGAAGCTGTGTTGACCGTCAAAAGTGTCTCTTGCGCAGAAATAGAGATAGTTGTGATGCTCGTAATTCAGTACTGCATCAAGGGCGTTGATAGGGGAGATTGTGATAGGACCGGGAGGAAGTCCCGTATGTTTGTATGTATTGTATGGAGAATCGACAGTAAGGTGAGATTTAAAAATTCTTCTCAATGTCGGGTCATTTTGTGCATATTTGACAGTAGGGTCGGCCTGCAGGGGCATTCCCTTTTTAAGCCTGTTCATATATACACCGGCAATTCTCGGTTGTTCGGGAACATATTTGCTCTCCTCTATGACAATAGAGGCAAGGGTGCTTACCTGATCTTTGGTCAATCCGATATTTTCAGCCTTTTCGGTCCTCTCCTTATTCCAGAAATTGTCATATTCTTTCTTCATTCTGTCGAGAAAGTCAGTCGGCGAAATGGTCCAATATACTTCGTAAGTGTTTGGGATGAACATTCCCAGAAATGTGAAATCATTGAAACCGTAGCTCGCCTTCAAATCGGAATTGTTTAAAAATGCAATAAACTCGGCAGAGTCGGCCTCCAATTTATTTCCTAAAAATGAGGCGAGTTTCTCAGAGCTGTTGAGGTGCCCCGGAAGAATAAGTTTGGTCGGAGTCTGCCACCCGTTGGCAATAGTCCTCACAATGGCTTTGTTGTTCATCCCTTTCCGGAGCTTGTACATTCCGGGCTTGAAAGAACTTTCCAACTTCATGGCTTTTGCAGCGATTGCAAACCGGCTGAAATTGTTCAAACTTCCCGATTGTCCGATCACTTCTTCCATCACGGTGTTGTAATCCATGTCATTGTATATTTTAAGAATGGCACCGTCCGATTTGACATTCGGCTTGTAAAATACGGAATAATACTGATATGCAAAAATGGCAGCTATAATGACAAGCAATGCCGTCAGAGATAGGATAATCTTTTTAGGTTTCATTTTTTGACTTTTCTGAGATTGATGATTTCGCCCGGTTGAGGCTCCATGCCTATATGTAAGTTGTTGTATTTATAAAGGTATTTGAGGCGGATGCCAAATCTCTGTGATAGGCCGTACATGGTTTCTCCCTCTTCAAATACGTGTTTATCAAGGTGTTTAGCACTTTGTTTCTTTTTTCTCTCAACATAGACAATTGTTCCCTGTTCAATTTTACGGTCATGTTCAAGATCATTGAAACGTAAGACTTCTTTCGTGAACAAATTGTATTCGCGTGCCAATGATGAATAGGTATCATATTCATTAGCAATGATATATGCTGTATTATTCTGAGTAAATACCTCCCTGTAAAGAGAAATTTTGTAGAGAGGACTTCCTTTTGTGGGGTGGATTCTCGTTGAAATTTCAATTTCTGCAGGTGAGGGTGGAATATCGGTCGCCAAAGAGTCATATCGGTATAATCGGTACTCTTCGATAATTCCTATCAAAAGTTGTGCATATTGCGGATTTGTGGCATATCCTGCCTGTTTCAAACCATAAGCCCATCCCTTATAATCTTTTGGATCGAGGTCGAACAAAAAAGAGTAGCGATCCCTGAACCTTAAAAAATCCGAATGATCTTTGAATGACTCTTCTGCTTTGGAATATTTGCGGAAACACTCATTTTTCAAGTCGTCATCATGATAGATGCTTTTTCCTTTCCATTCATGGCATTTGATGCCGAAATGATTGTTCCCTTTGAGTGCTAAAGTGGAGTTGCCGTCTCCCGATTCAAGGCATGCCTGAGCAAGAATTATGCTTGCCGGAATACCCGATATTTCCATTTGCCTGATGGCTATATCTTTATATTCCAAGATGTAATCCCCTCTTGTGGTTTTTTGCGCTTGAAGTGAAGGGGATGCAGCTGCAAAAACCGCTAAAAGTGCTATGACAGATGCGAAAAACTTCATTTAATTATGATTGTTTATGCAAAAATAATAAATTTGTGACAATTAAAACCAAGATATTATGGTTCAGAAACATTTAAGTATAGATTATATTGAATACGAGTCTATTGACCAATTGGATAAAAATGACGCGCAATTGATAAATTCGGCAATAGAAGCCTCCAAAGGGTCATACGCCCCATATTCCAAGTTTAATGTAGGTGCTGCGGTACGGCTTGATAATGGAGAGATTGTATCGGCCTCCAATCAGGAAAATGCCGCTTTTCCATCGGGATTGTGTGCAGAAAGAGTTGCTGTTTTCTATGCGAGTGCAAAATATCCGGAACAATCTGTTGACAGCATAGCGATTATAGCTCTTAAAGATGGACAATTGCTTCCTACTCCGACATATCCGTGCGGAGCATGCAGACAGGTACTTGCAGAGTATGAACAGCGTGGAGGCAGAAAGATGAGAATATTGACAGGAAGCGGAAAAGTTGTGCAAGTATTTGAAGGAGTGGCTTCTCTGCTGCCATTTATATTTGACAACCTGAAATAAAAAAGGGTAAGCTTAATATATCGCACCGCTACAACCACCTACCCTTGCTACCTTCCGGTCCTGGGGGAGTTCAGCAGGAGCTGGTCGTATATGACTTACCCGATGCAAAGGTAGGAATAATTCTTTAATTTGAAAATAAAAATCTCATATATGGCATCCTGTGAATCAATCATTGAATTGAATCGGTTCATGTTGCGCGGAATTTATTACCTTTGCCCAAAATTTTAGCAAATGAGAATAGCAGTAGGATTATCCGGAGGGGTTGACTCAAGTGTGGCGGCTTTATTGTTAAAGCAGGCAGGATATGATGTATTTGCCCTATTTATGCAGAATTGGCATGATACAACAGGGACTCTGCATGGTGACTGCGAGTGGGAAGAGGATAAGTTCGTGGCCGAAATGGTTGCCAAAAAGATAGGTATTCCCTTCCATTTTGTGGATTTGAGCGATGTCTATCGCCAAAGGGTGGTAGATTATATGTTCGATGAATATGAAAAAGGGAGAACTCCCAATCCTGATGTATTGTGCAACAGGGAGATAAAGTTCGATGCTTTCCTTCAATGCGCTCTTGATCTCGGAGCCGATTATGTGGCAACAGGTCATTACTGCCGTAAAGAGCAGTTTATCGACAAGTCAGGAGAAACCATATACAGATTGATGGCGGGAACAGATGGAAATAAAGACCAGAGCTATTTTTTATGTCAGCTCAATCAGGCGCAATTGTCTAAATCTATGTTTCCGATAGGTGATATTATAAAGCCCGAAGTACGTAGAATTGCCAAAGAGGCCGACCTGCCGAGTGCCGACAAAAAGGATTCGCAGGGGATTTGTTTTGTGGGGAAAGTCGATTTACCTGTATTCCTTCAACAAAAATTAAAAGCCGAGGAAGGAAATGTGGTTGAAATCTTTTCCGATTTTTACAAATCAATCACTCCGGGAGACGACATCGAATCGCTCTCAACACCTATTAAATATAATCAGAGTGACGGAAAAGTAATCGGAACCCATCAAGGGGCACAATTTTATACAATAGGACAGCGAAAAGGGTTGAATATCGGAGGACACAAAGAGCCTTTGTTTATTATTGCTACAGATATAGAAAATAATATAATCTATGTCGGAGAGGGACAGGAGCATCCCGGACTATACCGCAAAGCTCTGCATATTATTGAGGATGAAATCCACTGGATACGCCCCGATATGGCAATGTCTATCGGCGAGCAGAGAGATTATCTGATAAGAATCAGATACAGACAGCCGCTGCAAAAGGGGAGGTTGATATATACCGGAAACGGGATGTATATATTGTTTGAACAAGCGCAGAGAGGAGTAACCCCCGGACAGTTTGCTGCATGGTATAGTATTGATGGAGAGGTAATTGGAAGCGGAGTAATTAACAGATAAATATTTACATAAAATGAATAAAATAATTTTTAAATCATTAACACTGCTATTGTTAGTGTTGGCAGTTTCCTGTAATAAGAATCGAATTGAGCCTGATCCCAAACCGGAGGTTGAAGAGAATGCCAATCTTGCGAGTGTGGGCTTTACCTTGGCGGACAATCCACTGCTTGGACAATCGGTATATTCATATAATGTGGGAGAGTATTTCTATCTCTCTGTCCCTGAATCGGCCAATCTGAAAGCTCTCAAGGCAAATTTTTCTGTGGCAACCGGGTCCAAGGTCTATATAAAAGATGTCGAGCAGGTGAGCGGGGTTACAGTGTCTGACTTTTCAGATATTGTAACTGTTAAAGTGGTCTCATCGACAGGAAAATATACCAAAAGCTACTTTGTATATGCCAAGTACGGCAATATGGACATAGATAAAAGGGTATATAAATTTATGACTGATTACTCTATTCCGGGAGTTTCGATTTCAGTAATGAAGGATGAAAAGATCATATATTCATCAGGTTATGGTTTCTCGATTGAGGAGAGCAGGACCAAAACATCTGCAGATCACCTCTATAGGCTTGCAAGCGTTTCCAAACAATTTACCACATTGTGTATAATGACATTGTATGAGAGAGGGCTTTTAAATATTGACAGCAATGTGTTTGGAGAAGGTGGCATACTTGACAAACAATTCCCCGGAGTTACGGGAGAGAAAGCAACAGTTACCGTCCGCAACTTACTGCAGCACAATAGCGGTTGGCCTACAAGTCCGGATCCCATGTTCAGCAGTATTCGTGACGGAAAGACACTCGATGATCTGATTAACTATGTCCTCGGACTCGAATTGAGCCATGCTCCGGGTTCGACTTATTCCTATTACAATATGGGATTTGGTATTTTAGGAAGAGTGGTTGAAGTAGTCAGTGGTAAAGAATACGAGAAGTTTCTTAAGGAAGATGTGCTCAAGCCGATGGGAATAACCGATATTCATGTTGGAGGGGGACAGGATGAGCGCAGGTCCAACGAGTGTGTATATTATTCGCAAGATGGCACAAATGGTTATGGCAATCCGATGAGGGTGATTGCTGCCGCAGGAGGTATCATTGCCTCCACCAACCAGCTGATGAAAGTATTGGCCCACATTGACGGCAGAAGTGGTGTTGCAGATATTTTGAAGCCTGAAACTCTGGAGTTGATGTATAATTCTCCGACATCCAACTATGCAAGATACAGCTTGGGATGGAGAATCGGACACAATCTGTATCCCGGTGCTCATTATCATAGCGGCAACCTTGCCGGCACTACTGCTATCTGGGTGGGAAATACCAATTCCGGTATGAGTGCAGCTCTTTTATGCAATTCGAGAAGTTATATATCGGGATATGATGATGCCTATTACATACTGATGGGGGAAATTATTGATTTTTTTGAATAATATTGGATTGACTATATGGGAAGTGAATTGGTGGATATTGTAGTTATAGGGGGTGGAGCTGCAGGAATGATGGCGGCCATAAAGGCTGCCGAGATGGGATGTTCAGTCACTTTGATAGAGAAAAACAATATTTGCGGCAAAAAAATTCTACTCACGGGAAAAGGGAGATGCAATTTGACAAATACCAAGAAGTGGTCGGAATTTTCGTCACATATTCATCCTGTTGCATCCTTTTTCAAGTCCTCATTTTTTCATTTTGACAATATCAGCACCATTGAATTTTTCAATTCCATAGGATTGCAGACGACAGTCGAACAGGGAGAAAGGGTTTTCCCGGCATCAATGCACGCGGCAGATGTGCCGAAAGTTTTGGTTGACAGAATGAATACATTGAATATCAATATTTTATACAATAGTGAGGTCCTTTCGGTCTCTGTTGTCGATGAAATATTCAAATGTGTTTATGCTCGAAGTTTCAGAAACGATAATAATGTAGCATCAATCGATAGTGAAATATTATGTTCCAAAGCCATGATTATAGCCACGGGAGGACTATCATATCCATCAACAGGAAGTACAGGAGACGGATATGAGTTTGCACGGAAATTATCACATTCGATAGTAAATACATTTCCATCCCTTACGGCCCTTATTCCAGACAATTACAACCCGCATCTGTACAATATCAATCTTAATAATGTGGGACTTAACTTATTTGTTGACAGAGATTTAATCCAAATGGAACTTGGCGATGTCAATTTTACGTCCAATGGAATAGAGGGATCGCTCGGATACCGTGTGAGCCGAAAAGCGATAAAGGCAATGATTAACGGGCAGAAAGTCGAACTTGTCCTCGATTTGAAACCGGCCCTTTCCATGAAAATTTTGACAGAAAGAATCAACAGGGACCTTGCCCAATTAAAAACAGATGTCAGTCGGACCCCTTCAATCGGCACGTTGAGAACCATTTTACGCGGACTGATGCCCGTTGATCTGATATTGCCGTTTATGGAGTACAACAAGGATTTGAATTTCGGCAATATGGCTTATAAACTGAAAGAGTGGAGATTCAAGATTAAATCGTATATAGGCTACGAAAGAACCGTAATCACCGCCGGAGGCATAAGCCGGAGTGACATAATTGCTAAAAATATGAAATCCAGACACATTCCCAATCTCTATTTTGCGGGAGAAGTCATTGATCTCGATGGAGATACGGGAGGATATAATCTTCAGATAGCATTTTCTACCGGAGCCCTTGCCGGTGCGAGTGCCGCTCAGCAGATATTGAAGTCCAACAAAGGATAGTCATTGGCCGACAATCGTATAGCGGCCCCTTTTTCAAACAATACTCTGTGGGATATCTCAAAGGATACAATATCTCCTATTCTAAGCGATATTTTTTGGGATACCTGTTCCAATTTGGCATTTATATAATCGTGAAATCCGATATTGCTGCAATAATTGAACTCTTCCCTGTTGACGACAAGATTGCAATAGTAGCTGTTGATTTCGGATGATTTCCATGTAG
>JAQUBZ010000022.1:0-18918 GCA_028686425.1 Bacteroidales bacterium | reverse complement strand
AGAGACGATGCCATACAAAATGAAAGGGGATTGCCGTCTTTTATGATACTTTCTCCATACATCATTACTCCTATGCCGAATTCGTTGTAATATCTGTCGGCAAATCGTTTAGCGACAGCCTTTCCCGCTTTTATGATTTTGATATTGACGGAAACGGAGAGAGATAACAAAGAAACATCGTCCGGACAATAATAATCTTTCGACTCCTTTTCAAGAGTAGTGTCCGGACGGGTGTAATAAGATGTACTGTTAAGCGGAACCACTACAATATTCATCGCATCGACAGCTTTATTTTGGTAATGACCGACTTGGTGTCCAATGTAAAATCACCTTTCATCATCCAATCGTAATAGCTCGGCTCTTTTTCAAAAACTTCCTTTACCAAATGCCCTTTATGCTTTCCAAAGTTGAAGACAGGCTCGTCTTTGTCATTGAGCATAATCCTGCACGCATAATCCATAAAATTGCTCTTTGCCGAGAAATCGGCAAGAAATTGAATGTCATTGCGCAGTGTATCCGAATATCTGTCAAGCTGAGCTTCGAGAATTTCGTATGTGGCCATGGTGTCAGCCTCCGCCGAGTGAGCATTTTCGAGGTCTTTTTCGCAATAAAATTTGTAGGCTGCACTCAATGTCCTCTGTTCCATCTTGTGAAAAATGTTCTGTACATCCACAAGATTCCTCTTTCTGAAATCGTAATCCACTTCAGCCCTCAGAAACTCTTCCGCAAGCATAGGAATATCGAACTTGTTGGAATTGTATCCGGCAATATCGCACCCTTCCATCCATTGGGCAAGGGATTTGGCTATCATTTTGAATGTAGGGCAGTCTTTTACATCTTCATCACTTATTCCGTGTATCTTCTGAGATTCGGCCGAAATTGGGATTGTCGGGTTGATTCGACGGGTTTTTACCTCCCTGCTTCCGTCAGGAAAGACTTTCACAACGGATATTTCCACGATTCTGTCCGATGAAACATTGAGCCCCGTACTTTCAATGTCAAAAAACAAAATAGGCTTTTTAAGATTTAACCGCATGATAATCAGGCATTAATCATTACAGGCATAAGCAGGGCGTACAACTCTTCATCGTGATTGTCTTCGTCTGCGGAAACGATAAGTGCCGATTTGCTCGGATCTGCAAGTTCAAGGCAGATATTCTGATATGGCAGATTGTTCAATATTTCAATCAGGAAAGGAGCTTTAAATCCTATTTCCATTTCCATACCGTCATATTGACAAGGAAGAGCCTCGTAAGCGGAGATTGAGAAATTCAAATCCTGAGCGGATACGACCATCTCGTTGTTTGAAAGTTTTAGTTTAATCTGGCTTGAAGATTGATTTGAACATACGGCGATACGTTTTGCAACGTTGAGCAAATCCATTCTTGCCACAATCAGTTTGTTATCGTTATTTTTAGGAATAACAGTCTTGTATGCCGGATAATTTCCTTCAATAAGTCTGCATACCAGCACGTTGCTGTCAAAATAGAAATAGGCGTTCTTGTTGTCGAACTTGATGATAATATCGTCTGAAACTTTAGTAAGTATGCTTTTCAGTATTGAAGCAGGCTTTTTATGCAGAATGAACGATGACTTCTGAGAAGCGGATGCAGTCTTGAATGTAAAACAAATCAATTTGTGTGCATCTGAAGCCACAAGGGTGGTTGACTCCACATCAATGTCGAAAAATATGCCGTTCATGACAGGCCTGAGCTCTTCCTCGGCGGTAGCGTATATGGTGTTATTGATGCCGTCGAGCAGTGTTTCTGAAGGAATTGTCAGATTTTCGGAAATTTCATTCAGAGAAGGAAGCTCAGGGAAATCGTTGGCTTCAAGACAAGGTATCTTGGAAGCTCCGCTTGCCCATGTAATATCCATAGTCGAATCTTTGGCATTGGTACTGAAAGTAAGAGGTTGATCCGGAAACTCTTTAAGGGAATCTGTCAGTAATTTGGCAGGAACGGCTGCTTCTCCCTCTTCCAATACCTGATCGATAGTGATATTCGTCTTGAGTGTGGTCTCTCCGTCAGAAGCTGTTACTGTTAATGTATTCTCTTTCAATGAAAAAAGAAAATTTTCGAGGATGGCAAGTGTCGGTTTGCTTGCAATTACTCTTGATACGGATAGTAATCCGTGTAGTAGTTCGGAACTTGATACTGCAAATTTCATAATTATATCTATTTAATATTACTCATGTATAATAGCTACAAATGTAATCATTTTTTGGCATATATTTTGAGTTTTCCTAAGATAATAATCGATAATATTGAATATGAAGAAGAATTTTCTCTTTTTATTGTTGTGTGTGGTTCTTTCGATAGGGGCGGCATACCTTGTTTCAGACAGATTGATTGATAAAAGAATGTCTGATGTAGAGTTTTACAATTCAATTTCCGGAAATACCGGCAAAGATGACAATAAGTCTGCCGGTGTCTTGAGGGCGTCATCCTCCAAAATGGTTGATTTCTCGGATGCTGCTGAAATGGCAGTTCAGACTGTCGTATATGTCAAAGTTGTAAAAAGAGCTCAGATTTCACACGGCACTTCGGTTCTCGATTTGCTTTTCGGATTTGCCAATACTCCGAAAGATCAAGTGGGACTTGGCTCAGGAGTGATTATACGCTCTGACGGATATATAGTTACGAACAATCACGTAGTCAATGGGGCAGATGAGATAGAGGTTACACTTGACAACAATAAAGTATATAAGGCGACACTTGTCGGGACGGACCGGGCTACTGATATAGCTCTTCTTAAAATCGATGCAGACAATCTTCCGAGCATTCCTCTTGGAGATTCCGACCGATTGAGACTTGGGGAGTGGGTGCTTGCGATAGGCAGTCCGTATGATTTGCGTTCAACAATCACAGCCGGAATAGTCAGTGCTAAGGGACGTTCGTTTCCGAATTATGACGGACAGTTCAAAGTAGAATCCTTTATTCAGACTGATGCGGCAGTAAATCCGGGAAATAGCGGAGGAGCGCTGGTCAACGGCGCAGGAGAGCTTGTGGGAATAAATACATCCATAATCTCATTGACCGGCTCTTATACGGGCTACTCTTTTGCCGTGCCTGTCAATATTGTGAAAAAAATTACCGATGACCTGATTGAATTCGGTGAAGTCAAAAGAGCCGTGCTGGGAATCACAATGCAGGATATTAATGACGACGTGGCGAAACAATTGGGACTGCAATCTGTTGAAGGTGTGTATATCAATGATGTACAGCGCGGGGGTGTTGCAGATAAAGCCGGAATCAGAAGAGGTGATATTTTGACGGAAATCAATCTTGTCAAAGTTAAAAACGGAGCTGCCGTTCAGGAGCAGATGAGTAAATTGAGGCCGGGAGAACAAGCTGCCATCACGATAAAGAGGAAAAACGAGCAAAAAGAAATAATAGTGCAATTATAGGCGTGGTATTGATTCTTTAATTGTTTTTTCTTACCTTTGGGCGATATATGTACCATGCATGAGACAATTAAAGATTACAAAATCGATTACCAATCGGGAGAGTGCATCTCTTGATAAGTACTTGCAGGAAATAGGCAGAGAGGAGCTTATCACAGTAGAAGACGAGGTTGAGTTGGCGCAGAGAATCAGAAGGGGGGATCAGGTGGCTTTGGAAAAACTCACGCTTGCTAATTTGAGATTTGTCGTATCTGTAGCCAAACAGTATCAAAATCAGGGATTAAGCCTTCCAGATTTGATTAATGAAGGTAATCTCGGACTTATCAAGGCCGCAGAAAAGTTTGATGAGACGCGCGGATTCAAGTTTATTTCGTATGCGGTATGGTGGATTCGTCAATCCATATTGCAGGCCTTGGCCGAGCAGTCGAGAATAGTGAGGCTGCCGCTCAATCAGGTTGGCTCGCTTAACAAAATCAATAAAGCATTATCCAAATTTGAACAGGAAAATGAGCGTATGCCGTCCTCTGAAGAGCTGGCCGCTCTGCTGGATGTTCCCGGGAAAAAGATTGCCGACACATTGCGTGTTTCAGGCAGACATATCTCCGTCGATGCTCCGTTTGTGGATGGGGAAAGCAACAGCCTGCTTGATGTCCTTGTCAACAGCGATTCGCCCAATGCCGACAAGGGACTTGTACATGAGTCTCTCAATAAAGAGATAGAGAGGGCTCTGTCAACTTTGACGGAGAGGGAGAGAGACATTGTCAAATATTTTTTCGGAATAGATTCACAGGAGATGACACTTGAAGAAATAGGTGAGTTTTTCGGCCTTACAAGGGAACGGGTAAGACAGATAAAAGAAAAAGCCATCAGGCGGTTGAGGCACAGTTCGAGGAGCAAGCTGTTGAGGTCCTATCTTGGATAATTGATTAGCATTTACCTTATAATTAAATACTTATATGAAGAAACTTTTATTTATATCAATTTGTGCCGTACTTATGATTACTGCATGTAAAGAGAAAAATCCTTTATTGTCGGAATGGAATACACCTTATGAAATTCCCCCTTTTGAACAAATCAGGCCTGAACACTATATGCCGGCCTATATCAAGGCAATGGAAGTTCATAATGCCGAAATCAAAGCTATTACCGATAATACGGAACCGGCTGATTTCGAGAATACAATAGTGGCTCTTGACAATGCCGGAGAATTGCTGGGCAGAGTCTCTGCCGTATTCGGAAGTGCATCCGGTGTCAATTCAAATGAAGAGATTCTGAAAATAGCAAAGGAACTCTCTCCTCTGACAAGCGCTCATTCCAATGAAATCAGACTTAATGAGGCTCTGTTTGCAAAAGTCAAAGAGGTTTATGACAAGAGGGAAACACTTGGACTTGATGAGGATCAAATGAGATTGCTCACAGAAACATATAAAGATTTTGAGAGAGGAGGAGCTAATCTTCCCGCCGACAAAAAAGAGGAGTTGAAAAAAATCAATTCCGATATTTCTGCAATGCAACTTGCTTTCGGACAGAATCTTTTAAAAGAGACAGCTGCATGGACACTATTGATAGAGGATGAAAAAGACCTTGCAGGCCTTTCAGAGTCACAGATTGCAACTGCTGCTGCAAGAGCAGAGAAAGCGGGTAAAAAAGGGTGGCTTTTCGGACTTGACAATCCGAGCATCATGCCGTTTCTTCAATCAGCCGATAATCGCGAGTTGAGAATCAAGATGCTTGATGCCTATCTTAATCGCGGTAATAACAATAACGAGAATGATAACAAAGAAGTAATCAGACAGCTTGTATCGCTTCGTTTGAAAAAAGCTCAAATCTTCGGTTATGACAATTACGCACAGTATGTGCTTGAAGACAGAATGGCCAAGACTCCTGAAGCAGTATATGAATTGCTTGATCAGCTTTGGACCCCTGCATTGAAGGTGTCCAAGGATGAATTGAAAGATATGTCGTCAATTGCAGCCAAATCAGGTATTAAAGAGTTGGTGGCGGCAGATTGGAGATATTTCTTTGAAAAGGCCATGAACAGCAAATTCAATCTTTCCGATGAAGAACTTCGCCCGTATTTCAAACTCGAAAATGTACGTGAAGGTATCTTCTACGTGGCCAACAAACTCTACGGTATCACATTTACTCCGATTGATAATGTTCCTCTCCCTAATCCTGAAGCAGTTGCATTTTTGTGCAAAGATTCAGACGGTACCGAACTCGGAGTGGTATTTATGGATATGTTCTCACGTCCGGGTGAAAAACGCGGCGGTGCATGGTGTGGTGGTTTCCGCTCTCAATCTTACAAAGATGGCAAACGAATCATTCCTCTCGTTACAATCGTAGGTAATTTTACCCGTCCATCGGGAGACAAACCTGCATTGTTGAGCTCCGATGAGGCAAATACTTATTTCCACGAATTCGGGCACGCTCTTGCTTCTTTGCTGAAAGATGTCAAATACAGAGGTCTTGGCGGAATGACAAGAGATTTTGTCGAACTTCCTTCACAGATTATGGAACATTGGGTATTTGAACCGGAGGTATTAAAAGTCTATGCCAAACATTATCAGACAGGTGAAGTTATCCCTGCCGAACTGATTGAAAAGCTTGACAAATCGGGTAAATACGGACAAGGTTTTGCCACTACGGAGTACCTTGCGGCATCTCTTCTCGATATGGACTTCCATGTGCTCAATTCGATTCCTGAGGATCTCGACGTTCTTTCATTTGAGGCTAAGGTATTGGGTGACAGAGGATTGATTTCACAAATTCCTCCACGTTACCGTTCGACATATTTCAATCATACATTTGGTGGAGGCTATACAGCCGGATATTACAGCTATATTTGGGCTGAAGTCCTTGACTGTGACGCTTACGAAGCATTTGTGGAGACAGGAGACATCTTCAACAAGGAAGTATCAACCAAATTCCGCAAAGAAATTCTGGAACGCGCCGGTGAAGATGATGCAATGAATCTGTATGTTAATTTCCGCGGAAAGAAACCGGGAATTGAGCCTTTACTGAAAAAAAGAGGTTTGAATTAAGCGATTTTCAGAAAGAATGAATGAATTTTTTACTTCAATAGGAAATGGAATCACCGTTGTAAGTGATTTTATCTGTGGTTACCCATTGTTTTTCCTCCTTATAGGAGGAGGATTGTTTTTCCTTATTTACTCAAAATTTGTCCCGTTGAGATATTACGGCAGGGCTATTCAATCACTCAGAGTTAAGGATGATAAAGCTGACGGACAGATAAGTTCCTTTGAAGCACTGACAAGCGCAATCGCTGCTACCGTAGGCATGGGAAACATTGCCGGAGTGGCGATTGCTCTTTCAATAGGTGGTCCCGGTGCGATTTTCTGGATGTGGATAAGTGCAATTGTCGGCATGGCCACCAAATTTTTTGAGGGGACATTAGCAGTCATGTATAAGGGCAAAGACTCTGCCGGAGAGGTTCAGGGCGGTCCTATGTATATGATTACTACCGGTTTGGGAAAGAAGTGGAAGCCGATGGCGGTATTCTTCTCCATTTTCGGACTTATAGGGACATTGTGTATAATGCAGGCCAACCAGTTGACGGAAGCCGTTACCACAGTATTCTTTGCCCCTGAGGACAATACACTGATGCTCAGATTTCTGATAGGTGTTGGAATATGTGCAATAGTGTCTGTGGTGGTGATTGGTGGGATTAAGAGAATATCAAAAGTCTCCACTAAAATAGTTCCATTGATGGTGGCAATGTACTTTATCCTTGTCCTTTACATAATATGCACTCATTTGCCGGCAATCCCGGGAGTGTTTAAAGCCATTGTGGTCGAGGCATTTACTGTTAAAGCAGGCATAGGAGGAGGTATAGGGGGGCTCGTCGCAATAGCCATGATAGGGGTGAGAAGAGCGGCGCTTGTCAATGAGGCAGGTGTCGGTACGGCATCCATGATGCACGGTGCTTCCAAAAATAACGAACCTGTTCGAGAAGGGCTTGTTGCAATGATTGGTCCTTCAATTGATTCAGGGCTTGTATGTACCCTTACTGCAATTGCAATACTTATTCAGAGAGATTTGATTCCGGTGGGTTCGGGAATGAATTCGATGGAGGGATTGAAGGTGGCAATAAATGCCTTTGATGCCTCAATACCCGGAGTAGGCAGGTATCTGCTTCTTCTTATGGTGTTTATATTTGCATTCTCTACGATGTTTTCGTATTCGTATTACGGACAGAAATGTACGGGGTACCTGTTTGGAGCAAAGAATGCAAAATATTACAATATATTCTTCCTGCTGATGTTGATTGTGGCGGCAATGATACCTTTGAAAGCAGCTGTGGGACTGATTGATACAGCTTATGCTCTTATGGCGTTCCCTACTATGCTTACATTGCTTATACTTGCTCCAAAGGCAAAAGAGCAAATGAACATTTATTTTACCAAGACTAAAAAAGTAAAAAAAGATAAGAACATTTAGAGCAAATGAATCCTACATTATTTATTACAAAAAAGATTGCAGAAGCGATTGAGTCGTTGTATGGTGTAACTCCGGCAGACGGAATGATACAGATTCAGGCAACAAGAAAAGAATTTGAGGGAGATATAACGCTGGTTGTATTTCCATTGTTGAAAATGAGCAGAAAAACTCCCGACAAGAGTGCCGAGGAGATAGGAGAGTGGCTGAAACACAATACCGATGCCGTCAGTACTTACAATGTAATAAAAGGTTTCCTTAACCTTAAATTTGCATCCTCATTTTGGTTTGACATATTAAAAGGTGTGGCACAATGCGATAATTTCGGACAACTTCCCCCTACGGGCAAAACCATTATGGTGGAGTTTTCTTCTCCTAATACCAACAAGCCTCTTCATCTGGGACATATCAGAAATAATCTGCTGGGATGGTCTGTTTCACAGCTTCTTTCTGCAAACGGCCATAATGTGGTCAAGGTTAACCTTGTGAATGACAGAGGTATCCATATATGCAAGTCAATGCTTGCATGGTTGCGCAAAGGCAATGGGGAGACTCCTGCCACTTCCGGCAAAAAGGGAGACCATCTTGTAGGTGACTACTATGTGGAGTTCAACAATATGCTGACCGCCGAGGTAAATCGGATAATGGAGGAAAAGGGGATTGACAAAGATGAAGCCGAAAAACAGGCTCCTCTACTCAAAGAGGCTCAGGAAATGCTATTGAAATGGGAGCAGGGGGATAAAGATGTGGTTAATCTTTGGAAGACAATGAACGGATGGGTATATGACGGATTTGACATCACATACAGAAATCTTGGGATTAAATTTGATAAAACATACTATGAGTCAAATACTTATCTGCTCGGAAAGTCTTTGGTGCTCGACGGACTTGCAAGAGGCATCTTTGAAAAACACGAAGACGGCTCTGTATGGTGCGATTTGACAGCGGACGGTCTTGACCAGAAACTTCTTCTGCGGTCTGACGGTACATCCGTCTATATGACTCAGGACCTTGGAACCGCTAATCAGAGATACGATGAATACAAGTTCGATGAACATATTTATGTGGTTGGAAATGAGCAAAATTACCATTTTCAGGTACTGAAATTGATATTGAAAAAGCTCGGATTTAATTGGTCTGATGCAATCTATCACCTCTCTTACGGAATGGTCGAACTGCCTGAAGGCAAAATGAAATCACGCGAAGGGACTGTGGTTGATGCAGACGATTTGCTCGAAAGAATGTACAATACGGCTAAGGAGACATCTCTGGAGCTTGGTAAAATCGAGAATCTGACAGAAGACGAACAGCACAAGTTGTTCCGCATGATCAGCCTCGGAGCCTTGAAATATTTTATCATAAAGGTGGATCCGAAGAAGACCATGTTGTTTGATCCGAAGGAATCAATTGACTTCAACGGCAATACGGGTCCTTTTATTCAATATACACATGCCCGCATCAAGTCTATTTTGAGGAAGGCCGCCGAACAGGGTTATACACCTTCACTCACAGGAGCAGAACTTGTTCCAAAAGAAGAGGCAATAATCCAACTTGTCAGCAGTTATCCCGATAAGGTAAAAGAGGCCGGAGATGCGCATTCCCCTGCATTGATTGCAAATTATGCTTACGAGCTTGCCAAAGAGTTCAATCAGTATTATCACGACATATCGATTCTCAGGGAAGAAAATGTGGCGATAAGAGACCAGAGATTGGTGCTGATAGATGTTATAGCTAAAGTCCTTTCCAAAGCGATGAGTATTTTGGGCATTGAATTGCCTGAAAGGATGTGATGATTCCCACTACCAAAAAGGAGATAGATGCCTTGGGATGGGACGCTCCCGATGTAATTATTTTTACCGGAGATGCTTTCATAGACCATCCTTCATTCGGAACAGCAGTCATAGCCCGTGTTCTTGAGAGCAGGGGATATAATGTGGCGGTAGTTCCACAGCCCAATTGGAGAGATGATTTGAGGGATTTTAAGAAATTGGGGCCTCCCAAATTGTTTTTCGGGGTAAATGCAGGGGCCATGGATTCTATGGTCAACCATTACACCGCATCGAAAAGATTGCGCAGTGATGATGCCTACACTCCTGAAGGAAGGTCTTCATATCGTCCGGATTATGCTGTAAAAGTCTATTCTAACATATTGAAGCAGCTGTATCCCGACATTCCGGTTGTCATAGGTGGGATTGAAGCCTCTTTGAGGCGCCTGACTCACTACGATTATTGGAAGGACGAGCTGAAACCATCCGTTCTAATTGATAGTAAGGCCGATTATCTGATATACGGAATGGGGGAGAGGCCGATTGTCGATATGGCTGAAGCTATTTTGAGGGGGTACTCCCCTGAAAATATAAAAGCTCTTCCTCAAATAGGTTATATTTCATCTTCCGAGCCTGAAAAAGAGCACATTCTGCTATCTTCGTTTGAAAAGTGCAAGAAAGACAAGTATGCCTTTGTGAATAATTTCAATATAATTGAACGCGAGGCGAATAAACTTCACGCAACCATGCTTGTTGAAGGTGTTGCCGACAAGTTTGTATGTATAAATCCGCCATATCCCCCGGCAACTGAAGCCCAAATGGATGAAATATTTTCCCTTCCTTTCACCAAATTGCCGCATCCCAGATACAGGGGGAAGCGAATTCCGGCGTATGATATGATAAAGTTCTCCATTACAACCCACAGAGGATGCTTTGGGGGATGTAATTTCTGTACGATTGCTGCCCATCAGGGGAAATTTATACAGTCGAGATCCATCGATTCTATTGTACAGGAAGCGTGTCAATTGAAAAATCTTCCCGATTTCAGGGGAAATATTTCCGATTTGGGAGCACCGACTGCCAATATGTACAAAATGGGAGGTATCGATAAATCAATATGTTCAAAATGTTCGAGACAATCATGTCTTTCACCGTCAATGTGCCGCAATCTGGCTCATTCCCACGAACCTCTGTTGGAGCTGTATCGGAAAGTGCTCTCCGCCGATGGTATAAAACATGCCTATATAGGGAGCGGAATCAGATATGACCTGTTTCTCGATGAGAAAGGTTTTTTGGATGAGACATCATTGCCGTATTTGAGGGAACTTATAACAAAGCATACTTCCGGAAGACTTAAAGTGGCCCCCGAACACACCGAAAGCCGTGTGTTACAGATGATGGCCAAACCATCCTTCAAACTGTTTGAGAGGCTGAGAACCGAATTTGACAAAATTACGGCTCAGGAAGGATTGAATTATCAGTTGGTACCCTATTTTATTTCAGGTCATCCGGGGTGTACCATGGACGATATGAAATCGCTGTCTGGAAACAAATATCTGAAAGGACTTTATATGGAGCAGGTGCAGGATTTTACCCCTACGCCTATGACCGTTTCTTCCGTTGCATACTACTCCGGAGTGGATCCTAAAACCGGAAAGAATATCTTTGTGGAGCGCGATTTGAGCAAAAAACAGCAGCAAAAATCATTTTTTTTCAACAAAAGATAACTTTTGCGTGTACAATTAAAAAAAATCTCCTATAATTGCACCATATTTTAAATGAGATATGACAAATATTAGTCCAAAAAAGAGAGCTGTTGTAAGCTACGAAAACATGTCTCTTGAACTGCAGGATGCGTTCAAGGAGAAATATCCGCACGGATACTTAGACTATATGGGAGACCTTTTTAAAGTCGAAAAACCTGATGGGTCCTTTTTCTATGCAGTTTCGCTGGAAGTTCCGGACGCTATATATTTGATAAAAATCAAAGTCAGGATAGAAGACTATGAGGATATCGAAAATGGTCTGTTCAAGGATAATACCGATGAGGATGTATCATCGGCAGATGATGAAGATTTTCCTGCAAGCGATGAAGACTTTGCCGCAGCTGAAGCTGCCGCAGAAGAAGGTCCTGACGAATAGAGAAAGTTAACAACCAATTTACAAAGAGTGACCGAAAGTTGCTCTTTTTTTGGTAAAAATAGTTTATTACCTTTGTAGTTTAACTTGACTTATGGCACTGCAATTTATATCAAATACAATTATCAGGACTAAAAATGCACTCGGAAAAATGCCCGAGAGGACGCTTCTTGTCCTATTGGCGTTTTTTGTAGGGCTGGGAAGCGGTGTGGCAGCAGTGGTGCTCAAAAAGTTGATAGAGTTGATACATGTATCTCTGACATCGTGGTTTGATAAGCCTGTTGACAACTATCTCTATCTGGTGTATCCTGGTATAGGTATGTTATTGTCTTATCTGTTCGTAAAATACATCGTCAGAGAGGATATAAGTCATGGAGTGACAAAAGTGCTTCTTTCCATCTCCAAGAACGAGTCAAGGATAAAAAAGCGCAATACATGGTCATCCATAGTTGCGAGTTCCATGACAATCGGTTTTGGCGGTTCCGTTGGAGCGGAAGCTCCAATCGTCTATACGGGGGCTGCAATCGGGTCCAATATAGCAAGGGGACTTGGCTTGTCATACAAACAGATGACAATCCTGCTTGGCTGTGGAGCTGCAGGAGCAATTGCGGGAATATTCAAAGCTCCTCTGGCGGCAATTCTTTTCACTCTGGAAATACTGCTTTTCAATATTTCAATGACATCAATTCTCCCATTGCTGGTCTCTTCTATTACGGCAACAGTTGTATCGTATTTTTTTCTGGGAGATGCAGTAGCTTTCTCAAATACGCTTGAGAGTTTCTCAATGCATAATCTACCATATTATATCATATTGGGAATATTTTGCGGAGGTATGTCTCTTTACTTTATCAGGACTACTATTCGGGTAGAAGACAAGATGAGGAGGGTTAAAAAGCCCATTAACAGGTGGCTTATCGGAGCACTTTCACTCGGAGTACTGATATTTTTATTTCCGCAACTATATGGTGAGGGGTATGATTCGCTTACATTGATGCTGAACAACAATCCGATCGAGATGGCCGGAGGAGCTTTCGGTTCCGAATTGTTGACCAATAAGTGGGTGGTTCCGATTTTCTTTGCAGCTATTTTGTTCCTGAAGGTATATGCCACTGCTTTTACAAATGCAGGAGGCGGAGTGGGTGGAACTTTCGGACCCACTTTGTTTACGGGAGGAATTGCCGGCTTTGTTGTTGGGAGATTGATAAATCTTTCAGGTATTCACGTTATTCCTGAAGCCAATTTTGTATTAGTTGGAATGGCGGGCATGATGGCCGGAGTAATGCAGGCTCCCATGACGGCAATATTTCTCATAGCCGAAATCACGGGAGGATATGATCTCCTTATACCGTTGATTGTCACATCATTGTTTTCATTTGCGACTATCCGCACCATGGAACAATATTCCATCTATACCAAACGTATTGCGCAGCAGGGCGATTTGCTGACTCACGACAGCGATAAAGCTGTACTGACACTTCTTAAGACGTCAGAACTCATAGAGACCGATTTTGTCACGATAGGTATTGACAAGACACTCGGAGACCTTGTTAAAGCCATAGCCACATCTCACAGAAATATTTTCCCGGTGGTTGACGACCTTAACAGATTTCAGGGATATGTCTCCCTTGATGACGTTAGGACAATCATGTTTGATACGGACCAATATGACAATGTTAAAATATATTCCATAATGAAAAGCGCTCCCGCCTTTGTGTATGACGATGAAAAAATGGAGAGCGTGATGAAAAAATTTGAATATACCCAGGCGTGGAACCTTCCTGTACTTGATGATGAGAACAAGTATCTGGGATTTGTTTCCAAGTCAAAAATATTCTCTTCATACAGAGAGCAATTACAACAGGTTTCACATGAATAAACTCTATTTGAATTATATTGCGGATGCAATGAAGATTGCCTCATGGCAAGTGGAACATTGCATAGCACTTTTTGAGGAAGGGGCTACTATTCCGTTTATCAGCCGATACAGAAAAGAACGTACAGGGGCACTTGATGAGACTCAAGTCGCCGAAATCAAGCATTATCACTTGAAATTCGGAGATCTTGAGAAAAGAAAACAGGCCATAATAAAGAGTATTGAAGAGCAGGGCAAACTGACGGACTTTATTAGGCAATCAATTGAAAATGAGATTGATAGTCAGACTATTGAGGATATTTATCTCCCATTCAAGCCCAAAAGAAGGACAAGAGCTTCGATTGCAAAAGAAAAGGGGCTTGAACCACTTGCAGAAGCAATTTTTAAAGTCAATACAGACCGGCCGACACAATTGGCCCGTCAATTTGTATCGGGCAGTGTTGCCGATACGGAAGAAGCCCTTGCAGGAGCGAGAGATATTATGGCGGAGTGGATTGCCGAGTCACAGCCTGTCAGGGCGCAACTTAGGGATTTATATGGCAAATGGGGGATCATCACATCTAAAGTCTCTAAAAATAAGGAAGATGATGAAGAAGCATCCAGATACAGAAATTATTTTGAGTTTTCGGAGAGATTGGATAAAATACCATCCCATCGTCTGCTCGCAATATTGAGGGCCTCTTCCGAAGAGTTTCTGAATGTCAAAATCGAAGTTCAGCAGGAATATGCAATAGAGCGTATCGACAGGAGGGTATATGAGGGAAAGAAAAAGGCCTCGGGTGAGACAAGAGAGCAGATAGAAGCGGCAATTGACGATTCATACAAGAGACTGCTCCACCCTTCAATCGAAAATGAAGCATTGAATATTGCAAAGGAAAAGGCTGATATAGAGGCAATAAGAGTGTTCGGTGAAAATCTCAGACAGTTGCTGCTTGCCCCTCCGTTGGGACAGAAGAGGACACTTGCCATAGATCCAGGTTTCAGGACGGGTTGTAAAGTAGTATGCCTTGATGCGCAGGGAGCATTATTGCATAATGACACTATATTTCCACATCCTCCTCAAAATGAGAAAATTACTGCCATGAAAAAAATCTCTCAACTTGTCGAGGCTTACAAAATAGAAGTTATTGCAATAGGTAATGGCACTGCCGGTCGCGAAACAGAAGCCTTTATAAAGAAAGTGGCTTTACCTGAGGGGATCAGAGTGTATTCGGTAAGCGAAGACGGAGCATCCATTTACTCTGCGTCAGCCATTGCTCGCGAAGAATTTCCGGAATATGATGTGACAGTAAGAGGTGCAGTGTCAATTGGAAGACGTATTATGGACCCGCTTGCCGAACTTGTCAAAATAGATCCCAAATCCATCGGTGTCGGACAGTATCAACATGATGTGGATCAGTCACTTTTAAAAGAGACTCTTGACAATACGGTAGAAAGTTGTGTCAACAGTGTGGGGGTGAATCTAAATACCGCCAGCAAACATTTGTTGAGCTATGTTTCGGGCATAGGACCCGTTCTGGCTCAAAATATTGTGGAATACAGGACGTCCAACGGACCGTTTAAGGCGAGGAAAGAACTATTAAATGTAAAAAGACTTGGAGATAAGGTGTTTGAACAATGTGCAGGTTTTCTGCGCATTCCCGATGCTGTCAATCCGTTGGACAATTCGGCTGTTCACCCCGAAAGATACGCCCTTGTAGAAACTATGGCAAAAGATATGAATGTATCTGTTTCGGAGCTTATTTCAGATAGTGCAAAGAGGGCTGCGATTGATATTAAGAAATATGTCTCTCCGATAGTGGGATTACCGACACTTAACGATATTATGAATGAGCTGGCCAAACCGGGAAGAGATCCGCGCTCCATAATTAAAGTGTTTGAATTTTCTTCCGAAATACAGAGCATAGAGGATGTCCGTATAGGTATGATATTGCCGGGAGTTGTTACCAATATTACCAATTTCGGGGCATTCGTGGATATCGGGATTAAACAGAACGGACTGATTCATGTATCGCAGATGTCCGATAAATACATCTCAAGTCCATCTGAAGTGTTAAAGCTGCACCAGCAGATACATGCAAAAGTGGTGGATGTGGATTTACATAGACAGAGAATAGGATTATCATTAAAAGGTATATAGAGTTTGAACTAATTTGTATATTTGTGCCATGAAACAAATTGTCATAATACCCACTTACAACGAAAAAGAGAACATCGAGAAAATGATAAGAGCCGTACGTGCTCTTGACATCGATTTTCACATTCTTGTAATAGACGACGGCTCTCCCGATGGGACGGCTGCCATTGTCAAAAATCTTCAAAATGAATTTGCAGACTCTCTTTTCATTGTGGAAAGACAAGGTAAACAAGGCCTTGGCACGGCTTATATTACAGGATTCAAATGGTCTGTGGAGCATCAGTATGACTTTATTTTTGAAATGGATGCCGATTTTTCACATAATCCCAATGACTTGCCGAGATTGTATAAAGCCTGTGCAGAAAATGGGGCGGATCTGGCGATAGGTTCAAGATACTGCAATGGCATAAGTGTCATCAATTGGCCGATCGGCCGCGTGATAATGTCGTACTATGCCTCCATGTATGTCCGTATGGTGTTGGGAATGAAAGTGTATGACACCACTGCCGGATTCAAATGCTATAGGCGCAAAGTCCTTGAGACAATCGATTTTTCGAGGATAAAAATGAGAGGGTACGGCTTTCAGATAGAAATGAAATATAATGCATATAAATTGGGCTTTAAAATAGAAGAAGTGCCTATTATTTTCATTGACAGAACGGAAGGAACCTCAAAAATGAGCAGCGGCATATTCGGAGAGGCATTCTGGGGAGTGATTAAGTTGAAGTTCAGAACGATTAAACCGGTCAAATCTTGAAAATACTGATTAAAAACGGGACAATTGTCAATGAGGGATTGTCATACGTCGGAAGCATATTTATTAACAATGAATTGATAGAAGATGTAACGTCCGACAAAGAAAAGGTCAAAGAGTATGCCTGTGTGTGCGATGAGGTGATTGATGCAACCGGGCTCTACGTGATGCCGGGAGTGATTGACGATCAGGTACATTTCCGCGAACCGGGAGCGACACAGAAAGGATCCATATCCACAGAGAGTGCAGCTGCGGTTCTTGGCGGGGTTACTTCTTATTTAGATATGCCCAACAACAATCCTCCGATATGCTCCCTTGTTCTCCTTGAAAACAAATTTCATATTGCAGCGAAAGAGTCATACGCCAATTATTCATTCTATTTCGGGGCAAACAATGACAATATAGATCAAATTATCAAAATCGACAAAAGGAGAGTATGCGGAGTAAAAGTGTTCATGGGATCTTCAACGGGAAATATGCTTGTGGATAACCCTATGACACTTGCGCTGATATTCAGCCAGGCTCATGTACCGATAGCCACCCATTGTGAAGATGAAAAGATAATCCGGTCCAATTTGAAAGCCGCCATCGGCAAATATGGAGATGATATACCTATCAGTGAGCATCCAAATATCAGAAGCAGAGAAGCTTGTATATCTTCAACACGCAAAGCCATTAATCTTGCACTCCATTATAAAAGCAGATTGCACATACTGCATATCAGTACAAAAGAAGAGATTGACATGATCCGCGTGGCAAAAACCATCAATCCAAAGATTACAGGTGAGATATGTGTTCACTATTTGTGGTTTTGTGATAAAGACTATGAATATTACGGAGCAAAAATGAAATGCAACCCTGCAATCAAGACAGAGGCTGATATGTATGCACTCAGGTCAGCAGTGCGTGACGGTATAATTTCGGTTGTAGCCACCGACCATGCCCCTCATTTGGAGTTTGAAAAAGATAATCTTTACGTATATGCCCCTTCCGGAATGCCGCTTATTCAGAATTCATTGCAGATGATGCTTGAATTGTGCAAAAATGGAGTTTTCAATATTGAGGATGTGGTTGACAGGATGTCTCATTCCCCCGCAAAATGTTTCGACATATATAACAGAGGGTATATCAGACCGGGTTATTTCGCCGACATTGCAATAGTTAATTATAATAAAGACAATATTGTAGTCCCCGCCTACAAATGCGGATGGTCGTTATTCTCCCATTTCAGTACATCTGTGGTTCATACTTTTGTAAACGGAACACAAGTGGTGAAAAACGGAGAGTTGACAGGCTTAAAACCTGCGAAAGAATTAGCTTTCAACCGATGATATGGGAAACGGTAAAGTAAGCGGGCTCGTCTATTTATACGTTTCCATAGCAATTCTGCTCTGGGGATTTTCCTTTATCTGGACAAATGACCTTATAGGATATGATGTTCCCATATTTGTTTTTATTTTTATGAGAATGGCCATTGCCGGCTCTCTGATGGTCGTTATATCAAAAGTAGCAGGCAAATTGCAGAAAATTCGTAAAAAAGACCTTAAATGGTTTTTCCTCATGTCGTTTTTTGAGCCGTTCATATACTTTATAGGGGAGTCTTACGGACTGAAAATCACCAATTCGGCAACTTTATCGGCTGTAATCATTGCTACAATTCCATTGTTTTCGCTTATTATCGGGCAGATACTGTACAAAGAAAAATTAACCGGTCTCAATATTGCCGGAATTATAATAACCCTGCCCGGTGTGATTCTTTTTGTATGGAGTGAAGGATCCATAAAGGCCGAATATTATTATGGGATATTGTTTCTTCTGCTTGCTGTTTTGGGAGCAGTCGGGTATAGTGCTGTTTGTAAGAAACTTACCGAAAATTATAATGCGTTTACGATTACCACGTACCAATTTGTAATTGCGGCATTGTTCTTTCTTACACCTTTTATTATATGGGGACTGCCGGAGTGGAAACCGGAATTTCTTTCATTCAGGGTGTTGAAACCATTGCTGTTTCTTGCAGTTCTGTGCTCTTGTCTTGCATTTGTGCTTTATGTCAAATCCATGGAAAAACTCGGAATGACAAGGACCGTGATATTTACATCATTGATTCCTGCCATTTCGGCGATAGGTGCATATTTTAGCGGAAGGGAAGTGTTTTCTATACAACAAATTCTTGGGATGGTGATAGCTCTCGGAGGAGTGATTTTAGCTCAATACAAAAAACCTGATTTTTTTCAAAGAAGTAAATAGACAATATGCGGCTGAAAATCAGAGTAATGAAAAGAGGTGATAGATTGTGGCGAAAAAAGGTTAAAAAATGTATAGCAAAAAATATAAAAATAAATTTGCAGAATAAATAAAAGTGCCTATCTTTGCGGTCCCGTTTCG
>JAQUBZ010000002.1 GCA_028686425.1 Bacteroidales bacterium | reverse complement strand
ATTTTCGATTTTTTGAGAAAATGCAACTTCCCTGTCGCTCCTTCATTCTGTATTCCCTCTAAAATTTTCAGGCAATTTTTTGCCTCTTTTTAACGTGAAAAACTTACAACCCGCCTCGGAAAAATGTGCTGAACTCTCTCATGAATTGGTATGATTTTTAACCACCAATACAACATAAGTTCATCATACGTGTTTTGCATAAAATGATTAAAATGATAATATCTTTCCATAAGCAATTCAGCAAGTCCCCATTGCCACAGGGTGGATTGGTTGGTTTCGGGGAGGATGCCTCCGGCGTGTGTCTGGATGGGATTGATTTTGTAGGAGATATTCACATGTTGTAATCGGTATGTAATCGGTAACTTTACCCCAAAAAACCATTTATATGTTGCAAATTACAGAAGGGATTGCCGTTATATTTAAGGTGCGCACTTCGTGGCTTTCTACCCCCTGAACAGCACTATGTGGATTGGTTGGCTTCAGCGATGATGCCTCTGGTGTGTGTCTGAGACGAATTTTTGAATCGGTAACTTCATTCCACCAATTCTCGCAAAGGCAACTGCTTAGACACCTCTATGATGGAAAACTTCTTTGGACTCATGAAAACAGAATTGATATATTTGCAGGAGTGGAACAATATTGAGCAGTTCAATATGAAACTAAAAAAGTACATACAATACTACAATTACAATAGAATCAAGCTGAGACTAAAAGGAAAGAGCCCGGTACAATACCGAACTCTTTCTATATTTGAGAAGGCTTCCTCAATGGTGTAAACCGTCAAACTTTTGGGGTTCACATCAAAAAACCACCCTGTCTCATTAAGACGTATATTTTATCAATTAGATAATACCTTGTTCCAACATTGCTTGAGCAACTTTCATGAAACCTGCGATGTTAGCACCCTTTACGTAGTCGATATGACCATCTTTCTGAGTACCGAATTTAACACATGCTTCGTGAATGCTTTCCATGATGAAGTGTAGTTTTTCATCAACTTCTTTAGCTGACCAGCTGATGTGAGTAGCATTCTGAGTCATTTCAAGACCTGAAGTGGCAACACCACCTGCATTGACTGCCTTACCCGGAGCGAACAGGATTCTTGCATCCTGGAATGCTTTGATAGCTTCAGGAGTACAACCCATGTTAGAAACTTCGCAGCAGCACCATGTACCGTTAGCCATAAGTTCTTTGGCATCGTCACCATTCAATTCATTCTGGAATGCGCAAGGAAGAGCGATATCGCATTTGATGCTCCAAGCTTTCTTACCAGGGGTGAATACAGCCAATTTAGGGAACTTGGTAGCCATATCTTCAACTTTATTACGGTTGGAGGCACGCATGTCAAGCATATAGTTGATCATGTCGGCTGTGATACCGTCTTTGATATAGCAAACGCCATCCGGACCTGAAACAGCAACAACTTTAGCACCCAATTCGGTTGCCTTGGTGGCAGCTCCCCAAGCTACGTTACCGAAACCTGAAACAGCAACTGTTTTGCCTTTAATGTCTTTACCTGCTTTATGAAGTAGGTGTTGAGTGAAATAAAGAGCACCGAAACCTGTAGCTTCAGGACGAAGGATTGAACCTCCCCAAGTACCGCCTTTACCGGTCAAAACGCCTGTGTTGTATTCACGAGCAAGTTTTTTGTACATACCATACAAGAAACCAATCTCACGACCGCCAACTCCAACGTCACCTGCAGGAATATCCTGATCAGGGCCTATGCACTGCCACAATTCATACATGAATGCCTGGCAGAATCTCATGATTTCAGCATTTGATTTGCCAACCGGGTCAAAGTCGGAACCACCTTTTGCACCACCCATAGGAAGAGTAGTCAAAGCGTTTTTGAATGTCTGTTCAAAACCGAGGAATTTCAACATTGAAGGGGTAACAGCCTTGTGGAAACGAAGACCGCCTTTGTAAGGGCCGATAGCACTGTTAAATTGAACACGATAACCGAGGTTAGTCTGAACATTGCCTTTATCGTCAACCCATGTAACACGGAATGTGAAGATACGGTCAGGTTCAACCATTCTTTCAACGATTTTAGCTGCCTCAAATTCAGGATGTTGATTGTAAACTTCTTCAACTGATTCAAGAACTTCGCGAACTGCTTGTAAGTACTCTTTTTCTTGGCCATATTTCTTTTCAAGAGAGGCCATTATTTCAGCTACTTTCATAATTAAAAATAAATTTATTGGTTTATATATGTTTATCTAAAAACTCTAATTATTAACTATTTAACTTCCCATGTAGCACCACTGTGAAGAAGTTCGTCCATACAAGTGATGGTTGATTTGGATTTAACTTCAAGCAGCTGATCGCGTACATTGTCATCATAAGTCATATCCTTAACATCTCTGATAATACCGAGAGCCACAGGATATTCGGGATATTTCATCTCAATAAGAAGAGAGTGTATGCCTGTTTCGACAGTAGTTGCGTCGTGAACAAGAATGTCCTTTTCGGTAATGCCGTTCTCCCCTATCTTTACAACTTTCAATTTTTGTCCGTCAAGAATAAGACCTTTATCTTTGTTCTTTCCGAAAATCATCGGTTGTCCGTGGCGGAGAGTGATTGTACGGTCTTCCCTATTCTCTCTATCGGAAATGGTTGCATGTGCTCCATCATTGAATATCACACAATTGACAAGCATTTCAGTGACTGATGTACCATCATGTTTGGCTGCTGCAACAAATATTTCCTTATTGAGATTAATCTCCGAATCAAGACTGCGTGCAAAAAACGTACCCCTTGCGCCAAGTACCAAAGCACCCGGAGTGAACGGATGTTCCACTGTTCCGTAAGGAGAAGTCTTTGTTATGGCTCCCAACTTTGATGTAGGAGAGTATTGTCCCTTTGTAAGGCCATAAATCTGGTTGTTGAAAAGGACTATATTGATATCTATATTTCTGCGAATAGCATGGATAAAATGGTTACCGCCGATTGCAAGGGCATCGCCGTCGCCTGTTGCCTGCCAAATGGTCAGTGTAGGATTGGCAACTTTCATACCTGTGGAAATAGCGGTTGCACGACCGTGGATGCTATGGAATCCGAATGTATTCATATAGTAAGGTAATCTTGACGAACATCCGATACCCGACACAAATACAAATCTTTCTTTAGTGTAACCCAACGCTTCACAAACTTCAGGTAAAGCTCTTTGAAGTGATGCCAATACGGCGTGATCTCCACACCCCGGACACCATCTTACTTCCTGGTTACTTTTAAAATCTTGTGCTGTATATTTCATAATCGTATTATCTAAAAATTAAAGAATGTTATTGACTGCATCGACAATCTCCTTTACAATGAAAGGCTGTCCCTGTACTTTATTATATTGCATATACTTGAACTGAGGGAGCTTGGCTCTCAAATAGTCAACAAAATGACCGCTGTTCAACTCGCATACGATAATCTTTTTGAAATTACCGAAGATTTCTGCAGTATTTTTAGGAAGCGGATTAATGAAATCGAAATGTGCAAGAGATACACTCTTACCTTCAGCATGAAATTCCTTGACTGCCGTGTAAAGGTGTCCGAAAGTTCCACCCCAACCTACAATCAGGATTTCACCTTTCTTGTCACCGATAACTTCCTGGTCAGGAATATAGTTGGCAAGGCGGGCAACTTTCTCTGCTCTTTCGGCACACATTTTTTCGTGATTAAGAGGATCTGAAGAGATGACACCTTCGGTGTTCTTCTCAAGACCGCCTACACGATGTTCAAGACCTGCCTTACCGGGTACTGCCCAATAACGTGCAAAAGTTTCCGGATTTCTCTGATAAGGTTTGTATTGACCTTCGCAAGAGTCGATGAAAGGAGGTTTGATTGCAGGATAATCCTTCATTGAAGGAATTTTCCAAGGTTCGGAACCATTTCCGAGGAACCCTTCTGTCAGAAGGATGACCGGCATCATGTGTTCCATTGCATATTTGCCTGCATAGAATGCAGCATCAAAGCAATGGGATGGAGAGTGTGCAGCAATGATTGCGATAGGACATTCACCGTTTCTGCCATACAATGCCTGATTAAGGTCGGTCTGCTCTGTCTTGGTAGGAATACCTGTAGAAGGACCGCTTCTCTGAACATCGACAAGTACAAGAGGCAGCTCTGTAATCATGGCAAGACCCAAAGCTTCTGATTTAAGGGAAAGACCCGGACCTGAAGTGGTGGTTACTGCAAAATTACCTGCGTATGCTGCCCCGATAGCTGTACAGATACCGGCGATTTCATCTTCGGCCTGAAGGGTCTTTACTCCCAAATTCTTGTGAATGGCCAACTCTTCAAGGATTGCGGTTGCAGGGGTGATCGGATACGAACCGCAGAACAAAGGAACACCGCTCTTTTCGGATGCAGCTATAAGTCCCCATGCCGTAGCCTGGTTCCCGCTGATATTTCTATATGTACCTTTCTCCTGTCTGGCAGGTTGAATGGTATATGTATTTGCTATTGCATGAATATTACTTGCATAGTTGAAACCGTCAAATAAGACCTTCTTGTTAGGCTCGATCAATTGCGGTTTCTTCTTGAATTTCTTCTCAAGATAGGCGTATGTAAACTCCAATGGTCTGTTAAACATAAAGAAACACATACCCAGAGTAAACATGTTCTTGCAACGGATAATGGCCTTATTGTCCATTCCGCTATCTTTCAAACTCTCTTTAGTCAAAGTTGTAATCGGAGAATAGATAATGTTTCTATCTTCTACTTTCAATTCGGTAACAGGGTCAAGTGTCTTAAATCCTGCCCTGACAATGCCGGCTTCATCAAAGGTGTCGGTATCGACAATGATGGTTGCAGTAGGCTTAGCCCACTTTGCATTAGCTTTTAAAGCTGCCGGATTCATAGCCACCAATACATCGCAAAAGTCGCCCGGAGTATTGATTTCAATACTTCCTACGTGAACCTGGAAACCGGATACACCGGAAACTGTTCCGTGAGGAGCACGAATTTCGGCAGGATAATCGGGAAATGTGGAAATTTCATTGCCATACAGAGCCGAGGCATCCGCAAACAATGTACCCGTTAACTGCATACCGTCTCCCGAGTCACCGGCGAAACGAATTACGACATCTTGAGTGTCAATAACTTTGTGTTGCATAAAAATTTTTATTTATTATTAATTGAACAAATATAATTTGCAAATGTAATCATTATTCCCGATTATACTTAAATATTATTTGCCTTTTTCACCAAAACAGATTAAATTATTCAGCTGCATCAGCAGCCGCACGGAGGCCGTGTGTTTTAATCGCACAAATGCTCGCTTCATGATTCAAGGTTGGTTTCAAAACACGGCAAGGCCGGGAGTGCGTGAACCTTGTCCCCTTAGGGGAAAATGTCGCGTAAGCGACAAAAGGGGTCAAAATATAGCTGCATCAGCCACGGAGGCAGTACCTATCAAAAGGGGGTCGAAATAACAAAAGCCGTACAAGGATATACGGCTTTCATTCAGTTGTTTTTATAAAATTATTTCGTTGCTTCCGCCTGTGGTCTTTGTGTAGGAGCCACTTTTTCTGCAGGTATTCCAAGCTCTTTTTTGGCCAACGGTAAAATATTGACACTGACAGTTTCATCCATATAGATAATCGAACCTGCAGAGATGTCAAATATATATGTCATGCCATTCTCTTTAGCAACTTTATTGATTGCTTCCTGAGCTTTTTGATATACAGGGGCCATCAAAATCTGGTTCATCTGCTGCATTTCCTGCTGTGCGGATTGTTCAAACTGCTGGATTCTCTGAAT
Source organism: Bacteroidales bacterium (assembly GCA_028686425.1). Lineage (GTDB taxonomy): Bacteria > Bacteroidota > Bacteroidia > Bacteroidales > UBA932 > Cacconaster. Next base: position 109,730 of record JAQUBZ010000002.1, on the reverse strand, counting down.
CATCTCCTGAATCTCCCCCTCTTTAGCTTGTTTGACTGCAGGAGTCCATGTTGCCTGCTTTCTCTGATAATCGTTGTATTTTGTAGTATATTCATTCTGCATTCCTTCCATTGTCTCAACAAGGTCGGCACGATAAGCTTCCATTTTAACTGTTGCAGAATCCATTTCAGACATTAAAGAGACAAGTTCCTGTGTGTTGATATGTCCGAATTTAAAGGTTTGAGCATTGACTGATGCGCCAATGCATACAAAGAATACAATTAGTAGGGTAATTTTTCTCATAATTAAAGTTTATTTTATTTTTAAAATTTTTAATACATCCTGTGTCAAATCGTATTTGGCATTTTTATATACGACTCCCGTGGCAACTGCCAAGTCTATAATCATGACATACTCATCTGTGGAAGACAGAACTTCTATCGCCGCAGTGATTCTGTTCTGAATTGGAGTAAGCAGCTCTTCGGATTTCTTGGCCATGATACCGTCTTCTCCAAAATAGATTTTCTGCTTCTCTTTAACCACTTTTTCTTTAGAAATAATCTCTTCTTCCTTAGCTGCTCGCTGAGTAGCAGTCATGTTGTTTTTTTGAGACTGATAAGTTCTGTAAAGAGCATCAATCGTGCCCACTTCAGATTCGATAGCTGCCTTGTATTTGTCGGCAAGTTCATTCAGTTGCTGCTGTGCCGTCTGATATTCGGGTATTTCTTTAAGTATCAATTCAGTGTCGATATATCCAACTTTCTGTGCACTCAGCGTAAATCCGCAAAGGATAACAACTGATAGAGTCAATAAAACATGTTTCATAATTAACCTCTCTTTTATTTATTAGAATTGTTGTCCGATCAAGAAATGGAATTGTCCCTTGTCTTTGCCGCTGTCGGCATCAAATCCGTATCCCCAATCGATTCCCAGCATACCTACAATCGGCAGCAATACTCTGAGTCCCACACCTGCCGAGCGTTTAATCTGGAAAGGATTGAAATCTTTGATGTCCGACCAGCAGTTACCTCCTTCAAGGAAAGCAAGAGCATAAATGGTGGACTGCGGCTGCATGACAATCGGGTATCTCAATTCCACTGTAAATTTGTCATATACATTACCGGCGTATGCATTGCCGATATATGGAGTAAGCGAATAATTTTCATAACCTCTGAGGGCGATAACTTCGGAGCCATAAGTGTTATATCCCGACATACCGTCTCCTCCGACTATGAAACCTTCAAATGGAGAGTATCCCCATTTTTTGTTGTAATATCCTAAATAACCGAACTGTGCTCTCGTCATAAGGACAAGATCTCCTACCAATTTGGTAAACAACGACCCCTTAAATGTCCACTTATGATATTCAATCCAATTGTAGTGCTCCTGAACTGTCATTGCGTCATAGTCCGTATTTTTATCCCTGAACAATGAGAATGGAGGTGTCAGTGAGAGCGATAGCGACAAATCGGAGCCGGAGCGGGGGTAAATGGTCTGGTCGGTAGAGTTCCTTGACAAGGTCGTGGTCCAACTTATATTGTGAGACAAACCTGTCTTGAATATGAAATTGTATGACCAATCCTGCAATTTGTATGATTGCCACCCCAACTGATTGTAAAGTACGAAATAGTTATCAGGCCATTTCAAGCGGGTACCGATACCGATAGAAGCCCCGAATATCTCCATATATTCGTTATCATTAAGCACCTGATAATAATATGATGAATACGAGTTGGTCTGACGGGTAAAGTATGCCGCTATGTTAAGCGATGTAGGCTTCTTGCCTGTAAGCCAGGGCTCCACAAAACTTGCCGTAAATGCGGTATAATATGAACCGTTGGTCTGGAATCTTACCGAAAGCTGCTGTGCATCTCCCAAAGGAACAGGCTTCCATGCCTCTTTCCTGAAGAAATTGCTTGATGAAAAGTTGTTGAAGCTGACACCGAGTGTACCGACAAAAGTATTTGCCCCCCAACCTCCGGAAAGCTCGAGCTGGCTGTTGGCTTTCTCTTCGACATTGTAAGCTATATCGACTGTATTGCTTATCGGATTAGGCATGATATTGTACCCTCTTGTAGCATCAGTTGCATATTCTGCATCAAAGTGGGTCATTGTGGCGATTTCGCGGATAGAGCGTTCAAAGTCGGTCTGACGGAACAGATATCCCGGTCTTGTGAATACTGCACGTCTCACCACTTTTTCATTGGTGATGGTATTGCCGTTGATGATTATATTATTGAATGTGGCGGGTTTACCCTCAACCATACGCATTTCGACGTCAACGGAGTCCCCATCGATATTCAATTCGACCGGCATCACGTTGAAGAAAAGGTAACCCTGATCCCGATAAAGTTTGGAAATATCCATTTCGCCCTCTTTTCCACCGCCAAATAGACGTTTCTCCATGGTAACAACGTCATATATATCACCTTTCCCTATCTTCAACACGCTGTTGAGCGCCTCTTCCGTATATTCGGAGTTGCCCGTCCACGTTATATTTCTAAAATAATATCTCTTCCCCTGATCTATCACAAAATGAATCCCCATCCTGCCATCCTCAATGGTATAAATAGAGTCTTTCAGTATCTTTGCATCTCTATATCCTGCCTCATTAAACACATTTATCAGGGACTGTTTGTCATTCTCGTACTCTTCTTCGTTGAATTTCTTTGAAGAGAAGAAGTTGTACCACCTGGCATCTTTTGTCTTCTTCATCGAACGGTCCAGTTTGAACTTGGTTATCTCGCCATTGCCGGAGTATGTTATATGCTTTACTTTGACCTTTTTGCCTTTATTTACATTAAATGTGACCTTTACGGCATTTTTGATGATGGAGTCATTGGCTTGGGATATATCCACTTTTGCATTAAGAAACCCTTTCTCCTTATAATATTTCTTAATCAGATCGGTTGAAGAAGATATAACATATTCCGAAAGTTCGCCTCCGCGTCTCAGATTCAGCTTCTCTTTGAGGTCATCCCTTTCGGTATTCTTCACCCCCGTAAAATCCCATCTTATGACTCTCGGCCTTTCGGTAAGCTCCAACCTGAAAAATGCAGTATCTTTTGCCGCAGAAAGCGAGTCTATGTAAATTCCCACTGTAGAAAAGGCTTTTTGAAGCCAGATTCGCTTCATTGCCGCGGAAAGCTCTTCGCTCGGAATAGTGATGGGGGTACCGATTTGCAATCCCACAACCGATAATATCTGATCTGAGTTGAGGAACTTGATACCGTCAACTTTTATTCCTCCCACGATATAAGTGTGTGGCGCATTGTAGTCTATCTCAATGGCTTGCTGCTTGTCGGGATTCTGTGCCACCAATACGCAGGGCAGTAGAAACAGGACCAAAAATGATTTAAGAAGTCTCATTTATTAAAATGTGAATAAGTGTGCAAAGATAATCCTTTTATTTAATATTACCATAACGCCTCTCTCTATTGTTAAAGCTTTTTAGAGCAAGGTCGAATTCATTTTTGCGAAAATCAGGCCAAAGTACATCTGTGTAATAAAATTCAGTATAGGCACACTGCCAGAGCATATAATTGCTAATACGCTGTTCTCCTCCCGTTCTAATCATCAGGTCCGGATCCGGAATATCACAAGTACTTAGATATGAAGAAAATAAATCATTATCCAACATTGGAGGAGTACTCCCTTCCATGTAAGCCTTCAACACCTCTTCCGAATAATGTCTTGCAGCCCGTAAGATATCCCATTTGCCGCTATAGCTGAGCATCACAATCAAATTCATTCCATCGTTACCGGCAGTTTCTTCTTCGACTGACACTATGCTCTCCACCAGCTCCGCAGAAAGTTTCTCCCTATCTCCTATCACTCTGAATTTAATGTGATTCTTCATAAAACTCTCCCTCTCCCCTAAAACGGACTGAAACATCAATTTCATCAGACCTGCTATCTCTTCTTCCGGTCTGTTCCAATTCTCTTCCGAAAATGCAAATAGACTCAGATATTCAATCTTCTTCTCAACGGCATACTCGCAGCACGCTCTCACGCTCTCGGCTCCGGCATTGTGTCCGAACAGGCGCTCATGTCCCTGTTTTTGGGCCCATCTGCCATTTCCGTCCATAATAATGGTTACATGTCTTGGTATCTTCATACTATAATGTTAAATCATTCCGTTTGTCCTCACCCCAAAGAAGTTTGTTTTTCAGGGCTGCAATAAAATTATTGTCGAAAAGAGAGACGTACTTGAAACAATACTCCCCTTTCGTGATTACTATTTTTTCCTTAGAAGGGATGGTGAATGTCCTATTGTCAATTGTCACGGCGGCATCTTCTCTTCTCGAATGTACAACAATTTCGAGCATCGAATCGACAGGAACCACAAGCGGTCTTACATTCAGGTTGTGCGGAGCTATAGGGGCGATAATCATAACTTTGGAATCGGGCATCACAATCGGCCCGCCCACACTCAGCGAATATGCCGTGCTGCCCGTAGGAGTGGAAATAACGAGTCCGTCCGCCCAATATGTAGGCAATGCGAGAGAGTCAATAACAACATCTATCGAAAGCATCAGCGAATCCTTGCGCTGTATGGAGACTTCATTAACCGCATACGGATAAAAATCATGCGGAATGGAGGAAGTTTCGATTTTCAGCAGAGATCGCTCCTGAATCGAATAGTTGCTATTCAGAAGATCATCAATCCACCCCGGTGCATCTTTGCCCACTTTGGCGGTGGTAAGAAATCCGAGCCTCCCGAAATTGATACCTGCAAGGGGGATTCCTCTGTCCCGAACAAAAGAGAGCGAGGATAAAAATGTACCGTCTCCACCAAGGGAAAGGAACAGATTTGTATCATCCGGCAAATCTTGAGCCGAAGTAAAAAAGGATCCTGCCGGAATTTTCAGGGATTTATTGCCGACAAGACTTCTGTAAAACGCCTCAAAATAGCACAAGTCAGCCTTTTTATCGTGTAATGTGTCTAATAAAACCTTCAATCTGACCAAATTGTCGGCATCTGTCATATCTCTTCCGAAAAGTGCAATTTTCATCTTTTTCATCTTTATTTTTCAAATGTACCATTAAATATGCAATTTTGCCAAAAATATTTATTTTTGTAGAAAGATGACAAAACTCAGTGTAAATATCAACAAAATTGCAACCCTTCGAAATGCAAGGGGAGGGAACCTTCCTGACGTGTTGAAAGTGGCCCTCGATTGTGAAAAATTCGGAGCACAGGGTATCACCGTGCATCCGCGACCTGACGGAAGACACATCAAATATGATGATGTGACTTCACTCAAACCGATTCTTACTACGGAATTCAATATTGAAGGCAATCCTATCGACTCTTTTATCAATCTTGTACTTGAAGTGCATCCGGCACAGGTGACCCTTGTCCCTGACGCTCACAATGTACTGACATCCAATGCGGGATGGGACACAAAGAAGAATCTCGACTATCTTAAGGGAATCTGTTCGATATTTAATTCCGAAGGGATCAGAACATCCGTTTTTGTGGATCCCGATGTAGAGATGATCAAGTATGCGGTTGAAACCGGAACCAAAAGAGTGGAACTTTATACCGAATCATACGCGGCAAATTATCACATCAACCGCGAGCAAGCTGTCGAACCTTATCTCAAGGCTGCCGAACAGGCTCTCAAATGCGGTTTGGGGCTGAACGCCGGTCACGACTTGAATCTCGACAATCTCCGTTATTTTCACGAAGTGATTCCGGGGCTTCTCGAAGTTTCGATAGGTCACGCACTCATTTGCGACTCCATTTATATGGGGTTGGAAAAAACGATTAAAGCATATTTAGAAGCTGTTAAATAATTTTTGACTATATTTGCACGAATTACGCGACAATAATTTAATTAAATATTTATCATTTTATGAAAAAGACTCCTCTCATTCTAAGCATCGTGGCTGTTGTATTGGCTGCGGCTGTTTTGGTTTTATTTTTAGCAGGCCCTGCAGGTACTAAAAAATCTCAAAAAGGTGCAAACATTCTTACCGAAGGCTCGTCGGCAGTTGCAGGCGACATCGTATATGTTCAAATCGACACTTTGATTATGCAGTATGACTATTTCAACGATTTGCGTTCTGCATTTGAGAGCAAAGCACAAACAGTTCAGGATGACCTTCAAAAACAGGGAAGAAAACTTGAAAGTGACGGAAAGGCTTTTGAAAATCAGATTAACAAAGGACTCCTGACACGTTCGGTTGCAGAGCAGCAGCAGCAAGGTTTGCTCAAACGTCAGCAGGACCTGCAGAATCTTGCCAATCAGAAACAGATGGAACTTCAGGAAGAAGAATACGTTCTCAACAATAAAGTTATGGATGCCATCAAGACTTTTCTTGAAGAATACAACAAAACTCACGATTATGCAATGATTCTTACCACAAGTACGGCCACCAATATCGTGATAGTAGGAAATCCCGCTCTCGATATTACTCAGGATGTTGTAGCAGGACTTAATGAAGAATATATCAAAAACAGGAATAGTAAATAATTTTTAACGGAAATACAATATGCCGTATCTGTTTAGTGCAATACTATATGGATACGGCATATTTCAAAAGTAACAATTTACAACAATGAATGCTATTACACGTACTGAATTTGACTTTTCCGGACAGACTGCCAAATACATTGGAAAAGTCAGGGATGTTTATACCATTGCGGACAAATATCTTGTAATGGTTGCAACTGACAGGATTTCGGCTTTTGACGTAGTCCTGCCTAAAGGAATTCCTTACAAGGGGCAGGTTCTTAACCAGATTGCCTCTTATTTCCTCGATTTGACTTCGGATATTGTCAAAAATTGGAAAATAGCATCACCCGACCCAATGGTCACAGTCGGCTACAAATGCCAATCACTTCCGGTTGAGATGATTGTCAGGGGCTATCTGACCGGCAGCTCATGGAGAGCGTACAAAGAAGGTGCACGAGAAATTTGCGGTGTCCATATTCCTGAAGGTATGAGAGAACACCAGAAATTTGAAGAGCCTATCATCACACCTACAACCAAGGCTGAAATCGGAGACCACGACCAGGACATAAGCCGTGAAGAGATTATAGCAAAGGGACTTATCTCCGAGCAGGATTACAAAGAATTGGAACGCATAACTTTAGCTCTATACAAAAGAGGTTGTGAGATTGCTGCCGGACAAGGACTTATCCTCGTTGACACCAAATATGAATTCGGCAAAAAAGACGGTGAAATCTACCTGATTGACGAAATCCATACTCCCGACTCTTCACGATATTTCTATGCAGACTCTTATCAGGAATTGTTTGACAAGGGAGAACAGCAGCGTCAGCTATCCAAAGAGTTTGTACGCGAATGGCTTATGGAACACAATTTCAGCGGAAAGGAAGGACAGAAAGTTCCCGAAATGACCGAAGAAAGGGTAAATATCATTTCTGACAGATACATTGAATTGTATGAACACATTACAGGCAGGAAATTTGTAAAGGAACCATATAACGATATTTATGACCGCATAGAGGGAAATGTTAAAAATATGATTGCTCGTCTCGAGCTGTAATACCGATACAGGATGATGAAACGATATTTGATACTCGCACTGCTTTTCGTATTTTCGATGAGCGCATACGGACAAAGCACGGAGCCGGTTCCGGTACGGATTTCCAAAGAAAAAGCCAATATCAACGGCGCAATATTTTACGTACACAAAGTACAGCCGAAACAGACTGTGTTTTCAATATGTAAAGCCTATGGAGTCACCACGGAAGAGTTGCTCAACAACAATTCGACTCTCAAAGACGGCCTGAAAGCGGGAAGTATCATTTTCATCCCTGTAACTAAACAATCAATAGAAAATACGGCGGCGGAGGCTGCTGCAAATGTTGCGGCAGCCGATACCGTATCGGCAATAGACGACAAAGCGGATAAAACAGAGCAATCACCTGATTATAAGGAACATAAGGTAAAGTGGTATGAAACCCTCAATTCGATTGCCAAAAAATATAATGTAAGTGTTGAAGATATTGTTTTGTTCAATAAATTGTCCAAGGCAAGTGTCGAGACAAGACAGATCATCAAAATTCCGCTGAATACTGCAAAAGAAACGGAGATTGTCCCGGAACAAAAGGGGGTAATCAGCGAAGAGGACCAAAGCAGAACGATTGTTGAGAATTATGTCGAACGTCCTATGGATGAAGCGGATGCACTCGCTAAAATGGAACATTTGAAAAGCATTGACCATTTTTCGGAGAGAAATCCTGTCAGAATATCAATCATCCTCCCCTTCAACGCACAATCAACCACCCCTTCTTCAAATTATCTCGATTTCTACAGCGGAGCTCTCCTTGCTGTGAACCAAATGAAAAAAGATGGACTGAACATCTCTCTCAATGTAATCGACCTTGCCAATCACTCATGGATTGGAGAAATTTTTCAGGGAAATATGTTGTCGGGGAGCAATTTGGTCATCGGACCTGTCGAGTCGAGGGACATTCCGGAATTTGCCAATTACTGCAAATTGCACAAGATACCTTTTGTCTCTCCAATGGATCATAAAGCCGAATACATAGTCGAAAACAACCGTTATTTCTTTCAGGTTCCGGCTTCTGTCCAAACTCAGCTTGCCCACCTGATAGGCAACATAAAAGTCGATTCGCATGAAAAATTGACCATTATGTATAATGCATCAGGTGAGGAGGATAGTTATGTCAACAATATAAAAGGTATATTGGACAACAATCATACCCCTTACAATGAGATTAAATACAATATCCTCCGCGGAAGAGAGATTACAGACTCTCTGAAACGTGTAATGAGCACTAATGTGAGGCACAAAGTGATTATAGCCTCGGAAGATGAGGCTTTTGCATCCGATGCTGTCAGAAATATGAAAGTGCTCTCCCTTTCACAAGTCCCTATAACTCTCTACGGAAGCAACAAAATAAGAAATTACGAAAGTATTGATGCCGAATTTTTCAACGACCTCAATATGCACACATCCGCAGCATATTTTGTAGATTATTCTTCAGAAGAGACTGTGAAGTTTCTAAGTAGGTATCGTGCTTTGTTCAACACCGAACCATCTCCTTTTGCATTTCAGGGATATGATATTCTGACATATTTCTTAAACGCTCTTATGGACTTCGGCGGCAATTTTATAGATTACGTAACATACTACAAGATGAACCTGCTGCAAAGCAATATCCAATTCGTTCAAATAGATGGCGGAGGCTTTGTAAACAAGGGAATCAAAGAGATAGAATACCTTCCGGACTATTCGATTTCGGTCAGATAGCAGCTGTCTTTTGGCTCAGCCAGACATTTTCCTCATCGGAGAGATACGGAGAGAGTGAGTCGAATACCTGTCTGTGATAGTCATTAAGCCATTCGATACACGATTCACCCAGCAGATCCTTATTGATGCACTTTGTGTCAATCGGCACGAGTGTCAGTGTCTCGAAGTTATAGAACGTATTGACATCATTTTTGCGATAAGAAGTGACCAGAATTACGTTTTCGGTCCTTATTCCATACTTTCCCTCAACATATACGGCAGGCTCATTTGATTGAATCATCCCAGGCTCGAGAGTTACCGGATTATATTCCATTCTGATACTTTGCGGTCCCTCATGCACACAAAGATAATGTCCTATTCCATGGCCTGTGCCATGAAAATACATTTTACCTTTGTTCATTATCGGGCCGCGGGCAAGAATATCAAGTTGTGAACCGCGTGTCCCTTTCGGAAATACAGCCATCGAAAGCTGAATCATCCCTTTGAGTACCAATGTATAATCATCCATCTGAACTTGAGAGAGAGGTGATAGAGAGACGGTCCTTGTCGTATCGGTGGTCCCGAAAAGATAATGTGCACCTGTATCCATCAGCAAAAAGCCTTCAGGAATGATTTTGGCGGCATCTTGTGCGTTTGATACACTGTAATGAGCGGAAGCGGCATTTGCATTCATCGCTACAATCGGCTCGAAACTTTCACCTCTGTAATCGATACATTGTTTTCGATATTCAATAAGTTGTCGAGCTACATTATATTCGTTCAACGTACCAGTCTCAATGTTGTCGTCAATATATTTCAGCAATTTGCACCATGCAATCCCATCCATCAGAAAAGCCTCCTTGAAGCCATCTGTTTCGGTATCGTTTTTTATGCTTTTCAAGTATGAAACAGTACCTCCCGGAGTAGGATCCTCAACCAGATTTATATTTCCGGCAGACTCCCTGACCTTAACCGAAGTCGAATCGTATTTTACAATCTTTCGCACATCCGGCGAAAGTTGCTCCAAATAGCCGAAAAATGTGTTATATGGCAGTATTGCAATAGATTGATATGCAAGATATTCATGTGCCTGAGCCGAGAAAGATGTCTCATTGCCGAAAATAATGATAAAGTCTTTTCTGACTACTGCATAAGAGAGTGCTACCGGATTGTAGTCCACATCACAGCCTCTCAAATTGCAGAGATACATAATATCGTCGCATTTTGAGAGAATATAAACAGTGTTCTCATCTTCCATCTGCAATGCCTCTGCTATCCTCTGCCTCTTGGAAATCACCGATTCTCCGGAATAGCGTTCATCAAGTAAATCGATATGCCCGAAATGAATGGGTTCCCTCTCTTTCCATATTTTATTGAATGGATCATCTATAACAACTACGCTGCCGGACAATTTGGAAGAGAGTGTATTATATTCCTCTATTGAAAATATGGAGCCGTCTATGGCTACACGGAAACTGCTGTCCCCCCGAAAATGAGTGTTAAGCCATTCTTCAACTGTAGGAGTTCCCTCCATTCTCATCTTCATCAGCTCGATTTCACTCCCCTTAAGTTGATCGGCGGCTTGTATAAAATAGCGCGAATCGGTCCAAAGCAGAGCCTTATCCGCTGTTACAACCAAAGTCCCCGCCGATCCGTCAAATCCACTCAGCCACGCACGAACGCAAAAATAATTTTGTACGTACTCACCGAAATGACAATCGTTTGAAGGAATTATCATTGCATCGACACCTATTGTTTTCAAACAGGCACGGAGATCTTTTAAAGCTGTTGCCCTGTCCATGACGATTATTTTTTTAGAAGTGAAGTCGGGTCAAGATTTTTCTTTTCTATATCTTTAAAATAATTTACAGTGCCTACTTTCAATTCAACTGTGGCCGCATCATCACACACGATTATACCTTTACGGTGCATTTGAAGTACTGAAATAGTCCACATGTGATTGACAGACCCCTCGATAGCGTGATACAGGGCTCTCGCCTTGTTATGACCGTTTGCAAGGATAAGCACCTCTTCCGCATCCATTACCGTACCGACACCGACTGTCAGAGCCGTTTTAGGTACTTTGTTTATATCCTGATCGAAGAAACGCGAATTGGCTATAATTGTATCTGTTGTGAGAGATTTTACCCTTGTGCGTGAACTTAGTGAAGATCCAGGTTCATTGAAAGCAATATGGCCATCCGGTCCTATTCCTCCCATAAACAGGTTAATTCCACCGTATGAAGCTATTTTCTGTTCATATCTTGAGCACTCCGATTCAACGTCTTCGGCATTACCGTTCAATATATTTACATTCTCTCTTTTGATGTTGATATGCGAGAAAAAGTGATCCCACATAAATGTATGGTAGCTCTCAGGATGATTTTCCGGAATCCCGATGTATTCATCCATATTGAAAGTCACTACATTTTCAAAGGAGACTTTGCCGGTTTTGCAGAGGTGAATCAACTCTTTATATGTGCCGATAGGAGTTGAGCCTGTAGGCAGGCCGAGAACAAACGGCTTATCGGAAGTAGGTGCAAAACTGTTAATCCTGTTTACAATGTATGCAGCCGCCCATTGCGACATCTTACCATACGATTCTTCAATAATTACTCTCATAGTATTTGGTTTTATCAATTATTTCGTAACAACACTCCGGCATTGGCTATTGCTTCCGGAGTCAGTTCCGCTCCGCTGAGCATCCTTGCTATCTCCATCACACGAGCCTCCCCATCAATAGCCTTTATATTGGAGCGAGCCTCTCCGTGTTCTGTAATTTCTTTATATACAAGATAATGCGCCGTACCTTTACTTGCCACCTGCGGTAAATGCGTTATTGCAAATACCTGCATGTGTTTGCCCATCTCCCCTATCAGATTGCCCATTTTGTCGGCAATGCTTCCTGACACTCCTGTATCTATTTCATCAAAAATCATTGACGGCATCCCTACGTATTTAGCCATTAATGCTTTTATACACAGCATAATACGCGATAATTCCCCTCCTGAGGCACACTTGGACAACTCTTTAAGAGAGACTCCTCCGTTGGCCGAAAAATAGTACAATACATCATCTTTTCCATCCCTTCCCCAATCATTTTTAGAGACAACCTCCACCTTGAACAAAGCCTGTGGCATTTCCAATGAACGGATGGCCTCCATAATGGTTGCCGAGAGACGAGGAGCATACTCAATTCGCTTATTATGAATATTTTCAGCCTCTTGGCTGCATTTATCTTTCAATAGATTATATTTCTTTTGCAGAGATTCCTTTTCATTGGACAAATCTACATTCCTACCGAGCTCGACAGACAACTTTTCTTTAATTTCAATCAATTCGGCAATTGTGGATACACCGTGCTTTCTGAATAAATCATAAATCATGGCAAGGCGGTCATCCACTGCCTGAAGCCTCTCGGGTGAAGATGAAATTTTCTCTCCTTTTAACACAATATCACTCTCAATATCCCTCAATTCAATCCTTGCCGAAGATACCCTTTGAGAAAGCTGATCAAATTCGGGAATAAAATCCTTCATCTTGTCGAGCAGTGATTCAATCTCTTTAAGTCGGGTCAATACGGAAAACTCTTCACTATTGTAAATATCTTCGATGGCGGAGATGTTTGCTTTAATCTGCTCACTGTTAGAGAGTTGCTTCTGCTCTGCCTCCAATTCTTCAAGCTCTCCGTCAATGAGTTTTGCATCATTTAATTGTCCATATTGATATTCTATATATTCCCTGTTCTTTTCACTTTCTGAAAGACGTAATTCAAGCTCCCTTATTTCATTGTCTATAGCTGTAAATCGATCATAATCGGAAGTGTATTGACGCAACTCTTCTGCAAGATGGGCATAATGGTCAAGAACCGCCATCTGAAACTTGCGATCGGCGAGAAGAAGTTGCTGATGCTGAGCGTGAATATCTATAAGTCTTGATGATACCTCTTTCAATTCATCCATCGAAACAGGCTCGTCATTCATAAAGATTCGTGACCTCCCCTGTGGTGTGACAACTCTCCTCAATATAATATCCTGCTCCCCTGTAAACTCTGCCTCAACCACACAGTTGGAGTTTTTGTCTTTCAAGGCGGAAACATCCGCCTTAGTGCCTAAAAGAAGCGACAAAGCGCCTAACAAAATAGATTTGCCGGCGCCTGTTTCACCTGTAATTATGACAAGACTCCCCGGAAACGATATGTCGAGGGAGTCAATCAATGCATAATTCTGTATGATCAATCTTTTAAGCATCGAGATCGGACAATAGAGCGATTATTCCGCTTTACGATAATAAATCTTCCCGTCTTCAAATTCCTTGATTGCAACCAATGTCGGTTTAGGCAATCTTTCATAATAGCGGGAAATCTCTATTTGCTCTCTGTTTTCAAATGTCTCTTCCAATGTATCTGCATAATTTGAAAATTCTTCAAGTTTATGGCTTAATTCCTGCTTTACATCAGCGGCAATCTGGTTGGCTCTTTTGGCTATTATCATCGTTGATTCATACACATTGCCTGTCGGAGCTGCGATATCGCATAAATCTCTTGTAATAGTGTTGCTTGGCACCGGTTGTTTTGATTTAGTTTCCATTTTATTGTTTTTTTAATATTTTTTGTACTTTTTCATATAAGCCGTCAAGCTCTTGTTTGTATTGAGACTCGGGATATTCACTCACTATGTTGTAGTAATCGTCAATAAATGTGAGGTATCTTTCTCTTTGTTTGGTCTGAACACTCAATAAAGCATATTTGTATGCGGAGAGTGCTGTATAGTATAATATTTCCTCCCTATAACGATTGTTTGCATTATCCTTCAAAACATTTTTAAGGGCGTAATGTGCGGCAAGATAGTCCTCCATGTGGTAATACAGATAGGCAGACTTGTAGGCTTTCATTTCAAGCCGTTCATTGAGGTTGTCAACCATCTCCCTACATCTCGGCACATATTCGGATTGGGGATTTTCGACAATAAATTCATTTATTACCGAAAGGGCCTTATATGTAGGCATTTGGTCAAGCTCGTATCTATAAGTACCTCTATATAGGCAATCTATTCTTAAATATTTGGCATACTCGGTGAAAGGGCTCACCGGAAATACCTGAATAAATTGGCTTAAATTATTCTCGGCAATGGTATAATCTCCATATTTATAATTACTGTATCCCCAATAAAATTGAACGGTGTCATCCTGTGCCGTTCCTTTTGTGGCAAGCGACAGAGATTCGAACATCTCGGCTGCCTTCAAATATTTTTTGGCCTCAAACAATTTGAAAGCTGCCTGATACTTGGCATCGACATCGTTACCCTCAAGCAACAAATCGTACTGGGTTTTACATGAAACTGAAGCTAAAACCGATAAAAGCAATACAACTGATAATTTTAAACGCATTTTTGTTTGTTTTTGTTCAAAAAACGGTTAGGCAAATAATAAGCCATTTATTTGTTTTCCAATAAAAATCTTTCTGCATCAAGAGCCGCCCTGCACCCACTTCCGGCAGCAGTGACAGCCTGTCTGTAGTTAGGATCCTGAATATCTCCGGCGGCAAATACACCTTCCACATTGGTTTTGGAGCTCTTGCCTTTTGTTATGATATATCCCTCCTCATCGGTATCTATCCACTCCCTGAATATGTCGGAATTGGGATGATGACCTATTGCAAGGAAAAATCCGTCAATTTTCTTTTCAAAGACTTCACCACTCTTCCTAATCAAACGAACTCCGCTGACCCCCATATTATCTCCCAATATTTCCTGAGTATTACATTCCCACAAAACCTCAATATTCTGTGTATTTGCAACCCTTTCCTGCATGCTCTTCGAGGCTCTCAATACATTTCTGCGAACTATCATATAGACTTTTGAACACAGTGAAGCAAGATATGTGGCCTCTTCACAGGCAGTATCTCCTCCACCTACTACAGCAACGACTTTTCCTCTATAGAAAAACCCGTCACAAGTGGCGCAGGCTGAAACTCCCATCCCCTTGAATTGCTGTTCGGAAGGTAAACCGAGATATTTGGCTGTAGCGCCTGTGGCAATAATCACGGTTTGTGCCTGAATCAGATGCTCTTCATCAATCGTAATGTTGAAGGGTCTCTGTGAAAAATCGACTTTGGTTACGATTCCGAAACGGATATCGGCTCCGAATCTCAGAGCTTGTGCGCGAAAGTCTTCCATCATGGCGTTTCCGTCAATTCCTTTCGGATATCCCGGAAAATTCTCTATTTCGGTAGTAGTGGTCAACTGTCCTCCCGGTTGCAACCCCTCATACAATACAGGCTTCAAAGATGCCCTTGAAGCATATATAGCCGAAGTATAGCCTGCAGGCCCGCTACCGATTATCAGACATTTTATTTGTTCTGTATTCATACTCATCATTTCAAACTGCAAATGTACGTTTTTTTCTTGAAAGTATATCTCTGATATAGAACTCCAATCTCAATTCCCACACAAGTATTATCGACATACCCCATCTTGAGAGCAACATTATCCACCATGTAGCTCCGAGAGAGGTCAAAAGCAGCAAATCTTCAAGGTTACTGTGGGATATGCAGATATGGCTGTTCAACAGTTGAACTTCTTTCTTTTCGAGTTTGCCGCGGGATATTTCGTCCAGCATGGCGGCAGCCCCATATCCCAATCCGATGATATTGGCCACTATCCACAAAAAGGCCGTTTTGACGGGAAGTCCGAAAATAATCATCAGAGGACGAAGAAATTTCGCCAGATAATCCATCACTCCGAATTCGGACAACAGGCGTTGGATGATATTCAGAGTGTATATTATCAAGACCATCTGAATGCATAGTTTCAATGCCGACAAAAACCACTGATACAATGTAGCCCAAAATGACAGTGTAGCCGTAATCGACTCTGTGGCAGTGGTTACAGTCGCGCTCCCCGGTAATATCAGATTGAGCATAAATCCAAGGAAGAATGCTGCAAAAGTTCTGATAATCACCATTCTCACCCCTGATGAACCGGTCTTTTTAAGCACCGCTATTTCGAGCACCATCGAGTGTGAACACAATATCATAGTCGAGAGAATTGTAATCGCCCGTACATCAAGGTCAAGTGTACTTATCACCGCAATCGCAGAATAGACATTTACGAAATAGCCCGAAACGTATGCAAGTGAGGCATCTCCCGGAAGCCCGAAATATTTAAAGAAAGGGCTGACGGCATCCGATATGTAGGGAAGAAGATTGAAATATTTGAGGAGCATCATCGCAAATGATACTCCGATTGTAATTTTCAATATCCAGATACATGTTTTGGTAGTATTGGGAAGTACCTCTTTGACAGACTTATATATCCTTTGCTTGGTTTCAGGTTTCATATAATTGCAATAAGTGCGCAAAATTAGCAAAATTTAAACCTTGCCAACACTTTTTTGTCAAGAAAATTCAGAAACCAATTGGGGAGAATCACGAGAAACGGTATTGCCACATAATTTATTGCCCCGGGCATGACATTGGCGCGTTTATGAAACATGGCCTTCAATGCTCTGTGTGCGGCTTTTTTAGCGGTAATCATAATGCCTGTGTTGATAGCGATGTTGCGAAGCTTGTCGCTCAGAGGAAAAAGATTGGTGGACACGGCTCCGAAATATGCTGTCGTGACAGAGACCCCCGAACCTTTGAGTTCAACTCTGAGTGAGCGTGAAAAAGACTTGTTGAACCGCTTTGTGGCGCTATACATGGCCAATCCGGGATAGGGCATCCAGCAAGTAAGCGAAGATATATTGAGAATATAACCATATCCCCTCTCCTTCATAGGCAAGACAAAATGTCGGCAAAGGCGTGTAAGTGTGTAATTGTGCAGAATCAGCATTCGAGACAGATCATCTATGTCCGTACGGACCACATCACCGTATTCAAACACACCCGCATTGTTAATCAGAATATCTATCCGCTTATCCGCGACCTGTTCATAAAGGATGTCGGATGATTGAGGCAGAGCGAGATCAAGAGCTATGGATATTACATCTGTCTTGGAGCCGTCAGATGACAGCAATTCGTCACGCACATTGTCAATGTCTTCACTTTTGCGTGCCACTATAATCAAATTATGCCCGAGAGCGTAAAGTTCACGGGCATATTCTCTTCCCATTCCCGAAGAGGCTCCTGTCACAAGGGCGTAACCCTTTGTATTGTCGGTAACCTCGTCCGCAGAGAGGGTATGTATGGTGCTATCTTTCTGTTCTTGTTTCATAACACAAAAATAGCAAAAAGAATCCTAATAATTATTTTTCTTCACTTCAAAATAAGATTGAGGATGCTGGCATGCAGGGCATTTGTCCGGAGCTTTCTTCCCTTTGTGAACAAATCCGCAGTTACGGCATTGCCATACAACTTCCTCTTCTTTCTCAAATACTGTCCCATTTACAACATTGTTGTACAATTTGGTGTAGCGTGCTTCATGTTCGGCTTCAACCAATGCGATTTTCTTGAAAGTATTTGCTATTTCGGTAAATCCCTCTTCCTCTGCAATTTTTGCAAATTCCGGATACAAAATGCTCCATTCTTCGTTTTCACCCTCAGCGGCAGCTTTCAGATTTTCAGCAGTGGTGGCAATAATTCCTGCAGGGAAAGAGGCTGTAATTTCAACCACTCCTCCTTCAAGATATTTGAAGAATTTTTTGGCGTGTTCTTTCTCCTGTTCTGCAGTTTCCGTGAAAATTGCAGAAATTTGTTCAAACCCTTCTTTTTTGGCTGCGCTTGCAAAGAAAGTATATCTGTTACGTGCTTGTGATTCACCTGCAAATGATTTCAGCAGGTTTTGTTCTGTTTTAGAACCTTTTAATGTTGCCATAATTGTTTGATTTAAAGTTTTTGATATTAATATTTTATTTTTTGCATATTGTGCCGTTCTACTTCTTGAAGTGTCCGTTCAACTGAATTTCCACGCCGGACAATTCAAAATTTTTGAGTTTTTTGTTCCCAAAATATTGTTCAAGCATCCCAATCAATTGAGGATCATCATAATCAGTATATCTTTCCTGAGATTGACTATACAGATGACAATGATTGTAAGTATTCACATCAAAGTACATTTTGTTGTTAGAACTAAGTCTGCGCTTAAGCAGCCCGACCTCCACAAACGAATCGAGTACGTTATAGATGGTAGCTACAGTCAACGACTGAAACTGATCTGAAATCTCACCATATATCATATCCGCCGATGCGTGACCCAATTTGCTCATTATCTGATAAATAACCACTCTTTGAGGTGTGGACTTCAAATTATGATTCTTGAGTATTCCTCTTATTTGTTCTACATCTTTTATCATCAGCTTCTTAATTATAATTATGATTGGTTTTTCTTTCCACGGCACAAAGTTATTTAGAATAATTATTATTTACAAATTTTTCTAAAATAAATTTAAAACCGGAGCCTTCACCGTGAATCAGTATGATGGAAGTCCCTTTTTGCCGCGCATGCTTTGCAATAATCCGGCGTACATAAATCATTTGAGTTTAAAGAGGGACTTCAAACCTTCCCGGTTTGCGACAGATAATCTATTCAAAATGAATATCATATACTACATCGCTCATATTTGCGACATCAGAAGGCCATATCAAACGCCGCTCTCTGCGATTTCTGTGCATTGGCGGAGTTCATTTTGCCGAAACTCCATTTGATACCGAACAGGAAGCGTCTTCCCATTATGAGGGAATAGCTGTCTTCTATGTAATTTTCAGTAACATAGTGTCTGGAGTTCTTGGTAGTATTGAGAATATCCACTATTTCCAGACTCAATGATATGGCTTTGATATCTTTAGAGATTGACAGGTTCCACGCATATTGAGGTCTGTCATATCCCGAGGCGTATCCTTTGTAGAAAGTATATCTGAAATCGGTATTGAATTCCCATTGATTTGAAGTGACATATTCTTCAGATACGCTGAAAGAGTGTGTTCTTGTCAATAAGTCAGCCTTGGAATTGAGTGAATAATGTGTAGAGTTGAGCCCCCCGGAATACGATGCCCTGGTGGTGAAATCGGTCAATTTATATGACAGGCTCAGACTTCCCGAAAGAGAAAAAGACGTTGTAAGGCTCTCTTTAAAACCGCTCTTGCCCGAATAGAAGTTGCTTCCTTTCTCGTCTCCCCAGAACTCATTCATAAAATCGGCATAGTTAAACGTGTCGATATCGATACCTTTCAATATTTCTGTGCTCTGATAGCTGACTCTCTTTGAAAATGAAGGAGACAAGCTTGTCGATATTCTGAATTTCTGTTCCTTGCCCAACGGCAGGTTGTATGTCAAGTATGGAGAGAAGTAGAACGAAGGCTTTTGAGAATTGACAGGCACCGAATATCTGACGCCATTGTCGTCAAACCAGCTTGCTGTAACCACATCTCTCATGTTGTAGAAACCAAACATAAAGCAGTTAAGATATGAGAAGGTCTTTTTATTGTTTCTGCTGATACTCATATTTATGCTGTTGCTAAACCTTGGAACAAGGTAAATATTGCCTGTACTTATATAGACAGGATTGGAAATATCGAGTACGGGGAGAATATACTTGCGGTTCGGCTCGTAACTTGTCCCCTGATAAAATAATCTCATATTTACACTCCTTACTAAAAATGAGAGCTGTAAAAAAGGAGAAATATTGTTATACCATTCGCCTTTCCCGGTGGTTGTGGAAACTCCGAATGATTTGGAATATATTTCGTTCAGTATGGTCTGGGCACTTGCGCCGAACTGTATGTTGTTTCTCCCTTTTTTGTATTGCATCAGAAGCTTTCCTGTTCCGGAAATGCTCTTGTTGTCGGAAAAAGCGGAATAATAATCATCATGTGTCTTGGAGATATTGTCAAAGGCCTTTTTGTCTGTCACATTTTTCTGATATACCCCTGTGAGTCCCAATGATATATTCCAGTTCTCGGATATCGGTTCAA
Source organism: Bacteroidales bacterium (assembly GCA_028686425.1). Lineage (GTDB taxonomy): Bacteria > Bacteroidota > Bacteroidia > Bacteroidales > UBA932 > Cacconaster. Next base: position 89,608 of record JAQUBZ010000002.1, on the reverse strand, counting down.
CATAGTTGATATTTGTCCTCACCGTATTGACATCGTTATCGATGTCATAATTTAGGTCTTTGGTCTCATTGACCTTGCCTGTGAGGGCTGAATATTCGTTGTCATCCTGCTTTGTAAGGGACAGAGAATGGACGACCGTCATAGTCAGAGACCTGTTTTTCTTTCCAAGATTCTTTGATCCGAGAGATAAAGCCGAGGTAAGGCTTGTCGCCCTTGAATCGGAATTCCTGATTCCGGTCGAACTGTTCAGAACAGAGTTGTCGTCACTTGTTGAGGATTGTGTCTGTGATCTGGTAAATCCTGATGTATAGGTGAAGTTCTCGTTCAGATCAATCATGAATTTATCTCTTCGAGTGTTTTTTATTCTTGCTATAGCTTTTGCCTTATTGCTTGTTCCGGAATTCTCGCTTGATGATATGGTATTCAGATTATAGTTGTCATCAACAAACGTAGTCCTTGTCGAGAGCTGTTTATCTAAGGAAAGTGAACGGACAAAGTTGGCGGATGCATCGGTTTCCATCCCTTTAATGACCGTGGTGTTCAGATTGACACCTGCCTGGTAGGTAGAAGGAAGTCCTACATTCATCGGCTGAGGGTCCTCTCCGTCAGAACCGACGAACACCAGCAGAGCATCACCGGCTGCCACATTGTTGGCATTGAGAATAGTGGTGACCTGAGTCTTTTTGTTGTATGCCGCCACCATTGCATTTCCGTTATAGAGCACCCCTCTGCCATCTATCAGAGGATCTTTGCTCTTATCGACAAGTGTCGTTCCTCCCGATAACTTGGCATTGCCGAACCACCCCTCTTCAAACTCCTTTTTGAGGGTTATGTCCATCTCTTTTTCCTTCTCTTTGTCTTCTATTCCTGAAAATTGAGACGTTTCGGAGTTCTTGTCAATCACCTTTACCTTTTCGACCATCTTGGCGGGAAGATTATCAAGAGCCGACTTTTTGTCATCGAAGAAAAACGTACGTCCGTTGACGGTAATTCTTGAAATGTCCTGTCCGTTTACTTTGACACTGCCGTCTTTTGAGACCTCAATTCCCGGCATCTTTTTGAGGAGATCCCCCAGATTGGCATTCTGTGACACCATGAAGGAGGATGCGTTGTATTCAATCGTGTCCTGCTTTACGATAATCGAATTAGCCGCAACTGAGATTCTGGCAGCTTCAAGTGCTTCTTTATCAACGGCAAGCTTGATTTCTCCAAGGTCCTTCCTCTTATAATCGAAAAACTGTTCTTTTGTGTATGTCTTATATCCAAGCAGCTCTACTACAAACGTATATGTTCCTTTCATCACTTCAGGAATAGTGGCCACGCCGGTTGTATCGGAAAGTGTGAAATGAGAAATGGTGGTATCTCCTTTGGGAATTAGATATACGGAGGCATAACTCACAGGCTCTCCGTTGCTTTCATCCAGGACAGTGGCTTTTATAGTGAGTTTTTGAGGTGCAAACATATCCTCGGTTATGAGAATCTGTGCTTCAACTGTACCTGAAAATAAGAAAATGAAAAGAGCGGCGATAGGAAGGGAAAAACGTCTCATATAGTGGATTGTTTGGTAATTTTTTACAAAGTTAAGAAAACATCCATATATTGCAAGAATAACTTTCTACAGCAGAAAAAAGAGTTTCTTATATGGAGGAGAGCGAAAAGCTGAGCCCGATTTTCAGGCAAAAATTCAATGGATTGTCCATATAATATGTATCCGTGTCCGCACTATTGTCAAAATAGTAGGTTACTCCCGGTTCAAAATACAAACCTATCCTTTCGGTCAGTTTATATTTCAACCCTGCCGAGGCGGACACAGCCCATTGCAACTGCTTTATGATAAACGAATCATTTATATTTGTAACTAATTTATTATCAATTGATTCCTCTATATAAAGCTTACCTGATATGTTCTTTTCGACAAGACCTCCTGCCGCGGCATAGAGAGAAAATCTCTTGTAATACCATAAATTGTAGTTTACATTGCACGCAATACCGATATTCTGAAGGATTTGTTCCGATTTGTAACAATAATCATCCGATTTGTAAGCATAAAATGATGAAAGCCTTGTATAAGTTATGCCACTTGTGAAACCCCATCTTTTTGTAAAATTGTAACTTCCGGATAATCCGATAGTTATAGGCAGTCTGTATTGTTTCTCGACAGGATAATCTCTGTCATATAACGGACTTTGTTCAGAAGCGGCAAGAAGTCCTCCCCTCTTGGTCGGAGCAATCGGCAGGTTGGACGTATATACGCCTGCAAGCCAATTGGAAGAGTATTGTTTGTTAAGAAAATCGTCATGTTCGTCCTCAAAAAGGGTGTCAAAATCCGGAAAGGAGATCTTTTCTGAGACAGAAGTGTCTTTTTTTGCCGCTTTCGGCATTTGAGAATTAGAAGTAATTATGGTGTCAGGAATGATTTTACCTGTATTATACGTCTCATTATCAGGTACTTCTCGACAAGAAACACCACCAATATCGGCATCATGCTCATTTTCGGCACTGTTATCGGTGTTTAGTGCAATTTTATGCCCGACGGGCAATGGGGCGGAAACTCGAGTTATCCGGCTATATGAAATCTTTGCGGGAGCCTCAACTATCAGATTCTTTCCATTCATCACAGGTGCATTAAATGTCGGGGTGATGTGATTTAATATGGACAAAAGCAAAAGAACTGCTGCAGCGGCCGCTGCAGTCGCTATTCCTATTTTTCGGAAAATAATACTATGTCTGTTATTTATTCTCTGTTCAATGGCACTCCACAGCCCTTCAGGTTCGGGTTCCTGATGACTTTCCATCTTTTCACGGAGAATATCTGTCCAATGTGTGTTCATATCAATGTTGTTCTGATAATTTATAATCATTTATTTGTCTGGCCAATTGTTGTTTGGCTCGATGAAATTGGGAGGCGGAAGTGCCTTCGGATATTTTCAGAATAGAGGCTATCTCCTTATGGCTCTTATGCTCAAACACATAAAGATTGAATATGGTTCTGTATCCTACCGGAAGAGATCTTATCATCTCCAAAATTACACCTGTGGAAACATCTTTTATGTCAGGTTCAGTCTCCTGCTCCGAATCTGTCTGTATATCCGGCATATCGCTGTTCACAGGACGAATAAAAACGCTCCGCTTCTGACTTTTCTTCAAAAATTTCAATGATTCGTTGACAACAATCTTTGTGCACCATCCTTTCAGAGAACCTTCTCCTACATACTTAAATGTGTCAATCGCTTTCAGTATCTTCATGAAACTTTCCTGAAGGATGTCCTTCACATCTTCCCTATCTGTGATATAGCCGGAACATACTGTCGTAAGGTACCCTATATAAAGGGTATAAAACTCCTTCACGGCATCTTTTTCGTGTCGTCTGACCTTTTCAAGAATAACTGACTCTTTTTCTTTCCCCACTATCATCACAAATTGATGTAATCAAACGGAAGTATCGATTTTGAGACAAACCGACACTTCCGTCATGAAAGACCTACTAACTTTACTACTTTACTATAACGGAAATAGATCCGCTATTTTTGTTCTTATCTGTAACTGTAACTATTGTGTTTCCGGCTTTAACGCCCTTAATCGTTATTGTTTTGTCTTTTACGGTAACAGTCGCATTTGCGGCATCCTTTACAGTGGCAGTGTAAGGGGCTGTACCTCCACTTACGGTTACACTCTCCTCTTTACCGACTGCTACAGACACGGAGCGTTTATCAAAAGTCAAGCCACTTGTTGCATTCCCTACTGTAACAGTGATTGTGATCGACTTCTTGTTTTTGTCTGTTACGGATACGGTTGTGCTGCCTTCCGCTACACCGATAATGGTGATTTTATTTCTGTTCAATGTAGCAGTAGCAACTTTAGCATCCTGCGAAGTAACGGTGTAAGGGGTTGATCCTCCTCTGATTACTATGCTTTCTTTGCCGCCGACCGCAACAGAGACTTTATCTTTTGTCACTTTAAGAGCCGTAGTCGTCTTATTGCATGAAGTAAATACAAAACCAAGTGCCGCAAGGCAGATTACCATGATCTTCGAAATTTCTTTTATCTTTTTCATTGTTGTTCGTTTTTATTCGTTTTTAGTTTTCCTTAAATAATTAAATGTTCTTTGAGATCTCACCCTATTAAATCCCCATTTGCGAAATCCTTGCATGAAAAACCATTAAAAATTAAAAAAAAATGGCAGACCGCAAAGCAGCCTGCCATAAAGCAGCAATGTATTATATGAGATTATTCTACTGAAAATGAGGAATTATGGAGACAATATCCGTCAAATTTCAAGTCCGCACGGTATTTACCAATAATCAGAATTTGTCAATCCTCATTCAGTGTGATGAACACCGTTCGGAGAAGGTCTCCACTCTCATTGTCTCCATCGTAAGACCAATACATCGCCCCTTTAAGCCCTTTAGAGAGAATATATTCGCACTTAAGGGCAAGAGATGATTCGTTTTCGTAGCCGAAAGCGAGTTGTCCGGCCGAGTTGGTCAGATACGGAACCATTGCTTCATTGTCCCAATGAAATGTATATCCCCCTTTTGTCAGATGCGCCTCGGTCAAATCCCGGCTCCTCGGAAATCCCTTTTCTCCGCGCCCGTAGAAAGCAAGTCCCATCACAAGCTTGTCTGCAGGGATGCCGGCAGCAAGATGCAGATTAACGGCGTCATCCGCACTGATGTGTTCCACATTTTCAGACTTATAAAGAGGTGAATTGAGATATGGAGCCCATCCCAAGTCATACGACATGACATTAGTATAGTCCACATACGGCTCCACGGCCTCAAAATCGATGTATTTGGCAAGGGCGGAAGTAGCCTGGCTCAATATTTTGTAGGGGCCTATTGCCATGCGGATGTCACGCATCATCTTGGTATAGTTTTGAGTATCGGCAGGATGGCTCGATATTTTTGCAACACTGCTTGTAGGGTATTCCCAATCTATATCTATTCCGTCAAGTGAATATTGCTTCACTTTGGCTGCACAATCTTTTGCAAAACTCAGCCTATTGAGCGAATCTGCAGCCATTTCGCTGAAATTGCCGCTTCCCCACCCACCTATGGAAAGAATCACTTTAAGGTGTGGATATTTCTTTTTGAGTTTCACTATTTTGGAAAGTCGTTTGGGATTATCGATGCGGACACCGTCAAAACTGTCGGTCACATGTCCGAAAGCATAATTGATATGGGTCAGATATTCCGGATTGACACGAGTATCTTTCCATGACGTGACGTATGCGATTACCACTTTGTCGGCAGTAGCGGCTGGAGAATTGCGTTTACGGCCTTCGGCGCTAAAAGATGATATGACTATCAGGACAATTGTAAGTAATGCCCCGGAGATTAAAATTTCGGATTGTTTAAGCATAACCTGTATTTATTTTATATCATTTAATTTCATTGCCCTCATGGAATTGAGTATGGCTATCACCGTGACTCCTACATCGGCAAAAACAGCTTCCCACATATTGGCAATGCCGAAAGCTCCGAGTGCAAGCATTATGAGTTTGACACCGATGGCAAATACGATATTCTGAAGTACGATTCCGAGAGTCTTGCGTGAAATAGAGATAGCTTCAGCGATTTTTACGGGATTGTCATCCATGAGGACCACATCGGCGGCTTCTATGGCCGCATCACTCCCGGCAGCCCCCATTGCTATCCCTACATCTGCACGTTTGAGCACGGGAGCATCGTTAATACCGTCACCCACAAAGGCAAGTTTTCCATCTTTGACTTCATTTTTCATCAGAGTGTCTAACATTTCAACCTTACCGTCAGGCAGGAGTTCTGCATGCACCTCGTCTATTTTAAGGGATTCTGCCACTGAAACAGCTACATCTTTTTGATCTCCGGAAAGCATGACTGTTTTGGCAACTCCAAGTTTCTTGATAGCAGCTATTGCCTGAGCCGACTGGGGTTTAACCTCATCTGAAATGACTATATGACCGAGATATACACCATCTGCAGCTATATGGATGATAGTCCCCCTGCATTCGCATGGCTTTGCTTCCAAGCCATACTGCGCCATCAATTTGTCATTCCCTGCCAGAACGCATTTGCCGTCAACAATCGCCTTGATTCCTTTTCCTGCAAAAGTCTCAACATCTGTGACACGGGATTTATCTATTTTCAACTTGTACGCATTTCTCAAAGAGATTGAAACAGGGTGATCGGAAAAACTCTCGGCCATTGCCGCAAGTTTCAAAAGCTCTTTTTGCCCCACTATTTCAGGATGAATTGCAGTGACTGCAAAAGAACCTTTGGTCAGCGTGCCTGTTTTGTCGAACACCACTGTCCGAAGTTTGGCAAGAGATTCAAGGTAATTGGAACCCTTGACAAGTATGCCTCGGCGAGATGCTCCTCCGATACCTCCGAAAAATGTCAGAGGAATCGAAACCACAAGTGCGCACGGACAAGATATTACCAGAAAGATAAGTGCTCTGTTAATCCATTCGCGCCACTCTCCCCCGAAGAAAACAGGCGGAACAACGGATAGAAGCAACGCCGCCCCCACTACGACAGGTGTGTAATAACGGGCAAATCGTGTAATAAACTTTTCGGTATCAGCCTTTCCCGTATCCGAATTTTCCACCAGATTCAGGATTTTAGCCACAGTCGATTCTCCATATACACCTGTAGTTCTGATTTTCAGCAGTCCTGTCATATTTACCGAACCACTCAACACAGAATCCTCTGTCTCCACTTCACGCGGACGACTTTCTCCCGTCAAAGCCGTAGTATTCAGAGTTGAAGTGCCTGAAATTACGATACCGTCCAAAGGAATTTTCTCCCCTGCTTTAACCACTATAACACTCCCTTTCGCAACACTTTCCGGTGATACCTGTTCAAGACTGCCATCGGGTTGTTCAATATTGGCATAGTCCGGACGGATGTCCATAAGAGATGTGATAGAGGCTCGACTCTTCGCCACAGCCATATCCTGAAACATCTCCCCTATCTGATAAAACAGCATAACTGCCACAGCTTCAGGATATTCACCAATAGCAATCGCCCCTACTGTCGCAACTGACATCAGAAAATTTTCATCAAACAAATCACCCTTGATGATATTTTTGGCAGCCTTCAGGAGAATATCTCCTCCTATAATCAGATACGCTGCGATGCACAAAATGAGCCTTACTACGCTCTCTTCAGCCGCAAAAAATGAGCCGCCGAGAAGAAGTCCGCTCACCACAACGCGGGCCAATGTAATTTTTTGTTCTTTTTCCATAATTTTACTTTTTCATTCTGCCTTATAGACAAATTCAAATCAGTGATTTCAAGTGCAAAATCGCACCGCTTTCGGCAGGATAATTGCAACAAATGTACAAAAAAATACAACATCACTGCCAACTGCTGATCTCTCCCGTTAGAGAACAGCAATTCATTAATGAACTTAAAGGCATTAATCCCAACATATTGGTAAATATCCCCTCTGTCCCTCCTAAAAAAGTATGTGGCGTATTTGGGATTGGGATATTTAGAGATCTTTCATCTATGCAGCAAAATTTCATTATATTTGCATGCTGTGCAGCAAGTTTGTGTTGTTTGAAGCACAGAGCTATTGGATAATTACTTAAATATCTGAATATGAATAAAATGATTGCTATTTGCGGCTTGGATTGCGAAAAATGCGATGCGTACAAAGCCACTGTCGCCAACGATGACGAATTAAGAAAGCAGGTTGCCAAACTCTGGAGCCAATACAATAATTGCGAGATTCTGCCGGAGCATATCAATTGCGAGGGGTGCCGGACATGCGGAAAGAAGACCGTATTCTGCGACCGGATGTGTGAAATTCGCAAATGTGCCATCCGGAAAGGTCACGAAACCTGCGGACAATGTGACCAGATGGACAGCTGTCCTATAGTCGGTGTCTCTTTCGAGAATGACCCGTCAACTAAAGAGAACCTCTTGTCTCTCCAATAGCATAAATAGAACCATGCAAGCATTACTTTATAACCCACAAAAATCTGTACTATGAAAAAACTTTCAGTAATATCAATTATCTGCGCAATTGCAGCAGCATTGATGGTTGTCGCCTCTTGCGGCACAGACAACCAATCAAAAGGCAATATGAAATTCCGTATTTTAGGAAGTACCGGCATCAATGTAAGTGAGATAGGTATCGGATGCGGAGGATTTGAAGATATGACACAAGAGCAGGCCCGAAAATATATGGACGTGGCTATCGACAGCAGTATCAATTATATAGACATTTATGACGCCAATCCTGTAGTGAGAGGCAACATCGGTTACGCCCTGAGAGGTCGCCGCGACAAAATGAATATTCAGGGGCATATCGGAGCCTATTGGAATGGAGGTCAATATGAACGTACACGCGATGTGGAGAAGTGCAAGAAAGGATTTGAAGAGCTTCTGACACTGCTTGAAACAGATCATATCGAAGTGGGAATGATGCATATTGTGGATGATGTCGCCGAGTGGAACCAAATCGTAGGAAGTCCGTATCTGGATTATGTACATCAGCTTAAAGCCGAAGGCAAAATCAAGCACATCGGCGTGAGCAGTCACAATGCCGCAGCTGCATTAGCCGCTGCCAAAAGTGGTGAAGTAGAAGTGATCATGTTCAGTCTGAATCCGGCCTTCGACAGAGTTAACACCGGAGCGAATGTCTGGGATCCAAATACTTTCGAGCATCTTCTTCCTGGAATTGACCCGGTAAGAGTTGAACTTTATGACTATTGTGCTCAGCATCGGATTGCTATCGTTGTCATGAAAGTTTATGGTGGCGGCGGGAGACTTCTCGACGCAGAACGTTCTCCTCTGAAAGTAGCTTTAACTCCTGATCAATGCCTCTCTTATGCATTGTCCAAACCGTGTGTTGCTGTAGCTCTGAGCGGCACACAGAATGTCGAACAGCTCGTGGAAGATCTGCATTATCTGAATGCCACAGATCAGGAAAAGGACTTCAACAGTGCCCTTTCCGGTCAGACTTCTCAAAATAATGCCTCCGGCGAATGCACCTACTGCAATCACTGTTCACCTTGCGCTGCCGGTATCGAAATCGACAAAATCAACGAGCTTCTCGACCAAGCCGAAAAATATAAAGAGGTCCCTCAAGAATTGAAAGACAAGTACCTCGCCCTTGAACACCACGCAAGCGAGTGTACTGAATGCGGCGCCTGCGAAAGCCGCTGCCCGTTCGATGTTCCGATCCGACAGCGGATGAAAGAGGCGGTCAGGGTATTCGGTAAATAACCATAGTTGAATCATAGCTCTGTAACCGATTACAGATGTACCAATAAGCCACAGACCGTTATCGGGTCTGCGGCTTATTTGCAAATAGGCAACCGAGTTATTGTGATTTACGTGTTATTATGGTTTGTAATAGATAGATTATACCTACAACAACGGCCATAATATATGGAGCAGTGAGACCTTTAAATAGTAAGCATCCAAATGAAGAAATATAGATAGGAGAAAGGAACTGCCCTATATAGAGACTGGCAGAAATCAAAGGCATCACAGTGGTAATGGAATCTTTACCACCCTTGATGGAGGCTATCGTATTTAAATACGGCACACCTACTCCATTTGCTATTCCTATTAAAAATGAAGCGGTTAGAAGGACTGTGATTGAAGCGCTGAAAGCTAAAATCGCGTATGCAGCAATAAACAAGACCGGAGCAAAATACTTTATCTCTTTTCTAAATCTCTTCATTATCGGTCCGAACACCAGCCCCACGAAAAAGGCTACCACATCGAGAGCTACCATGATTATGGTAATGGCATTGTGAGAGAGAGATGTTTGCGCCTCGGCGACAATAGCGAAATTGCTGGGATAGACAAAAAAGAGGCTCATACACAGAAACATCCCCACTATTGAAGGGTGAAAACGCTTTATTTTTACACTTAGACAGGGCTCAATATCTCCGCCTCCTGTCTTTGGTGACTGCAGCCTTTCATTTGGCAGATGAATAATCACAAGTGCTATCGCAAACAGCCCCAGAAGATAGACCAAAAATGCATAATTCCACGAAATAGTGGCAAGCACTCCAGCTATCAGAGTTGCAACTACTCCACCCATCTGGTTCATGGCAGCCGACAACCCCATAAGAGGGGCCATCTTCTCCGGTGGAAAATAGAAAGAGAGAAGACCTGTGGAAAGCGGCATTATCATTCCAACGCTTATTCCGAGGAGAGCTCGGAATAATAGAATCATCCAGATATTATCCAAAAAATACGGCATAGTGCCGCAAACCACATAAAGTACCATTCCTATTATAGCTAATGTCTTAGTTTTAAAGAATCTACATAGCGCTGAGAAGGCCAGATTCGTGATAATAATGAATAGGGCAGGGAGACTGATGATGAGCTGCACTATCAAAGGTGCTGTGTCGGCAAAATGAGATTTGATGATTCCGAGGGCCGGAGCGATGGCTGCACCGGCCATAACCGTAAGCAGCGACATAGAAAGAATCGCGGCAGAAAGAGTCTTTGGGACTTTTATCATAAAAGTAGCTTTAAATTTAATAAAACGATTAATTTTCAGCTGCTTACAATCATCATAGACCCTCAGTCACTTACAATTTTCGCGGTGCAAAAGTAGTCATTTTTTCAAAAAAGGCAATCTCTTTTTGATGAAATCGCCTTCTGCATTTTAACTGATTGCACTTTTACCTTTTGTCAAAAAGCCCGACAGCTATTTTAAACACTATCTATTGTCTATACAAAACACCTCGCGTGCAGCATATTGAACAGGAATTACTGAATAGAATCTTCTATGTATCGGCACGATTATGGTTGGTAGTGACTATTTACTTATCATTTATTTGCCTACTTTTGCACTATGGATAATTTAGAAGTCAGAGAGTACCTCATTTCACTTCCTCTTGTAGAGGAGTGCCAGCCTTTTGGTGAGGAATCGGTGGTTTATACCATCGGAGGAAAAATGTTTGCCGCATATATTTTCGCCAGAGGAGAATACCTTCCTGTAAAATGCGATCCCGACAGAGCCGTATTGCTCCGAGATGAATTTGAAGCCATCACGCCGGCCTGGCATTTCAGCAAAAAGCATTGGAATGACCTCCGTTTCGAGATTCTCCCTGAAGAAATAGTCCGCAGAGAAATTCGTCACTCCTACTTCACCGTCATTAGAAAAAATGTCTCCCCGAAAGCCCTGCGCGAAGAAATTCTAAAAGAAATCGCCAAAGCCGGCCTCATAGATGATGCTATGTCGACAGAATAAAGAGACGTGGAAGTTTAATGGCATGGCACAAAATTCCGATTTACAAAATTAATTGATTACTTTCTATTGAAATACAAATTATTTGTTTTATCTTTGCACAAATAATTATGCATGAGAATAGTGTCACATAGGAAATTGAGGGAGTTCTATCAAGAAGAAGGGCATAAAGATTCGCGTGTTGCATTGGAGAGATGGTATGATATAGCAGAAAATGCCCGGTGGAATAATTTTTCTGATATAAGGATAGATTTTCCGTCTGCTGATTATATCGGAAATCAACACTATGTGTTTAATATAAAAGGGAACAAATATCGGTTGGTGGTAGTTGTAAAATTTACCATGGGATATCTTTTTATAAGATGGGTGGGATTCCATAAAGAATATGATAAAATAGACTGTTCAATTATTTAAAGGAGGTACTGTTATGAGCTACATTTCTAAAGAACAATATGAATATGCTTTGGGCAGAGTAGAAGAACTTCTTCCTACTGTAGATGAAACTACTCCTGCTAATAGCAAGAACGCTGTGGAACTATCTGTGCTATCGGATGTGGTAATCGCTTATGAAAAGGAGCATTATCCCATTCAGAAACCTACTGTGTCTGAATTGATTGAACTCTCCCTAAAAGAAAAAGGGATGACTCAAAAACAGCTCGCAGCGGAAATAGGTGTCAGCCCTTCCCGAATAAACGACTTCGTCTCAGGTCGTGCCGAACCTTCTCTGAGAATCTCCAGCCTGCTATGCAAAGTTCTTGGAATCTCACCATCGCTAATGTTGGGACTATAAAACGTCTCACTATTTAAAACCGCATTACAGATACTTGTACCCCACCGCATGAAGTGCATGCCTCCTTTTATCGGCACTTTCGGCACTTTGAGGGTAAAAATTCAGATTTGACCATTTTGTTGCAACTTCCTGATGAAGAAAGAGTTCATAGTTATGTAAAAGATCTTTTAGATGATGGGATTATATCATCAAGAGGAAGAGGGAAAGGAACAAAATACACAATCAATCCAAAAATCATTTCATCTGCTAACTCGTACATTCCCACTACACTTAAAACGATGGAGCCATACCGGTTAAAAGAACTCATCAAGGAAGATTTAAAATATCATCCCAATAGTTCTGCCGAGGAAATATGCAAAAGGTTGCCAGATGCAGATTTGAAAGATTTAGTGAAACTTGTACGCAAGATGGCCGAAACAGATGAAATCGTCAAGGTCGGCGGTCGTAAATATCGACAATACAGACTTCCTTAATCTCTTTCTTTATTTAATATTGAAAAAATGAAGAAAGAAAAGACTAAAATAAAAAAATATTATAACTCAGGCCGATTCCGATGTAAGGAGCCGGTCTGAGTTGGTTTTGGTAGAGAGTTAGTCCGTATCCGGCTTGGATTCATATTTCTGGTTGAGGGCCAGATAATCTTTCTCTTTCTGAGCGACAATCTTCTGCCACTGTTCATTTACCTTTTCAGTGTTGGTCAGCTGAGCTGCAACTTTCTTTTCCGTTATCAGGAAGAGGGCGATGATTCCTCCGGTGCCGAGCAAAGCCGTAGCCAATTCTATAATTAATTCTGGTGTCATAGCATTTAGTTGTTTAGGTGGGAAGTTGTAAGTCTTAAGAAAAACTCCCTGCTCCGTATCACTACGAGGCAGGGTGCAAAAAATAGTTAAGGTTACTAAAATAGTTTCAAATAGTATTTAATGCAAATATACGTATAAGGCAAATGAAGTAGGCGCATTGATTAACCTTCCATAATTGGATTGGGCAAGTATTATTAGTATCTTCGCATCTGATTTAAGCAGAAATATTATGGCGAAAAAAGAAACGATAAAAGTTGTCGGAACAGAAATAACGGTGTTTTCTAAAGGAAACGACGATTACTATGGCAGGATACAAAGATGCTTTGGAGGCGCGTGTTGTTGTGTCTAACTGGATGAGTACGCATTTTACGCTTGATTTTTTAGGACTTTGGGAACAAATCTATAATCCAAATTTTAACCGTATGGAATTCCATACAATTAAAAATGAAAGCGGACGATTAGTGCTTACGCCAAAACGATGGGTAGAACGTACAAACGCTATCGGGATTGTTTCAAAATCAGGCAGATATGGTGGTGGTATATTTGCCCATAAAGACATTGCTTTTGAGTTCGGTTCTTGGCTTTCTGCTGAATTCAAATTTTACCTTATAAAAGAGTTTCAGCGTTTAAAAGAAGATGAACAACGGCAAAAATCTCTTGAATGGAACCTTCAACGCACACTCTCGAAAATCAATTACCGGATTCACACAGATGCCATTAAAGAGCATATTATTCCGCAAGTGGTTACAAAAAAGAGCAAATTGCCTACAAATATGCCGAGGAAGCCGACTTGCTAAATGTAGCATTGTTTGGAATGACTGCTAAACAATGGCGTGATGCCAAGGCTCACCCGTAAAAACCTGTGTTTGGAAAAGTTTTTAACGACAAACCCCCTCAGAACTATATCTGAAGGGGTTTTGTGTGGTGCCACCGGGAATTGAACCAGGGACACACGGATTTTCAGTCCGTTGCTCTACCAACTGAGCTATGGCACCATTGTCAATCCGTTGCCGGATTTCTTTTGGGATTGCAAAGGTAATTTTTTATTCTTTATCTGCAAAAAAAAATAGTAATTTCGCAGAATGACTTCGCACAGATTATACGTTGACGTGATTCTTCCCTTAAGGTTAAAGGGAACTTTATCTTATTATGTCCCAGACGAATGGATTAGTATGGTGTATGAAGGAAGTTGGGTTATTGTCACATTGGTTGGAAGAAAGTATTTATCTGTAGTTCAGTCAGTAAGTATCCATCCACCCGATTTCGACCCCAAAAAGATTAAAGGCATAGTGTCCGTAGTCGATTTGCCTCCGGTCAAAAGAGATGAGATGAATTTCTGGAGGAAAATCGCCGATTATTACATGTGCAGCGTGGGTGAAGTATTTAAGGCGGCCTACTCCCAATCTTTTCAGAAGCAGGTTGAGAAGGTCGAAAGAAGTAAAGCCAAAAAAGCTCTTGCATCTACCGACAGCATCAAAAAAGAAGGAGAGGAAACTGAGAAATCAGCATGCCGGATGGCTGAAACGGACACAGAAGGCAGCAGTTCACAGGATGCGTGGTTGCCTGATCTGCCCGAACTTTCATCATTTCAGCACAGTGCTCTTCAGGAGATTAAAGGTTATTTCAAAAAGTCTGAAAATGTGTTGCTTAACGGGGTGACAGGGTCGGGAAAGACCGAAATCTATATGCATCTGGCAGCAGAAGCTCTTCAAAGCGGTGGTTCTGTGCTGTTTATGGTTCCAGAAATCGCTATTTCGAGGCAGTTGTACAGCCGACTGCAGAAAGTATTCGGAGAGAGGCTGTTGCTGTTTCATTCAAAGCAGACTGCCGTCCGGAAAAAGAAGGTGTTTGACACACTGATTACAACAGATATTGAACAGCATGAAGGATGCAGCCGGGCCATTGCAACAGGCTCTGACACGGACAATGTCAACACTTCAGGCAGCGGACGGCCTGACGTCAAACGCCGGGACGGAAATAAAGGATATATCGTTCTGGGGACAAGATCGGCGGTATTTCTGCCATTTTCAGACTTAAAATTGGTGATTGTGGATGAGGAGCACGATTCTTCGTACAAACAGAGCGAACCCGCACCGCGATACAATGGGCGTGATGCTGCTTTGATGCTGGCTGCGGGATTCAAAGCAAATGTAATCCTCGGAAGTGCCACACCTTCGCTTGAATCCCAATACAATGTACACACCCACAAACTTGAGCAGGTGCTGCTCTCGCATAAGTATCACGCCAATATCGAGCCTCAAATCAAGATTATCGATACCGTCAAAGCTCGGAAGCTGCATAATATGAAAGGTTCGTTCACAATGGAGCTGATCAACGAGATGCGCCGTACCCTCGACCGTGGCGAGCAGATTATGGTATTTCGTTCACGCAGAGCCTATTCCCCTATAGTTCAATGCCAACAGTGCGGAGCCATTCCCAAATGTCCGCATTGTAATGTCAGTTTAAGCTATCACAAGTTCAGCAACTCGTTAGAATGTCACTACTGCAACTACAAACGTACTTTTTCGGCAATATGTCCCGAATGTAACGAGCTGTCGATAGTTGCCAAAGGTGCCGGTACCGAAAAGATTGAGGAGGAACTCGCAGAATATTTCAGGGATGCCGTCGTCGCCCGTTTTGATGCCGAGACGACGGAAAGTAAAGTGAGGGAGCAGAAGATATTGAAAGACTTTGCCGCCGGCAGAATCAATATTCTTGTAGGTACTCAGATGATTACCAAAGGTTTCGACTTTGAAAATCTGACATTGGCGGTTGTTATCAATGCCGATTCATTGTTTGCAGTTCAGGATTTCAGGGCAGATGAGAGGGCCTTGCAATTATTACAGCAATTGCGCGGCAGGGCCGGCAGGCGCGAAAAGCGCGGAACCATCATCATTCAGACTGCACAGCCCGAACGACCGATACTTCAATCTCTTCTAACCGGAATCAATACGCAGGAAAGCTCCATGAAAGAGCGTGAGATGTTCGGTTATCCACCTTTTGTAAGGCTGATGCTGATAACGGTAAAGGACCGTTTTGAAGATCGTCTTGCCAAAGTTTCTTTTGAGGTGGAAAAAGCCGTCAGAGAGTGCGGAATCACCGATTTTGCCGGACCAATCACTCCTTCTGTCGAAAAAATAGGCAGAGAATACATACGTCAGTTTTGGATCAAGTTTCCCCGAAACCGCCAACTTCAATCCGCAAAACAAGCCCTATTGTCTAAAATAGAGCTTATTAAGGTTAATTTCAAGAATCTTCCGACAATCATTGTAGATGTAGATCCGTTATAAGAGCAGCCACTTCTTCTGGTTTGTCAGTCGTGATATAATCAACTCCAAGGGCAATCATCTCTGCAATGACTTCTTCCTTGTTGACCGTCCACACATTTACTTTCATTCCGAACTCGTGTGCCTCTTTTACCCATTCCGGATGTTCCTGAAAATTGGAATAGTGATAGTCGAGTGCTGTAATTCCCATCTCTTTGAGCTCCTTCGGAGAATATTTTCCCCCAAGATATGCCACTTCGTTGTCCGGCATCAGGCGTGCAAATTCTTTGCATGCATTGAGACTGAAAGAGATAAATTCCACCTGCTGTTCCATTCCCATCTCTTTTATCATTTTCAGGGATTGTGCAATAGCGACAGCCTCCTGAGGGCTTTCTGCATCTGTTTTAAGCTCAAATATCATTTTCAGGGCAGGCATCTCCTTCCCTGCCTGAAGGTACTCTTCGAGTGTGGGAAGTTTCTCTCCATTTGAGAGAAGCGAATCTTTGATTATTGAATAAGCTGTCTGCTGTACAGGGTATCCCTTAAAATCGTTGTCATGGTTGACTACCAGCACGCTGTCCGAAGTGAGGTTTACATCAAATTCGGAGCCGTAAACTCCGATTTCTCCGGCCTTTTGAAGTGAAGCAATTGAATTCTGGGCAGAGCCTTCGCTGTCCCAATACCCTCTGTGTGCAATTACCTGTGTTCCCGGCTCCTCTTTTGGAGCGTTACATCCTCCGAAAAGAGGCATTATTGCACAGGCAGCACTTAATAGCAAGATGATTTTGTTCATATAGTAAAATTTAACTGATTTAACGTTCATTGCCAAGCTGTACCCATCGTTCAATCACTTTAATATCTCTTGCAACTTCACATCCTTCAAATCCTTTCAGATCATCATAAGTAATGGTTTCAAGGTATTTTATATAATAGGTGTCCGAAATCGGAAAATAGCTCCAATGCCACTGTTCTACAAGATACCCTTTGTCACGGCTGTGCGTGAACGGCTGAAAAAATCCGAATCGTTCCGCATTATTGCAAAGCCATTGATAGACCGCCTTCCCCTCTTCGCTTGCCCAATATTTGAGTTCAAGGGAGGTTATGTCGATTTCCGCACCCCAATGGTGGCGGGAAGTACCGGGCATGGAACTATATTTCAAAATATCCAACGCCCTCTCTTTTACAGACATGGAAGCTCTCTCTTTCAATCCCCATTTCCAATTCCATATCCATGTCTGATGATTGAAAGTTCTCAATCCCGAACGAACTTTAATAGTAAGTCCGTCACGTGCAGCAGCCTCTCTCATCTTATCAAAAGCCGCATAAACCTCTTTCAAAAGATATTTGTCGTCTTTGCAGAGCCATCTTCCATCTTTCAGATTGATGTTCTTGCCGAGAAGCATATCTTTGGTAATAGCCTCATACAGACTGTCATTACGGACAAGTACTCTGTTTTGCCCATAAGAGAGGCGGCACAGGCAGATCAAGGCTATGGTAACAATTATCTTCTTCATGTTGCAAATTTAGGATTAATTGCATGGTTTACCAAAGCCTGTTTTGATTTTTAGAAAAAATGTATTCAAAAAGACTCAACGGTTCTGTCAGACAATTTGCATATCTTTGCACTCAAAACAGATTGACTTATGAAGAGATTTTTGGTGCTGACAGCACTCCTATTGATGTTCTGCCCCTGCTATATTATCAAAGGGCAGACCAAATCCGAGACCAGACAATACAATTCCACCTTGAAGAAAGGGACTCTTAAAGCTTACGACAAGTTCCTGACAAAATACAAAAACTCCGTGTATTATCCGGAAATTCTGTACAAGCGAGATTCCATAATATATAACACACTTAATCTCAATGATGTAGTAAGTGTGATGCAATTCACCGAAGATCATCCCGATTCGCCCTTTATCAATGAGGCCGACTTACTGATAGAAAGACTGAATACAAGCATGCTTACTGACGAACAGGCCACATCGATTATGGAGAGCATGGTTCCTCTTGCAGCAGATGCTCCTTCTCCTCAAGTCGGAGCAGTCGGATTCAGAAAGTTAAATACGGATTATATCCTCGGTGTGTCTGTCGGAGAGGCAGATTGCCCTCTTTCGCAGTACAAGTTATACATAATTAAACAAAGTGACGATATATGGCAGACCGACACCGTACTTTTTAAATCAAAATACATTTTTGGCGGCAAAATGAATCGCTCGGCTATTATCGACTCAGTCAGGCTCGTCTCCATTGATAAGCATAAATTCGTATCTTTCAGCTATATAAACAAAAGTAATGATGGCAGGACAATGGAATATATCACCAATCTGTTCGATCCTGAAAGCCATAATGTCTATTCTGCCACATTTTACGGTAACAATATAACCCCGGCAAAAGGGGGCAGGAATGACACTCTTCACACCGGATATGCCATTGAAGGGCAGTCGCCTGATGCCATGGCCGGAGGTCTCATCTCCCCCGAAACAGCTTTTCTTCTCAATATCCTCAGTTCAAATCCTGCTCTGGTTCAAATCTCCGAAGAAAACGCCCTCGCAGATGAATCTGCCGATTGGTGGTACTCTAAAAATCCCAAGGCTGAAACGTCTGCAAGAAGCCTCACTTTCGGAGTAATCACCAAAGAAAACGGCATTGCAAAGCGTTATGTCGCAGAAAAGAGCAAGGAAAAATCACGTACATACAATGCTGCCCTGTTTAACCACAGAGGCAACACCATGATTTGTGCATACAGCAAACAAAGCAGGGAGTTCATCCTCGTATGGTGCGAACCGCAAGCCAAAAACAAAAATAGGGACAAACTCCTCAATACAATATATTTTGAAGGAGACAACACCCTTGTATTGTTTTATTATCAGGGGAACAAGACTTTCAAAATACGCGTAAATCTCGCCAACAAGACGGTGACAAGATAATTCCCGACATCCGATACCGACAGGTCCATGATGTCCTGACTATCGTAACCGGAGTTTATCTGATGCTGAATGAATAGATGGTATTATGTATATATTCTTCACCTGGGAGCAACACCGCTGAAGGGAAATTGCCATGGTTAGGGGCATCGGGGAAATTCTGAGCTTCAAGAGCAATGCCCGTCCTGTAATTGTGAACATCTCCGTTTCTGCCTTTATCCTTTCCATCCATAAAGTTTCCACTATAGAACTGCAATCCCGGCTGATCTGTCAGCACTCTCATAACTATTCCTGTTGCAGGTTCATACACCTCGGCCGCCGGAGCTATGTCCCCGTTACCGAGGCCGTCCCTGTTGAGCACCCAATTGTGATCATAGCCTCCCGCAAATGATATAGGCTCAAAATCGGTTGTGTTTATCCTCTCCCCTATGGCGGTCGGAGTGCGGAAATCAAGCGGAGTTCCTTCCACAGAAGCAATTTCTCCCGTAGGAATCAGTCCCTTGTCTGTAGGGGTGTAATTATCGGCATTGATGGTGAGAATATGTGAATTGGTCGAACTTCGGGAAGTACCGTGAAGATTGAAATAGGCAT
This sequence comes from Bacteroidales bacterium, assembly GCA_028686425.1. Taxonomy (GTDB): domain Bacteria; phylum Bacteroidota; class Bacteroidia; order Bacteroidales; family UBA932; genus Cacconaster. Next base: position 70,032 of record JAQUBZ010000002.1, on the reverse strand, counting down.
GAGATGTCAGATTGACGATTGTAGGAGCATCTGTCGTAGCCTTATAACTTATTTTCAGAGAATTGTCATCAGTAAGAGTATATGTGACCGATACCTTCAGATTGCCAGGATATCCCTCCTCTCCATCCTTTGAAAGGTAGGACATCTCTACCTGACCGGGACCGAGTACATTCGCCTGCCATATTTTTGTACTGAACCCTCCTGTCCCACCATGAAGATGATTCTCCCCATCATTTATTGTCAAAGTATATTCTGTCGAATCGATTGAAAACTTCCCTTTTCCTATTCTGTTTCCAAATCGCCCCACAATCGGTCCGCAATATTTATCTGTCGAATTGAAATACTCCTCGACTGTATCATATCCCCATACGACATCCTTGATGGAGCCATCTGCCGACGGAACACATATCGATACAATCCTCGCTCCGAAGTCAGTCACCTTGACCGACATATTATTATTGTTTTGAAGTGTATAAAATTCGGCTTCTTGTTCTGCAACGCCACATGACGATGTAGCAAATATCACCGATGACACAATTACTGCTGCCAACAATGAATTAATTTTGAATATAGTCTCCATTTTGTCTAAATTTGTAAGGATATTTTTTATTTATGCTTTCTGAAAATAAGACCTAAATATATGAAACATTCTCTAATTATTGCGCTTCTTTTAGCATTAACTGCACCTTTGTCTGCTCAATGGCAGAGTGCCGGAAACAGAATACAAACTCGATGGGCACAGGAAGTTGACCCTCAAAATCCCCTTCCAGAATACCCACGTCCCATAATGGAACGTCCACAGTGGGTAAATCTCAACGGACTGTGGGATTATGCCATCCTTCCTGTCGGAGAAAGACCTTCTGATTATCAAGGCAAAATTCTTGTCCCCTTTGCAGTCGAATCGAGCCTCTCCGGAGTAGGGAGGAAAGTTGGAGACAGGAACGAATTGTGGTACCACAGGACATTTTCAGTCCCTCAACAATGGAAAGGGCAGAGAATCATCCTCCACTTCGGTGCAATTGACTGGCGCTCGGACATCTGGGTTAACGAAATCAAAGTCGGCAGTCACACCGGAGGGTATTCTCCTTTTGAATTTGACATCACCGATGCACTTGTCAAAGGAGACAATTCCATTGTAATCAAGGTATGGGACCCTTCCGACAAAGGGTATCAGCCCCGCGGCAAACAGGTGGGCAATCCGAGAAGCATCTGGTACACTTCAGTGACGGGAATATGGCAGACAGTATGGATGGAACCTGTTCCCGAACATAATATCCGGAATGTACGTATCACTCCGGACCTTGACAGAAAATTATTTTTAGTAGAGGCAATTACTTCGTCATGCGAAAAGTCGCTTGTCGAGGTTCAGATTATTGATAATGGCAGAGTTGTAGCTTCAGGCAAGTCGGTAGCAGGGCAAAAGGCCGAGATATATGTCGCTGACCCCAAACTGTGGAGCCCCGACTCTCCATTCTTGTACGATGTCACAGTTTCTCTCCTGAAAAACGGTAAAATCGTCGATGCAGTCAGGAGTTATGCAGCAATGCGCAAGTTTTCGTATGGAAAAGACGAGAACGGTATATGCAGAATGCTCCTCAATAACAAGCCTCTATTCCAATTCGGCCCTCTTGACCAGGGATGGTGGCCGGACGGACTTTATACGGCTCCGACCGACAAGGCTCTCGAATTTGACATAAAGACCACAAAAGATTTGGGATTCAATATGATACGCAAGCATGTAAAAGTCGAGCCGGCACGCTGGTACTACCATTGCGACAGACTTGGGATGATAGTCTGGCAGGATATGCCGAGCGGAGACAAATCTCCACGCTGGAATATGACAGGCTATTTTACAGAGACCGAATTGGACAGAACTCCCGAATCGGAAAGCAATTACAGACGAGAATGGCGCGAAATAATGGATTATCTCTACTCTTATCCGTGCATCGGAGTATGGGTGCCGTTTAACGAGGGCTGGGGACAGTTCAAGACACGCGAAATCGCAGGGTGGACCAAAACCCACGATCCTTCAAGATTAGTCAATCCTGCAAGTGGAGGAAACCATTTCACTTGCGGAGACATTCTCGACCTGCACCACTACCCCGACCCCGATATGTACCTTTACGATGCCACGAGAGTTACCGTCCTCGGCGAATACGGAGGAATCGGATGGCCTGTTGCCGGACATTTATGGGAGCCTGATCGCAACTGGGGATATATCGCATTCAACTCAAGTGAAGATATGACATCGGAATACCTTAAATATGCCGAACAACTCCTTCAAATGATACAACGCGGATTCTCCGCTGCAGTCTATACACAGACCACTGATGTAGAGATAGAAGTCAACGGCCTGATGACCTACGACCGCGCCATCATCAAACCTGACCAGGCCAAAGTAAAGGAGATTAACACAAAGATCTGCAACAGTCTGAAATAATGGGGGCCGGGTGGAGAGTTACCACTTAGTTGAGCACTTCTGAAAATCTCTCTTCGACTGCTTCTTCGGAGTATTTCTCCAGAAAGATGCTTCGTGAATAAGCGTTGAATCTGGGACGTGGATTGCTTTCAAAGTCATGAATGAGCGAGATGAACTCATCTGCGGTATTACATTTCCCTCCCACTTTGGAGTAGTCGAGTGCATACCCTTCAAACGCTTCGTCCGTGGCAATGATATTTTTGCCATACATTAGCGATTCACAAGTTTTTACCTTCATACCTGCACCCTTAAATATAGGGAGAACCATAATATCCGCCTCCTCAAAATGCGGGAGAAGATCGGGAGCATCCGAAACAACCTCTATTTCGGGGGTTATAAATCCATGGCTCCTGATTTTGTTCATCCCTTTTCCGACAATCCTGATGGAAACATTCACGTGGGGATAGACATTTTTGACAAACCACTCTATTCCCTCATTGTTAGGCGGAAAATAGCCTCCCAGAAATACGCATAAAGGTTTGGAATTCGTAAGTTCTGTCGGATAAGAGTCCATTTTATACTTATCCTTGAAAGCCACAGGAATCAGAACATCGGCTTTTCTGCCGTAACATTTCTCTATCAGAGTTTTATCCCTTTCGTTAAGGGCTATTATCTTGTCGGCGTAAGTACAACTATATTTGTCATTTTTGTCGGCGCATCTGATTACGAGTTTCCGCCATGGAACATATTTGGACAATTTATCATTGAAATAGAACTTCTCGACATTGTGAAAGAAGCAGATGATTTGCCCTTTATATCCTCTCTGCCTTGCCTTTTTGGCAATAATTCCGAAAATACTTCTATCTATGAACAAATAGTCGTATTCATCGGCTTTGCCGACAATATCTGCCACTCTTGCAGGTGTCAGCCCGAAAAAGTAGTCGAACACTATATAAACCAATCCCCTGATATAATCTGCCGGTGTACGTTTGACGTTTTCGTCATGTACGTAGATGGTGTCGATATTCCCCTCTCCGAGAATTTTTGCAAGGACATTATAATTCTTTTGAGAACCTTGTTCTCCTCCTTCAAGTATATTTTTACTTTTTTTATATCTGACAAATAATAATTTATTCATATAAAACGGGCTTTAAAGTGGGTTTCAAAGGTAATACAAATTTCGTAAGTAGCAGAATTTAAATTAATTTGGTGCAGTTTGGAATATAATTCATACATTTGCGATTGAATGTATAACTATGGAGTTATGAAACATAATATTTTTTTATCAGCAACTTGTTTGCTGATAATGGCTGTTACGTCATGTGTTACTTATCAGCCGAACAAAGAAGATCAGAAAGAGAATCCGGAAGATTTGGATTTGGATTTGAATTTTGCATTTGAAACACGTACCACCAAGACAATAAGTATCACTGCAATAAACGAGGTCGGCAAAGCTGTCGAAGGCGCCTTGTTCAGTGTGTTTACCGACAATCCGTACGATGATGCAGGTAACAGACTTAAAAACCCGGCCCCCATTTATCAGGGATATACGGAAGCAGGAGGCAAATTGTCAATTCCTATGGAAGTGCCTAACAGCACTGAAGAGATCTACATAGTTCCCGAACTTGCAGGTTATGGCTCTATGCTCTCTTTCCCGTCTGACAAGATTGATGATGTCCTTTCTTTGGAATTCAAGGGCTTGCAGGCCACTCAAACAAAGGGAATGTCTGCCAAATCGACAATTGCTCCGAGAGAATCCATCAAGAAGGGGAATAATTACAATTTTTTCACGTATTACAAGGACTCCGAATATTCGCCGTCTGACGGTACGCTTCAGTCATCCGAACTTGTCTCTTTTGAAGAGCTTTCAACTCCGTTCAAGACAATGGTCAATGATTGGTTTCCTGAGGGTGGAGCAAATTATGCTACCGATAGTGGAGATTCGGATTTGCATATAGTTGAAGATGGTACCCAGGTATGGGTTACATATATCGGTGACGGCGGTTTCAGCAATGGAATCGGAAATGCAAATGTATGGAACTCCCTCTACTTCTACACATATACGGATGCCACGAAGCCTGCCGGTACGTTTTTCGCCCCGGACAATCTTGCAAAGACCGATGCAATACACCTGACCAATGTATTTCCCAATCTTCATCCGAACAAGACCGTCACCGGTACGAAAGTTCAGCTTTTGTATTGGAACGGCTCTCAATATGTAAGCGAATTTCCTGCAGGCACGTATGTAGGGTTTATGTTTGTCAATTTCGGCTTCAAGAAAAAGACAGGTGAAATAGGGTTTACCATGCAGCCGGGATATGACAGATCTTCTACTGCCGCATTAAATTCCGATAAGGTTTCTCATGGCATATTCCATTGGAGCGAACAGTTTATGTGCTTTGTGCTCGGCATGGAAAATAACAACACCAAGGATGCCGACTTCAATGATGCCTTAGTCAGGATTTCTACATCCAAATATGCCAAACTTGATAGAGAGTATCCTACACCTGATGCCGTTGCGCCTAAATCTTCATATTCCGGAACTCTGGCATTTGAAGACACATGGCCTGATAAGGGTGATTACGATATGAATGATTTTGTTACAGATTACACCTACACTTTCATTAAGAACACAGGTACCAACAATATCGCCGCTGTTGAATTGGCATTTCAGCCTAAGGCAGTCGGTGCAAGCCGCAATAACGGGTTTGGGGTTCAGATTCCGATTCTGGTCACCAATGTAGCATCCGTGACAGGCTCTTCTCTCGAAGGGGGACAGACCCTTGCCACCGTGATTATATTTGACGATGTCAGGATTCCGTTTGGCGGGAGACAGGGCTTTATAAACACCGTAAAAGGAGAACCGAGAGTTCCTGCCGCCATTGCTACAATTACAATCACATTCAACACCCCGTTGGATGAAAGAGACTTAAGTTTCAAGGGGGTAAATCCGTTCCTGTTTACAACGGACAACCGTTCTAACGAGATACATCTGGTCGATTATCCGCCTACACTGAAAGCAAATATGAAGGCTTTTGGAACTCAATACGACAAATCGGTTCCGTCAAACGGCGTATATTACAGAATGGATAACACTTTCCCGTGGGCCGTAGATCTGGCATCTTCACAATCGTCTCTCTGGAGGTATCCGATTGAGAAAATAAGCATAAATAATACATACACCAAGTTCGGAGAATGGATTAATAATCCTCGCAGTGTATGGTATAATGCCAAAATTCTCGAAAATATAGTTAAAGATAATATCTACGATATAGAGGATTTATAACAGAATCACAGAACAGCAGGTGGAATAGCAAACATCTGCTTTTGTAAATATTGTTTCTCAAGAGGGTGGCAGGCAACTGTCACCCTTGATTTTTATGCCTTTTGTGCTATTAGGAGAAGTATGGCGAAAGTAAATTTTAATATCCGGCATAAAAGTCTTATCTTTGATAGTTTAAATTGATTTGTTATCATTTATGAGAGACATACGCATTATAGATTTTCCAAAAATATCAGACAACAGAGGTAATCTCTCTTTTGTGGAGCAGTTCAGACATGTCCCATTCAAAATAGAAAGGGCCTATTGGATTTATGATGTTCCCGGAGGAGAAGCTCGCGGAGGGCATGCTTATAGGGAGAATCAAGAGTGCATAATTGCCCTTTCAGGAAGTTTTGATGTTATTCTTGATGATGGAAAAGAGAAAAAAACCTTTTCTTTAAATCGATCATATTATGGATTATATATCCCGAATAGAACATGGAGAGAGCTTAACAATTTCTCGACCAATTCTCTTGCTTTGATTTTGTCTTCTACAAAATATGATGAGAGTGACTACATACGCAATTATGATAACTTTTTGAAGGAGGTCGAACATGAATAGCTCAACAATAAATGATTGTCATGTCATTGAATTGGATCGCCATCATAGCGACCGCAAAGGGAATATTACAGTTGTCGAAAATAATTCTACAATCCCCTTCGACATTAAACGGGCCTATTATCTCTACGATATTCCGGGTGGCGAAGAACGCGGGGCACACGCACATAGACAACTGCGGCAGTTAATAATAGCGGCAAGCGGATGTTTTGACGTCATATTGGATGATGGTTATCACAAGAAGACATTTACCCTCAATCGTCCGTACCAGGGATTGTATGTCGTCCCGGGAATATGGCGTGAATTGAATAACTTCTCTTCAGGTTCGGTTTGTCTTGTATTGGCATCCGAGACCTATGACGAAGCTGACTATATCAGAGACTATCCTAATTTTTTAGGCTATAAGAAAAAATTGCTTCCATCCGATTTTGAAACTCGGATGTATGGAATAGATGTTCGTCTTGTCAATGAAAATGATGCCGCATTCATATTGAAACTTCGCACAGATCCTCATTTATCTCAATTCATACACGATACATCTCCAGACATAGAATTACAAATACAATGGATACACAATTATAAACAGCGGGAAAAAGAGGGATTGGATTACTATTTTATCTTTAGCAGAGACAACAAGCCTTTCGCACTTAACAGACTTTACAGCATACGATGGAAAGATAAGATTTTTACAAGTGGCAGTTGGCTTTGCACTCAAGGGACAAGTGTCAATGACGTAGTGGCTTCTTCTATTATTCCGAGAAACATCGCTTTCGACACTTTTGGTATGGAACTTGAAAACGGATATGACGGTTGTCATAGGGACAATAGAAAAGTTTTGAAATTCAACAAAATGATTGGCATGGTCATTTCGGGGACACTTGAAGATACTAAAGGCATTTACTACACGATGACACTCACTAAGGAGGATTTTGTCCTCAATAGGGCAAAGATTGAGAAGTTATTAAATTTGCAACGATGACACAACTCTATATCATAGGCGAGGGCCCTTTGGCTCAGATTGCATTTGAATATGCGACTTTAATGAAAGAAAGTGGCACTATGTGGTCTGTAGCCGGTATTATCCTGCCTGGGAATGACTTTAAGGCCGAATACCCATACGATGCACACGTTGAAGGAAGCTACAATAAGTTCCATATTTCTGATAATCAGGTGTTTATTTGTCCTATTGCAGATTATGATATACGAGCATCAATCGTTGGTGAGATGACGGAGAAAGGATGTGAGTTTGTAAATGTAATTCATCCGTATTCCAATGTTTTTTCGACAGCTTCATTGGGGAAAGGAAACCTCATCGGTGCTTTCTCCACTATTTCGGCCAATACGGTCATTGGAAATCATAATATCATACAGGATTTATGCAACATCGGGCACGATACTAAAATAGGAAACTTTAACCATTTGTTTGTAAACTGCACCCTTTGTGGAATGAACGAAATATCGGATAAATCGACTATATACACCGGTACACTCGTTTATCCTAAAGTTAAAATAGGCACCGAAAGCGTGGTGGGTGCAGCAAGTGTGGTTGTCAGGAAAGTTAAGGATAATGAAACAGTAGTTGGTAATCCGGCGAAAAAATTAGAATAACATGAAAGCTTTTATATTTCCGGGGCAAGGGTGTCAGAGAGAAGGTATGGGCAGAGAACTTTACGAAAAGTTCCCGAAAGCAAAGGAGATGTTCGAAAGAGCCAACGAATATTTTGGAAGGAGGATTTCGGATGTCATGTTTTACGGGACCGAAGAGGACTTGTTAGAAACCAAAAATACACAACCTGCCGTGTTTTTATACGAAGTGATACTTGCAACCGTGCAAGATGCCTTCAAGTCCGATGCTGTGGCAGGTCACTCTTTGGGAGAGTTTGCAGCTCTTGTGGTTAATGGTTGTATCTCTTTTGAGGATGGTCTGAATCTTGTGTTCAACAGAGCCGTTATCGGCCAGAAAGTTTGTGAAAAATATTCTACTGCTATGGGAGCAGTGATAGGATTGTCTGAAGAATATGTAGCAAAGCGCATCAATGAGATATGGGACGAAACAGGTGAACCAATTTATATTGCAAATTTCAACGGTCCCGGTCAAGTTGTCATTTCAGGATCCAAAAAAGGTATCAGGACTGCTTGTAAGGCATTTATGAAAGAAGGAGCAAAAAAGGCCGTTCCTCTTATGATTAGTGGCAGTTTCCATACACCATACATGAGAGAAGCTGAGACTGAATTAGGAGACATTATCCGAAAAACACGATTTATGACACCGCGAACACCTATATATCAATGTGTTGACGGAGAAGTCCACACTAATACTGAAGAAATAAGACAAAATCTGATAGCTCATATCACTCACGGAGTGCAGTGGACATCGATGGTTAACAATATGGTACGAGATGGAATAGACGAATTTTACGAGATAGGGACAGATGACACTCTTCAAAAAATAGTATCCAGAATGTATCCGGACAAGCATACCGACTCAATTTGGAATTATTCTAATTTAAAAAATATAAACACAACTAATAACTAAAATCAATAATTGATATGACATTAAATGAATTTGTTACAGCTTTTGCTGAAGAATTTGACGAGACTCCGATTGAATTATTTACTCCGACAACGGAGTTCAAAAATTTGGATGAATGGGGGTCTCTGACCGCCCTTTCTATCATTGCAATGGTTGATGAACAATTGGAAAAACGAATCACAGGAGCCGATTTGCGCAACAGCAACACTATTGAGGACTTATTTAATCTGGCAATCAGCAAATAATTATGCATAATCCTTTTTCATTAGAGGGGAAAATAATTCTGGTTACCGGAGCATCTTCAGGTATCGGAAGAGGTATTGCAGCCGCCTGCGCCGACATGGGGGCCAGACTTGTCATTACAGGAAGAAACGAGACGCGCCTTGATGAGACTTTCCAATCGTTAAGTGGTACAGGACACACTGTTATCGCCGCAGACTTATCCACTCAGGAAGGCATTGATAAAATTGCAAATAATACTCCAACACTCAACGGCTGTGCTTTTTGTGCAGGTATCGCAAAGTTGTCACAGGTTAAATTCATTACACGCGATATTCTGGAAGAGATAGTCAATATTAATGAGATCTCTCCTATTCTTTTAACGGCCCAACTTTTGAAAAAAAAGAAATTTCTGAAACAGTCATCACTTATATACATCGCATCCTTATCCGGTGTATATAAGTCGAAGCCTGGAGAAGGTATGTACGCAGCTTCAAAAGGAGCCATTTCCGGCTTTGTTAAAGATGCGGCACTTGAACTTGCACCCCAGAATATCAGGGTAAATGCCATCTGTCCGGCATTTATTCAAACGGAAATGACTAAAATGTTTGATGACATGATTTGGGAAGTAGAGCACCCGGAAGATATTTACCCGCTCAAGCGACTCGGAACGACTTCGGATATTGCAAACGGAGCAATCTATCTTCTTTCCGACGCATCAAGCTGGGTAACAGGAATAAATTTATTAATAGATGGGGGCTATTGTATTGCATAAATATAAGAATGGAAGCATATATTAAAGACATATCATATTATCTGCCAGAGACAATCGTGGATAATGCTCAATTGGCCAATGATTTCCCGGAATGGACCGAGGCAAAAATCGAAAAAAAACTGGGAATCAAGACAAGGCACATCACTCGAGATGACGAGACAGCTGCCGATCTTGCCGTAAATGCGGCAGAGACATTATTTTCTGAGCACAAAACTGATTGCAGCGAGGTGGATTACTGCATATTCTGCTCTGAAAGCCCCGATTACATTCTCCCGACAACGGCCTGTCTGATTCAGAACAGGCTCGGTCTTTCCAAAAAGATCGGTGTGCTGGATATAAATTTAGGCTGTTCAGGATTCATAGCTTCACTGTCGGTGGCAAAAGGGCTTATTTTTGCAGGTATTGCTAAAAATATCCTCCTTCTCACTGCCGAAACCTACTCCAAATACATGCACCCTCGAGATAAAGGAAACAGGACAATTTTCGGAGATGGAGCAAGTGCTTCAATCATAAGCACGGAAGGGATTGCCTCAATTGGAGAATTCAGTTTCGGAACAGACGGTTCGGGAGCTGACAATCTGATAGTCAGGACCGGTGGTGCACGCCACAGACAACCACTTAACGACTTGATTTTTGACGACTTCGGGAACCCCAATTCATCAGACTTCATTTATATGAATGGTCCGGAAATCTTGAATTATACCCTTGACCGCATCCCTGAGGTGACAGATGACGTACTCAAAAGAAATCACATCGCTCTTGAAGATATAGATCTGCACATTTTTCATCAGGCCAATAAATATATTGCCGAATTACAGAGACGGAAGTTGCACATCCCTGAAGATAAGTACTATTGCTGTTTTGAGAATAGCGGAAATACTGTCTCCTCCACCATACCTATTGCTATTGTCCATGCCTTGCAAGATGGTTCTATCAAGCAGGGTACCAAGGTATTATCTGTAGCCCAGGGGTTAGGTTATACATGGGGCGGTGTTGCTTTGTTTTTTTAATATGATTAATGTGATACGATATGTCAATGACTTGATGTCTTCCAATTGTTACATAATTTATGACAATTCGATAAGACATTGTATCGTGATTGACCCCGGAAGTGAACACAGCCTGCGCGAAATTGATTTTATCGAATCGGGGAGATACTCTCTCGACTATATCGTTCTCACACACGAACATACCGACCATACATGGGGTTGTAATGCACTAATCGAAAAATATCCCTTCACGAAGATTGTATGTTCTGAAAAATGCGCTCAAGAATTACCTCATTCGAGTGATGCTTATTTCAGATTTTATATGGATGATCCTGACTACCAATACAAAGTTAAAAAAGTGGATATTACGGTCCATGACAAAGATATTTTGGATTGGAACTATATCTCGATCGAATTTATTATGACACCGGGGCACACAGGTGGCTCAATGTGTTTTACTCTGAATAATATACTTTTCACCGGAGACACCATTATGAAGTATAAGTTATTTACCAATAAAAGATTCGGCTCATACGAACAAATGAGAAGTAGTATCTCCAAATTACTTTCAACTTATCACAACAAGGGACTGACTGTCTATCCCGGACACGGTGAAATATTTAAATTAGACGATTATGACAATGATTAAATTTCTTGATTTACAAAAGGTTACAGCCAAATATGCTGATGAGATTCATGAAGCAGTGTTACGTACTGTCGATTCAGGATGGTACCTTCAAGGCAGAGAGAACGAAAGATTTGAGACCGATTATGCCAAATACATCGGTACTGAATATTGCATCGGCTGCGCAAACGGCCTTGATGCTCTAATCTGGATTTTCAGGGCATACATTGAAATGGGAGTAATGAAGCAGGGCGATGAAGTAATTGTTCCCGCAAATACATACATTGCAACAATCTTGGCCATAACCGAAAATGGATTGAAACCTGTCTTTGTGGAACCATCCATTGAGACATACCAAATCGATGATTCAAAAATAGAAGAAGCTGTCACCCCGAAGACAAAAGCCGTCTGTATTGTTCATCTTTACGGACAATGTGCTTATACTGACAGAATTGGCGAGATTTGCAAAAAATACAATCTGAAATTGATTGAAGATAACGCTCAGGCACACGGATGTATTTATCAAGGGAAGAAGACCGGTTCAATCGGTGATGCAGCAGGGCATTCATTCTATCCAGGCAAGAATCTGGGAGCTTTGGGAGATGCCGGTGCTGTCACCACCAATGACGAAAAACTTGCAAAAACGGTTCGTGCATTGGCAAATTACGGCTCTTACAAAAAGTACATATTCCAATACACCGGACGTAACAGCCGCCTCGATGAGATTCAGGCAGCAATACTCAATGTGAAACTGAAACATTTGGACGATGATATAGCATTGCGCAAACAAGTGGCAAAATATTATATAGACAGTATCACAAATCCTAATATCATCCTTCCGAAGATATTCGATTGGAATCAACACGTATTTCATATTTTCCCTATCAGATGCAGGGAAAGAGATGGTTTACAGAATTATTTGACAGACAGCGAAATACAAACTATCATCCATTATCCGACTCCTCCTCACAAACAAGAGTGTTACAAACAATGGAATGAAATGTCACTTCCTGTCACAGAGCAGATTCATGAAGAAGAACTGAGCTTGCCGATGAGCCCGGTAATGACCCGGGAAGAGATTGATACAGTAATAACAGCACTAAACAAATGGGGAGAATAATTGACAATATCGGACAATTTGTCAAAAAGGTATTCAGACAGGACATTGTGAAAGTCTTTTCTTTCACAAGTATTTCGACTATTGTCAAGATGTTGACAAGCTTTATCAGCATGAAAGTCATAGCTATTGTCATAGGTCCATCGGGAGTTGCTCTGCTCGGACAGTTGAGCAACTTTTCATCAATCGCCATGACTGCGGCGAGTGGAGGGATCAACAACGGAATCACCAAATACGTTGCAGAATTCAGACAGTCGGACAGCAAAGTCAAAACCCTATTATCCACAGCCCTGAAAATCACTATCATCTGCTCCCTTATCTGCGGAATATTGATGATTGCATTCAACAGTTTTCTCAGCAGGACCATAATGCTCGCCAACGGATATGAATATGTATTTATCATATTCGGCATTACGATACTATTTTATGCCTTAAATGCTCTGCTTGTTTCTATCCTGAACGGGTACAAGGATTTCAAGAAATACGTAACTGTCAATATTGTAGGAAGTGTCGTCGGTCTTATCTTTACACTGATATTTGTATTTACTCTCGGATTGAAGGGAGCACTGATCAGTGCAGTAACATTTCAGAGCGTGATATTTGTCATCACATTGTGGATGGTGCGAAAACTTCCGTGGTTCAAAAAATCAAATTTTCAGGAAAAAATAGACAGATACACTACTAAAAAATATTTCGGATACGCATTGATGACGTTTGCCACAATTATCACTGTTCCTATCGCCCAATTGGTCTTGCGAAGTTATGTGATTTCCAATATTTCTATTGTCGAAGCAGGCTGGTGGGAATCGATGAACAAGATTTCCTCCATGTATCTGATGGTCATAACATCTTCTTTCAGTGTCTATTATTTGCCTCGTTTATCAGAAATACACGATAAGCTCGAATTGAAGAAGGAGATATTTACAGCCTACAAGTTAATCATCCCGCTCATCATTGTCGGTTTTGCCGCTATTTATTTTCTGAGATTTCTTATTATCAGGGTACTCTTCACCCCCGATTTTCTCCCTATGGAAAATCTGTTCATCTGGCAGCTCGCAGGTGATTTTTTCAAGATTTCAAGTTGGCTTCTCTCATTTTTAATGGTGGCCAAATCCATGACTAAATCATTTATTGCCACCGAAATATTGTTTTCTGCCCTATTTGTCGGTCTCTCCTTTATTTTCATGAAGTTTAACGGAGTTGTAGGAATAACACAAGGCTACCTTGTAACATATTTTATTTATATGATTACAATGGTCATTTTATTTAAGAATACTATCTTTGCACACAAATAGCATAATCTTTTTTTTAATAAGTATTAAGTATTTCTTAAATACCGCAAAGATGGCATTAAAAGAAATAATGGGTATATCAAAAAAAGCATTTATTCTCAATATCTTAACAATATTTACAAAATACTCTTTCGTATTATTTTCATAATCTATTTTATCGTAGATATTGAAGCCTTGCATTTTCGTGTCATCCACTAAAGAGTATTTTATCTGATTCTTGTTAGATAAAATAGTCCTAATAAATAAACTTTCAAATTGAACATTATCAATTACACATTTATTAATCGCTCTTCCTTTTTTTACTCTATATTCTTTATCGGTAATGAGACACTTTGCTTCTTCTAAAAAATCTTCAATGGTATGAGTAGTTATATTTTCATAATCAACTTGGCATAGAAAATTCTCTAAAGTATTAGCTTGTGTCGGTTCAAAGCACAATATTGGCTTCGAGTTTTTTGCAGCATATTGGCACATCAATCCTCCTCCAACTGGATAAGTATCTAAATATATATCACAATTTCTAAACACTTCATCAATGTCGGATCGATATCCTAATAAACAAAATCTTTCTTCATATTTATTCTCGGAGATAAAGTGCTTAAACAGATTTTGTTTTCCATCTCCTGCAAATAAGACAATTGTTTCTTTATACGTATCCAATATTTTCTTCACAAGTTCCAAATAAGTATTATTTCCGTCAACTATCTTGTAATAGGATCCACCTGAAAAAATAACAACCTTATCCTTACATTGAGAAGGAAATCCTCTAAAAGTCGAATTATTAACTATTGGATAGTATGGTAGAATGAAGATATTATTTTGACTTATCCCTCGAAATTTCTTAGATATTGTGGCTCCATAATTCCTGAATTCTAATGAATAATCAAGGCATTTTGAGCCTATCCAAAAAGTGTGATCAGTCAAGTTTATTTGGTACTTTATTACCGATTTAGGAATCTTATAAAAAGCAGTAGTAGCTTCAACAGACCAAGGAGTGATATGCATAAATAATTTTGACGGATTGAAATCCATTATCTTATCATATATATATTGTGATCTTTTCAGTCCACTAAGGTTGTGTGGAATATAAACAATCGTGGAGAATGGATATTGAAGCAGTTCAGTAATTATATCTCTCGAATATTTATAATTTTTCGGGGTTTCTGTTACATATAGAAGTTCCCATCCTGCATTAAATATTGCCCGAAGATACTGCTGAGTCAATCCTTTATTATTAAGTGAAAATGAATCATAAAATACACATCTGTTCTCCTTAACAAACATTTTGAATGGTTGTTGTTTTAATTTTAAAGATAACTTATTAAGTATGTTTTCTATTTCATCATCTTTATATCCTTGATAAAATGTATAATTAGTGTAAGCAACTGCTTGCAAATATTTCAAACATAAATCATAATTGTGGCCCAAAAATGCTTTTGCACTTTTTTGTCTAAACTTTATGCATAGGTTAATAATTTTTTTTTTGCTTAATTTCATCTCTTTCTTTCAATTATTTAGAAATTTGACACAACTATATTTTTACATATGAGTGTCTCAATATACTGCAACATTTATGAAATACGTTTTGCAAATATATAACAATTCGAAAGTTATAAAAAATACTATGTATATATATTTCAGATTATATAACAATTAATAAAAGAAAAATGTATCTTTGTAAAAGATAGTAAACTTTACGACCTATGATTGATTACTTATGTCATGTCTGTGCAAAAATCTCACTTCTATTTTATCCTTTCTGGCTATCAGAAAAGATCAAAAAAGGTAAAAACAAGATTGTATCATATAGATTTAAAATCCATGTTAAGGCAAGCGGAAAAATCAACATTGTGGCTCCAATTTACATTGTTGGTTATCGTTATATGTCAATAGGAGAGAGTTTTACTTCAGGCCCGGGACTACGTATGGAGTGTATTGATAAATATGATGATAATTGCTATACCCCTTCGCTTAAAATAGGAAATAATGTTCACCTAAATTTCAATTGTCATATCGGATGCATCAAAAAAATTATAATCGATGATAATGTTCTTATGGGGAGCAATGTGCTGATTACCGACCATTCACATGGTAATTCCTCTATTGACGATTTAAATATTCATCCTGAACTAAGAGCACTTGTGTCAAAAGGGCCGGTCAAAATAGAACATGATGTATGGATTGGAGAAAATGTATCCGTGTTACCTAATGTAACAATAGGTCACAACTCCATAATCGGAGCAAATACAGTCGTAAACAAGAATATCCCGCCATACTCGATTGCTAAGGGAAATCCTCTAAAAATTTTGTAGCAACAACCATCATGAACGTAAAAAAAGTGCTAATAATATCTTCTCCTTATTTTGGATATCAAGAAAGTGTGGGAAGAGCCTTTCAAGAGCTTGGATTTCAGGTTAGAATTGAAACATACGATGAGCCCATTCATCCGTTCAAAGGACTTTTGAAATGGAGACACAAATTTTCTTTAGACAGGGAACGTTTAAAACAAAAAAACAGAGAGAAATATGATTTATATATACGGTCTGTATATAACTCATACAAACCAGACATTGTATTCTGTTTTAATGGTACTATCTTGATTAACAACACATTAGACTATTTTCGCATTAAATCAAAAGTCATAATATGGATGTACGATAGTATTTTACGCAAGAATATGCAACAAGCGAAAAATCATATTGATCACGCTGATGCAGTGTTCTGTTTTGAGGAAAAGGATGTAGAATATTATACATCAATCTGCAAAACTTCTTATTTTCTTCCTACTGCCTGTGACACCGAAATATATTATCCTATATCGAATATTGAAAGAGACATTGATATATTATTCGTAGGCAATATTTATACAAGTCCTAAGAGAATCAAGATATTACAGGATATTGCAAAAAAATACTCTCATTTAAATATTAAATTTTACGGAGAATATAAACCATATTTCAAAAATCCTATTAAATGGTTATTCAGAGAGAAGAGAAATATCTTCATAAACCATAATATTCCTCCTGCTGAAGTAAATAAATTGTATTCCAGAACTAAAATTGCACTTAATATTCATAATGAGCAGAGTATATTCGGTGCCAATCCTCGACTTTTCGAGGCCTGCGGTGCCGGTGCTTATCAGATTTGTGACGCAAATCCTTATATCGAATCCCTCTTCCAAAACGGAGAGGTGGGGCTCTATCATAACGAAGATGAAATGATTGCTCTTATAGAAGATGCGCTGCACAATGACAAGTCGGCACAGGCGGCAGCTGCCCACAAGATCATAGTCGAACACCACACTTTTGTCGAAAGAGTCAAAACCATGCTTTCCAAATTGATGCTTTGATACTTTTATAAAAGTATTCTATCTTTGCAACATATTCGGTTGATTTTTTTATGGAGGATTATCAAAATGAATAAATGCATTTTTGCCTTTTATTTCAAGGTAAAGGAGTCTCTTTCTTATGCTTACAGAAAGTTCCGATCTCCTTTCATTATTTCCCACTATCTGTCTCATAATAAGACATTAAAGCTTCATTTAGGAAGTGGTGACACTCAATTGGAGGGGTGGTTGTGTACCGACCTCGTCCCGTGCAGAAGATCAACCGCATATCTTAATGCCGCAAAGCCGTTCCCTTTCAAGGATGATACATTTGATTTCGTGTATAGCGAGCACATGATCGAACACCTTACGCAGCAGCAGGGGCTTGATATGCTGAAAGAGTGTCATCGGGTGTTGAAGCCGGGCGGACATATCCGTATCGCTACTCCCGATATGGATGTTATCTTGAAGTTATATACCGACAGAGCAAATGACTACGGAAAGGATTATATCAAATGGAGTATGGACCGCTTTGCTCCTGCCGAACGTAATCTGTTCGGATATGACCCGATGATAGTGCTCAACTATTTTAACCACAAATGGGGACATCAATTTCTCTATAATTACGACTATCTGACTAAAGCAATGGAGTTTGCCGGGTTCAGTCATATCTCTTTGAAGCAGATGCATCAGTCCGATATCCCTGACCTCAATAATATTGAGAATCATCACAATGCCGTCAGTTCGGATCCGATGATCACGTTTGAATCGTTGATTGTAGAAGCCGTAAAAAACAAATAGTATGAACCTGCAAATAGCTGATTTTCAGCCTAAGGTGTCACTATTGGTTCCGGTCTATAATGTCGCCGATTGTATAGAAAGGTGTCTTCGTACTCTATTTGAGCAGACACTTGATGATATTGAATTTATTTTTGTCGATGATGGTTCGACAGATGACAGTTGCATTGTCCTGAAACAAATAGCCGAACAATATCCTCAACGTAAAGGAAGCATCAGGCTCATTCACCACCCTCGTAACCTCTCGTTGGGCACTGCCCGCAAAACTGCAGTTGAAGCTGCCGCAGGTGAATATATCACACATATCGACAGTGATGACTACATCGACAGAGCTATGTGCGAAGTGATGTATAATAAAGCAAAAGAGGGTGACTATGATATGGTATGGTGTGCGTATGACATCATTCATAACAATCAGAGTGTTTACCAACCCGTAGCTCACGAGAAAGATCCGATTGAATGCCTACTCAAAATGGCTGTTTTTTCAAAAGATATAAATTTCCAGGTCTGGAACAAAATGATCAGGAGGTCTATTGTTCAAAACAGCGATTTCAAATTTCCGATAGGTATTAATGTCCACGAAGATTATTATCAAACCATACAGTATTTTTTTCATTCAAAGAGTATCTGTCATGTTAACAGAGCTTTATATCACTATGTCCTTAGAAATACTTCTTTGTCATCAAAAGAATCATTATGGGATGATACCCTCTGGAGAGTTGATGATATTCTGAAAGTCGAAAATTTTTTGTTGAATTATCTGGAACAATGTGTGTCGAAAGTTTATAATGTAAAGAGAACCATCAATTACAGAAAGTTTTACACTAAGCGACATATTCTGACGATGTGCCCCAAACACTACAAGCAATATACATCTCTTTATCCCGAAGCAAAAATTCCGTTCTTTGAGCCGCCCTACATTTTTCAGATATAAAATTGCAGCATGGGGGATGGCTCACGGCATGCCATGGATGTATGGGTGTTATCTATGGCAGAACAAACTCATCAGCAAGGTCAAATCTATGAAAGGCTAACTCTTTTTGCCGGTTTTCCCGATTCCTGACCATACCGCTCCAATCAGGAACAATATGATTATTGCGCCAAATCCGGTTGACACCACATATCCCTTATATATCGAGTCGGGTCTGAATTCAAATCTGATGGTGTGGTCTCCGGCCGGGATGTTCATGGCCCTCAAGACATAGTTCACCCTGAAATGTTCAACCTGTTGCCCATCAATATATGCTTTCCATCCGTATGGATAGTATATTTCTGAAAATACGGCAGTCTTGTCATAACGGCTGTGAGATGTATATTCCAGCACATCAGGAGCATAAGAGGTCAGAGCAATTACAGCCGTACTGTCGTAAGCAGTGATCGGATTTACCGCAAAATCCTTAAATTTCACATCCGTGACAGCCTTTACTGCCGGATTTATCGATTTGAGAGCATCCGATTCCTCATTCGGAGTATTGACAATTGCAAGTGTATCTACAAACCACCCGTTGCCGAGATGATCGGGATTGAACTGAGGCTGCACACCTTCTTGCGTTGAAATAATCAGATACTTGGTATTGAGCATATTGAGTACATTCATATTGTATTTGGATATATGCTCGTCAATAAGATCCTGATATCTGCGTAATTTGGCGGCATGGTACCCTCCTATCGATTTGAAATAATATGAGGTTCTTGATTCGTTGAAAGTATTGGTTGTAGTATTAAGTACTCTGAAATGTGGATCGGGATCTGCAAGGAGAGCCTCTTCATAAGGCATTTTCTGAAATATTCCGACATTTTCACGTTTGGAGACGAAGTTGTCATCATTGAAAAATCTCTTGTTGACAGGCCACATATCGAGTACAACAAGCACTCCGAGTATCATCACAAAATATTTGAACTTTATCTTCTCTTTTGAATATCCCCATACAAGGGCTGCCGCAAGGACAATGAACAGCAGTGAGCGTAACGCATCAGAGCGGAGCATTGCAGCCCTCTCGGAGAGAATACCTGCACCAAGCCATTCTGGCATATTCTGAAAATAGTAACCGTCACTGCTTGATGTAAAGCTGCATATTGACGAGCCGAACAATGCAAATATGAGACAGATCCCGCCGGTGATTCCTGCAGAGATTTCAAGCCCCCTGACTATTTTTTTCTTTGATACATCTCCATCCATTATTGTCTTGATGGCAAGGAAAGCCAGCAGAGGCATGGCAATTTCTGCCACGACAAGTATCGAAGATACTGTCCTGAATTTGTCGTAATATGGAAACCATTTGTAGAACAGTTCCGTCAGCCACATCATATTGTGCCCCCACGATAGGAATATTGAGAACATGGTCGATATGAGCAGCGCCCATTTGTATGGTCCTTTCACTATACATACTCCCAAAACGAACAGGAAGCAGATAATCGCCCCCACATATACGGGACCTGAAGTAAACGGTTGCTCTCCCCAATACATCGGAAGTGAAGAAGCTACGTTTACAGCAGTACTTTTGGGAGCACCTCTCTTAATCATATCTCTGCACAGTGCCGAATTTTCTCCGATATTGTAATTTGAAGAGCCTCCCATATAGTTGGGAATCAACAATGTAAGTGTCTCATCAATACCATAGCTCCACTGAGTTGCATATTCAAGGCTCAGTCCCGAATCTGCATTTTGATTTTGAATGTCTCCCTCTTTAACGAGTTCGCTGTGCCCTCCCCTCATGGTCTCCTTCATATATTCCGAATTGGACTTGAGAGTGCTGTATCCGGAGCCTACTCCAACGCCGAGGGATGCGGCAAATAGCACGATTCCTATCAGTAAATCCTTGATTTTCTTCTCTTTGATATGGATATATATTTCGGCAATCCCGAAGATTCCCATCATCATAAACATATAATATGACATCTGCGGATGCCTCATCATACCCAATGCACTGTAAAGCATTACAAGGGAGATACCCCAACCGTATTTTTTTCTGAAAATAAGAAAGAATCCGGCTATCACAGGTGCCATCATCCCCAAAGTCTCAGCCTTGGTATTATGCCCCGCCACGATGATGATGAAGAAATATGACGACATCGTCACGGCGATGGACCCTACAATAGAGAGCCATTTATTGATATTGAATGACCTCATCAATATAAAAAATCCGATAAAATAGCCTATGATGATTGCAAGAATAGAATTGAAGAACAAGTGTGTCAATCCGTTAAGAAATCCCCATATTGCATTTACCACTTTGGTAAAGCCGTTTGACGGCTGTCCTCCCGCTATCTGGTATGACGGCATCCCTGAAAACATCGAATTGGTCCAGTTGGCCCATTCTCCCGTCTTGTCATGATATGCCATTATCTCCTGAGACATTCCTTTCCACTGGTTAGTATCACCCTGTGATAGTACTTTTCCCGATATCATCGGTTTGCAGTAAACTACTGCAAGTAAAATAAATACAATCGCAGCAACTATATATGGCAGCAATCCGTTTATCTTTTCTTTAAAATTTTTCATCAATTTCTACTTTTTAAATTTCTGTAATATGGGCATTTCAAGCGTGGTTTGAGACAAAACAGCCCTCATCAGCTCTATTTGGTATTGGTAATCACATTAATCGATTTGGGCAGCACCTCCACGAGAATAGGGCAATTGCCTACATCCTCTCCATCAACTTCAACCCTTGAAGAAGGCCACGCCTGAATCACAAGTGTCTTGGCCATTGTGTGGATTACAGAACGTACTTTGTATATGTTTCCCTTGAAAAGTTTCTTTACGTGCAGAAGCACTCTCAACTTCGGCAATTGCTTGACAACTGTAAGATTAATCAATCCGTCATCATAGACAGCATCGGGAGTCTGCATCATGCCGCCTCCTGAATATTTTCCGATACCCATCGAAATAGAGAACACATTCCCTTCGTAAAAGACATTACCATCGGCAATCACCTTGAACTTGCGTTGAGTATATCCCAAAAATCCTTTCAACACACATTTGAGATATTGCCTGTCTCCCGTTTTCCCTTTTTCTTTCAGTTTGTCAAAATGGTGGCATACGTTGGCATCAAATCCGAGCCCGCCTATGTTAATCATATATCTTCTGTACGGACGTCCCTTCATAAAAGAACTGACTAAAGCAACATCCTGAGCAACAGTCATGGAAGAGGTGATTACCTCAATGGCTTCCTCGTATCTTTTCGGTATATTGTGCAATCTTGCCCAGTCGTTACCGGAGCCCACAGGCATGATAGCAAGTGTTATCTCTGTGGTCGGAACTGTTTTTTGTTCAAACACTCCATTCAAAATCTCATGTATCGTGCCGTCCCCTCCGATTCCGAGAAGTTTCCGATAGCCTTCGCTAATGGCGGAAGAGGCAAGCTCAATGGCATGAAATCTATATTCCGTAAAGTCAACTGTATATTTAATGCCCTTGTTATCAAGCAATTGCGAAATTATCGTCCAATCAGTTTCGGCCCGGCCACATCCCGATTTGGTACTAACTATTACTTTCCAGTCTTCAGTCATGGTTATTTTTAATTCTCCACAAAATTAATATAATTACGGTTCTAAAAAAAGATTTTGTAAATTTGTCGCCTATATAAATTAATTCAGTATGGGAAAAGTTATTGCAATCGCAAATCAAAAAGGAGGGGTAGGAAAGACCACAACAGCCATCAACCTCGCTGCATCAATGGCAGTCTTAGAGAAGCGCACGCTGCTCATAGATGCCGATCCTCAAGCCAACACCACTTCCGGGCTCAATTTTAACCCTGATACCGGCAGTACTCATACTCTATATGAGGTACTTATAGGCCAGACTACCATAAAAGAATCAATTATGGATACGGAATTGGAGTATCTCAAGATTGTGACTTCCAATATCAATTTGGTAGGGGCTGAAATTGAAATGCTTAATATAGAGAACCGCGAATCCGTTCTCAAAAAGGCGATTGCTGACGTGCGAAACAATTTTGATTATATAATATTGGATTGTGCTCCGTCTCTCGGTCTTATCACAGTAAATGCACTCACTGCTGCAGATTCTGTAATCATTCCTGTGCAGCCCGAATTTTTTGCACTTGAAGGATTGGGTAAACTACTGAATACCACCAAAATAGTTCAAACAAGGCTCAACCCGTCACTTGAGATTGAAGGATTTTTGTTTACCATGTATGACAGCAGACTCAGACTTCACAATCAGGTTGTGGAAGAGGTCAAAACGCATTTCAAAGATATGACTTTCAATACAATCATAACAAGAAACATAAAGCTCAGTGAAGCTCCTTCATTCGGCAAACCGGCTATCTTGTACGATGCGGTATCTTCCGGCACGGGCAACTATTTGAATCTGGCAAAAGAAATTATTAAAAAGAATTCATGATGGCACAAAAGAAAGTTTTAGGAAAAGGATTAGGTGCATTGCTCTCCGACTCCAATGACACCTCACAGAGTATGGAAATACGAACAGTCACCGAAGGAAACCCATCTTCGATTGCAGATATTCCCATATCTCAGATTGAGCCTAATCCGTTTCAGCCGCGAATGACATTTGACGAGGATGCCCTGAACGAACTTGCCGACTCAATTATGTCGCTCGGACTGATACAACCCTTGACATTGCGTCAGATTGATAAAGATAAGTATCAGATAATCAGTGGAGAACGCCGTTTCAGGGCTGCAAAACTCGCTCATCTCGAGTATGTTCCTGCATACATCCGAAAAGCGGATGATACGGGGATGCTCGAAATGGCAATTGTTGAAAATATACAAAGGGAGAACCTTGATGCCATAGAGACAGCAATCAGTTTTCAGCGATTAATTGACGAGTGTGACCTGACTCAGGAAAATATGGCCATCCGTGTAGGCAAGAAAAGAGCCACCATCACCAATTACCTGCGATTGCTCAAACTTCCGGCAGAAGTACAGAAAGCCGTCAAAATCGGAAAAATAAGTGTCGGACATGCAAAGGCATTGCTCTCCTTGGAAGATACCGATATGCAGTTGGCACTCTGTGAGGCTGTCATTAAAAATGATATGTCCGTACGTCAACTGGAAGACAAGGTGAGAAAAATATGTGAAAATAGTTCAAGGGAATCTTCAGATGACAATGTCAAACTTCCTGATCATTATTACAAAGTAGCTGAAATAGTTGGCAAATATTTTGACAACAATATTTCGCTCAAACGCTCCTCTAAGGGACATGGTACGATGACTGTAAGGTTCAGGGATGATTCGCAATTGGAATGTTTTTTGAAGGCTATCGAGGCTAAACAATTATAAGGAATCACGTTGTGCGCCGATTAATAATTACATTACTTCTAATCTCTGCAATATGCTTCAGTGCTGATGCCCAGTTTCGGAAGTCCGTTACAGGAACCAATAATACCGGGATTGTCAATGCACCTCCGGGAGCAAATACGGATACCACCGGCAAGGTCAATCCTGACAGCAGTGTATCGGCGGACACCACTTCAGGAGTTTCATTAAGGAAGCTTGTCAGAGGATTTGCGCGGAAAGATACATTGACCCCCGGATATATGCTGATGGGGTCGATAATAGCACCCGGCATAGGGCAGATTTACAACAAGGATTATTGGAAACTTCCCGTTGTATATGGAGGAATCGGAGCAGGCATTTATTACGGAATACACAACAATATCAAATATCAGGAGACGGGATTACAGAAATATGCCGATTATCGCACAATCGGATACATCGGAGCCGGACTTGTCTATTGGGGCTCTCTTCTTGACGGAATCGTCTCGTTCAAAACCCCATTGAGAAAGCCTGTTCCTTCCAAATCCACAGTATATTCGGCCCTGCTTCCCGGTCTGGGGCAGGCATATAACGGAGACTATTGGAAAATCCCGATATGGTATGGAGGATTTATAGCATGCGGCTATTTTTACCATCTCAATGACATTCAGTATAAAAGGTTCAAATATATATACGACAAGGGAAACGACCCTAACAGCGGATATTACGGCAAGATTACGGCAAGCCAGGCAGAATGGTATAAAGACACCTATCGGAGGTATCGGGATTATTCAGTCCTCGCCTTTGTGCTGGTGTATGCTTTGAATATCATCGATGCCAACGTCTTTGCCTACATGAGCGATTTCGATGTAAGCGACAATCTTGCGACTGTATCGATTCAACCTGCGATTATTTCACCTTTGGATGTTAAATTTGCCTCAATCAACAATTCTTATCCCGCATTTGGAATGCAAATGCAATTAAACTTTTAACCATGCACCTAAGAAGAAATTTTTTTACCGTTATCATCATTTTATTCTCAATTCTAATATCAGGCAACCTTTATGCAGGCAACGACAAGCAACCCCGAATAAGAACAAAGAAACAAATGATTGAGTATCTTAACTTCAGACTCGACTCTCTCCAAAGGGCCTACGACTCTCTGTTGACAGACTATCAAAGTATTGTCGAACCTGTCAATGCCACCGAAGAGGAAATTGAAGCCGAAGAAGATCCATTATTCCCGATAGAAAACACTCCTGACAATATCGACTCTCTTTTGAATATTTGGTATCTCCAAAAGAGCATGACCGATCTCGAAACGGATTTTGAAAGTATCGAAAGAGATACTCTTACTTCAAATATCCCCGATTCGGTATATATTGCAAGATTGCAGAAGATGAATTCGTTCATCCCTCTCCCTTTTAACAGATATGTCAAAAACAGCATTATCAGATATACCGATAAAATACCATCAATCACTCAAAATATTATCAGTCTGTCAACCTACTATCTTCCTCAGTTTGAAGAAATTTTTGACCAATACGATTTGCCGAAAGAATTAAAAGCCATGGCTGTCATTGAATCTGCCCTCAACCCTACTGCCGTTTCGAGAGCCCGCGCACGAGGAATGTGGCAATTTATGTACACCACTGCCAAAAGATATGGGTTACAGATGACCTCGTTTGTGGATGAGAGATATGACCCTATCACATCATGTCATGCTGCAGCCGCCTATCTTAAAGATGCTTATATGATATTTGGGGATTGGACACTCGCTATCGCCTCTTACAATTGCGGTGCAGGAAATGTCAGCAAGGCCATCAGGCGGGCAGGTGGCAAAACCGATTTCTGGCAGATATACAATTATCTTCCGAGAGAGACACGCGGTTACATTCCGGCGTTTGTCGCCGCACTATATGTCCTCCAATATTATCCGGAACATAATATCGCGCCTAAACCAATTTCTCTTCCGGCACATGTCGATACATTCCATGTCAACAAAATGTTGCATTTTCAACAGATATCAGACAATATAGGCATACCCGTACAAACCTTGAGAGAGGTCAATCCACAATATGTGCACGACATAATTCCGGGGACGGAGAAAACATACATTCTGCGTATCCCTCATAATTACAGCATGCAGTTTGTCGATAAGGAAGATCAAATCTACGCATATAAGGACTCTGTATTTTTCAACACTATCACAATCAACAAGATAAAAGAGACCGGAGGAAGTGACGGACAACGCATCATTCACAAAGTACGTAAAGGAGAGACTCTCGGCCATATCGCCATGAAATACCATACCTCCGTAGCTAATCTTAAAAGATGGAATGGATTGAGAGGCAATACTATAAGGGTTGGCCAAAGGCTGTCTATTTATGGAAGCGGCTCAACTGTAGCCACTAAATCGTCAACCGCCACGCAAACAGCTCCTTCTACGACCACCACAGTGGCAAGCACCGCACCAAGTACTTCATCTACAGCAAATTACACAATATATACCGTAAAGAAGAATGATACATTGTGGGGAATTGCAAGTCAGTTTACAGGTGTCAGCCTGAATGATATTCTCCAGCTTAACGGATTTACCAAAAAGACCAAAATCTATCCCGGAATGAAAATACGGATTAAGAAAGCCGAATAATTCAGAGACCATTTTAACCATAAATCCACACTTTTAACAGGAGAGTATCTGAGTACAAGATACACTCCTGTTCCTTTTCCCGAATATGTCTCGACCGAATAACTTTGAGGCATTCCGCGTTCATACAGATACACTCTTGAGTTCCAATCTTTTGTATTATAATATGTTACACGTGCAGATGATTCGAATTTGCCATTGGCGGACTTGTATGATACATCCTGATATACAGCAAATCCCCGCAGATTGCCCGTGGCCTCCGTACCGAGTTTCCACCTTCTGCCAATAGCCGTATTAATGTGAAATCTGCCCTTGAATATCATACCTTCCTCACTCTTATAATTACAGTTCACCTGACACAGCATTGAAGATCCGTTTAAGTATTCCTTTGTCAACGAAAGCTTTCCCTTCAATGCAGAAGATGCTCCATCCACCCTGAAACGGCTCCATGGATAATACGAATAATCAATATTCACAATCGATTTCCATCCTCCATTGAATATATATTGAGCCGAGAATGTGGCTCCACGCTGATTGGAGCACGAAGACAATGTAGAATAGGCTCCCGCATGGGTTGCTATGTATTTTTTTGAATAAGAGCGCAATACCATGCTCATTTCAAGTTTATAGAAAGGGCTCCAAATCAATCCCGACAAGGCGGCAAAGGCAAATCCCGGATCTGTGGCCAATTCTCCGAAGAAACGGAAATTGCCATAAACTCCATAATAGTCAAATCCGACATTTCCCCACCATCCGTCATAATATTGATACTTATTGTAATCATGAATCTTACGTCCGTTTTTCTTGTTATATGAATACCATGCGGCTGTTACCCCTAATTTCAAGTTGTTGAAATCATGGCAATAATTTATCCCTGCCAGATACTCCTTCATGGCATGTCTTTTCTGAAGTTGAGCCTCGGTAACATGGTATCCGTCACTGACTATGGATGTGTATTCTCCCTCCTCACTGAGCCTTGCATCAACCCCGTTAAGGGATGCAAAACAGCTCAACTTACCGTTTTTAAGACTGAATGTAGCCCCTGCTCCCCTTAAATAATCGGATTCGCTCGTAGAGCTGTGCCCCCTGAGTGCACTCTCCCTCTTCACCGATGACGAAGGCCCTCCCATAAAAGATACGGGAAAAGCCTTCCACACTACCAAACCCTGCCCAAATCTTGCCGTATAGTCTCCGATAATGACATTATTCAGGAGTTTTGAGCCTTTATATCCGACATACATTGATGTATAATCAGGCAGATAATACTTTGTCAGTTTCTCTCCGGCATCGCTTTCTAAATTTATTCCCGCAGATATTTTATCTGCATAATCCAATTTGTACTTTGCGGCATAACTCATCCCTTCCGTTTTCCATTTTTTCTTCCCTCTCAAAATAATATCTCCTGACCACCTCTTTCCCAAGTCGGGAAGACCTATCGTCCTGCCCGAATCTATAGAGATAAAAGGACTTATCATCTTGACAAATCCCGAGCTGAAACCGTCAATAAGAGAGAGTTCGTTCAGAGACAAAATATCCCCGAATTCCTTCTTATACTCAAGTATGCTCTCTATCTGGAACAATGAAAATAGAGGAAACCGCTCAAGTTCACCTCTCGAAGCCGAATTAATATTCAAAGGATGATTGATCAAGTTATCAAAATACCCCATATACTCTTCCACCGAAGACTCTCCCCTATCTTCTGCAATCTGTTCAATAATCGAAATAATGTCATCCGGCAATGTCTGCGAGAAACAGACGGCTGCCGGCAACAAAAAAGAGATTGTTATAGCCATAACAATCTCAGGAAATCTCTTCCCTTCAATCTCTCGCCTCATATCCAATATTTTAAAAAGTATTAATTAGTCTTAAAATCGTACTTTATCTCTTTCAGCTCTTTATTCGCCTTATCTATTTTCTTGGCAAGCTCCCTCTTGAATTCCGTTATTTTTCTAAATATATCCTTGTCCGAAAGGGCCAGAATTTGAGCGGCAAAAATGGCTCCGTTCTTGGCTCCATCCAAAGCCATAGTAGCCACAGGTATTCCTGAAGGCATTTGAAGGATTGAAAGAATGGAGTCCCATCCATCAATGGAATTGGATGATTTGATAGGAATGCCTATAACCGGAAGTGTAGTATATGCTGCTATCACACCGGGAAGATGTGCTGCTCCTCCTGCTCCGGCAATAATCACTCTGATCCCTCTGTCTCCGGCGTTCTTTGCAAACTCCATAACCTGCTCCGGAACTCTATGTGCCGAAAGAGCATTGATTTCAAAAGGGATCTCCATTGAATTTAAAAATTCGGCAGCCTGCGACATAATCGGCATATCTGAAGTGCTGCCCATAATTATACTGACAATAGGTTTCATATATATTCTTAATTATGTTTTAACAAACCCAAAAATAATGATTAAATTTGCGACTTCAAAAAATAAACGCAAGATGGACGAAATTATTATTGAAGATAAGGTGTTTGTACCTTATATCGACTACAGCCGAATCAGTAAAGCCATAGATGACGTGGCTGTCAAAATCAACGACGACTTCAAATCGCGCAAAGACGTTCCTTTACTATTATGCGTTTTGAACGGCTCTATCATGTTCACGGGAGAGTTGATGCAACGTCTCGAGTTCCCGTGTGAACTGACAAGTATCCGCCTCTCTTCTTACGAGGGGACAACTTCTACCGGAGTGACAAAGAAAATCATGGGTCTGACCTGCGATATTACGGGGAGAACGGTAATCATTATTGAGGATATCGTTGACACCGGCAGGACGATTGTTGATCTCAAAACACTTCTGACCAAAGCGGGAGCCGGAGAGGTAAAAGTATGCACTCTGTTGCTCAAACCCGATGTTTACAAGCAGTCGGTCAAGTTGGACTATGTGGCGATGGAAATCGATAATAAATTTATAGTCGGACACGGTCTCGATTACAATCAGTTGGGAAGAAATTACAAAGACATATATATTTTAAAATAAATCATGAAACATTTCATTATGTTCGGCCCTCCGGGTGCCGGAAAAGGGACACAGGCTAAATTGATGGTTGACAAATACAACCTTCGTCACGTTTCGACGGGAGATTTGCTCCGTGCCGAAATCAAAAAAGGAAGCGAACTCGGCAATCAGGCCAAAGCTCTGATTGAGGCCGGAAGTCTTGTTCCGGATGAAGTTGTCGTTGCCATGATTAAAAACGAAATTGAAACCAACCCGCACGTGGCAGGATTCATTTTTGATGGTTTTCCTCGCACTACACAACAGGCATCCGTTCTTGACGAAATGCTTGCAAAGATGGGCAAACAAGTCGATTCCGTAATATCTATCATAGTTGATGACAATCTTGTAAAGGAAAGAATCAAACATCGAGCAATGCTCGAAGACAGAAAAGACGACATGCAGGATGATGTGATTGCTAACAGAATACGTACATATCACCAAAAGACCGAACCCCTTATCGATTATTATAAGAAACTGAACAAATATCACGAAATCAACGGTTCAGGAACTATTGAAGAGATTTTCGACCAAGTATGTACCTTAATTGAGACCCTTTAATTCTCATGAAGGGCTATTCCAATTTTATAGATTATGTGCGCATCTTTTGTGCATCCGGAAATGGAGGAAAGGGATCCATGCATCTCCGCAGGGAAAAATATATTGCCAAGGGTGGACCTGACGGCGGTAACGGAGGGCGCGGAGGGCATATTATTTTAAGAGGAAACAATCAGTTTTGGACTCTTATTCACTTGAAATACCGCAAACACATCAAGGCTGAAGACGGAGGGGACGGAAGCGGACAGTTGCGCACCGGGGCCGAAGGAAAAGATATCTATCTTGATGTACCTCTCGGCACAGTTGCAAAAGACGGAGAGACAGGAGAAGTATTGTTTGAAATAGTAGAAAATGGGGAAGAAAAAATACTTGCGAAAGGGGGCCGTGGTGGTCTCGGCAATGATTTTTTCAAAACGGCGACCAACCAGACACCCCGTTTTGCCCAACCGGGAGAGCCAGGGGTTGAGGGATGGTTTGTTCTCGAATTGAAGGTTCTTGCCGATGTGGGGCTCGTAGGATTCCCCAACGCCGGCAAATCCACCTTGTTGTCTGTCGTTTCTGCCTCAAAGCCAAAAATTGCCGATTATGCTTTTACCACCCTTGAACCAAACCTTGGAATTGTCAATTATTACGATGACAAATCGTTTGTCATTGCCGATATTCCGGGCATCATTGAAGGGGCTCACGAAGGGAAAGGTATAGGATTGAGATTTCTCAGGCACATCGAAAGGAACTCCATGCTGCTTTTCATGGTTCCTGCCGACAGTAAGGATATAAACGAAGAGTACAAAGTGCTTCTGAACGAACTAAAGCAGTACAATCCCGAACTTCTCGACAAACAGAGAGTATTGGCCATAACCAAATCCGACATGATTGATGAAGAGCTCAGAAAAGAGATTCAAAAGCATCTTCCCCGCAAGGTTCCTCATATTTTCATTTGTTCCCTTACAGGAGAAGGGATTCCAAAGCTGAAAGATCTGCTTTGGAATACATTAAACAGTTGATGGAAAATTTACAGATTTTAGATAGAGAGCTGTTCACGTTTCTTAACGGAGCGCATTCTCCGTTTTTTGACCCGATAATGATATTCCTGTCAAAGATATGGGTATGGATTCCGTTGTATTTGGCCATCTGTATATGGCTGTTTGCAAAAAGAAAATGGCAATTTGCATTGCTTTCGGTTGTAATTCTGATTATCGCTTTTGCAATAAGTGACCAATTATCGGTATTTATCAAAAATATTACTGAAAGGCTCAGGCCGTGCGAAGATCCTCAGATGGTTGGAATAACGCGACTACTCGAGAGACATGGAGGATTGTATAGTTTTGTATCAAGTCATGCCTCCAACACTTTCAGCTTTGCATTTCTGACTGCAAAGATTATAAAAAGGCCTCTCTTTTCGTATTTGATCTATTTTTGGGCAAGTGCCGTGTCTTATAGCAGGATATATGTAGGCAAACATTATCCGGGGGATGTTATCTGCGGGATTATTCTCGGGCTGATTATTGGATTGTTCCTGTTTATGTTATACAGATTTATCGCCTCAAAACTCAAATCGAAATATGCTTTGCCTTATTGACAAGACAACAGACCCCTATTGGAACCTTGCCGCAGAAGAGTATCTTCTCACATCGTTTGAAGAGCCTGTCTTCCGCCTGTGGCAAAATGACAAAGCTGTGATAGTGGGCAAAAATCAAAACACTCTTGCAGAAATAGACTCCGAATTTATCAATCGTCACAAAATCCCCGTAGTAAGGAGATTGACGGGCGGAGGAGCGGTATTTCACGATCTCGGAAATATCAATTTTACATTTATAGACCGTAAAATCGAGGAAGAAGATAGCGGAATGATGTTCCGTAGGTTTACATCTCCCATCATTGATGCACTTAACCACCTCGGTATAAACGCCTCACTTGAGGGTAGAAATGATCTTGTAATTGATGGAAAGAAATTTTCAGGCAACGCCATCTGCATTCATAAGGGGCGTATTCTTCAACACGGAACCCTGCTTTTTTCTTCATCCTTGAATGACCTGTCAGGTGCATTACAGAACAGACCCGAAAAATTTACCGACAAAGCAGTCAAATCCAATAGGAGCCGAGTTACCAATATCTCTGAACACCTTGTCCGCCCGATGACAGTATCCGAATTTTTGATGTTTCTGAAAAATCATATAGGCAAGTCTTATACTGAATACAACTATTCACCTGACGATCTGAAACAGATAGAAGCCCTTGCAGAAAGCAAATACAGACTTGATTCGTGGAATTACGGTTGTTCCCCGAAATACAGCTTCTCCAAATGCATCAAATTTCCGGCAGGGCTTGTCGAATTGTATATGAACGTTGAAAAAGGTATCATCACCAGAATTGAAATCAGAGGAGACTATTTTTTCAAAGCCCCGACAGAAGAGTTCTGCAAATACCTGACGGGGGTTCCACATTCAAAAGAAAAAATCACCGACCGCCTCAATACTTTGGCAATCGATGATTATTTCAGCGGCATCAATTCAGAAGAACTGATTAGATTATTCGTCTAAAAAGAGGAAGCTATTGCAGCAAACATAGCTGTCCCGAATAAAGACAACATAACAATAACGGCTATTACGCAAACGACATTTTTGACAATGCCTATGATAGACATCACTCGTCCGGCATTCAGCTGCCCGTATCCGAAATAGGCATCAGGATTTTCGTTGTACAATGTCATCCCCCTCGAAGCGAGCGATGCACCGATAATGCCTAAAATAAGTCCGATCAGTCCGTTTAATACAAGCGAAAGTATGCCGAGAACAAGCACTGTTGTGGTATTGGGCAGTTGCTGTCTGCGAGGTTCGATAATCTCCATAAATTCTATTTAAAACGTTTCTCTTTGGCACTTACCAATTGATCTTTCAGTACTCCGAGGCAGTCAACAACGGCACTTTCAAAAGTCTCAGCGTTTCTCTCGACAACTATTTCACTCCCCGGAATGAGAACGCGTACCTTGACATTCTTGTTTTGCGGATCTGCCAACAAAGAAAGAATCACCTCTGTGCGTATTACATCTTCGTAATACTTTGTAATTTTACCTAACTTTTTGTCGATAAAATCAAGCAGTTTCTGATCTGCGTTAAACTTGATTGATTGAACTTTAATTTCCATTTTTACCTCCGTTTTTTGCTCTTGGATGAGCAGTTAAATATGTTTTTTTCAGCTGTTCAAAAGAATTATGGGTATAAATCTGTGTCGCTGCAAGTGAAGAATGCCCCAAAATCTCCTTTATACTATTCAAATCGGCCCCCCTGTTAAGAAGATGTGTGGCAAGCGAGTGTCTCAATACGTGAGGCGATTTTCGACCGCTAAACCCATCCTCCTGTGACAGCTCTTTCTTGACTATATTATTTACAAAACTCAAATAGAGCGGCTTACCCTTTTCTGTCAAGAAAAAATAACCTTCAGGATTGTCCGGATACTCTTCATTATTTCTTTTCAAATATAATACAATTTCCCGACAAATCAAAGAAGGAACGGGTATTTCTCTCAATTTATCTCCCTTTCCCAATACTCTGAACACCGATCTTCCCTGATCAAAATCATCAATTTTCAGGCCACAGAGCTCTGCACGGCGCATTCCTGTGGTATAAAGTATCAAAATAATTGTTCTGTTTCTAAGATTTTCAAAGGTTGGATTTTCTTCAATTTTGTTGAGAGAATCGTCAAAATAGTTAAAAAGTGCCTTTTCTGTATAAAATTCAGGCAGGCGCCTCTCTTCTTTTGGTCTGAATACTTTTCTGACGGGATTGGAAGTCATATATCCCCTCTTGACCAGAAAATTGCATAAACTGCTCAACGCCGACAATTTTAAATTCATAGTGCGTGAGGACAATCCTCCATCCAATCCATGAGCAATAAAACCACGGACATTGACAGTTGTCAGAACAGATATTTCATCTTCCGATTCAACATCTTCTTCCCCATAGATATAAGAGTAGAATTCCGCTATTGCTTCAGCATACAGAACCAAAGTGCGCGGAGAATATCTTTTTTGAACTTTTATATAATCCAAAAACTGCTCCGTAAGTTTCATTTCATCATTGTTAAAAACAAGCCTCTATGACATCGTCATCTGCTATATTGGGTAAGGTCACTTTAAGAAGAGGTGTCCGCTCCATCTCACGTTTAATGGCGAAAATGGCTGGTTCATTCCTTGCCCAGCTCCGTCTTGCTATCCCATTGTTGACATCCCAATGGAGCATCTCCCTAATCCGTGTATCAGCCTCATTGCTTCCGTCAATCACCATCCCGAAACCACCGTTGATAACTTCTCCCCATCCTACACCTCCGCCATTGTGGACAGAGACCCACGTCGCCCCTCTGAATGAATCACCTATCACATTCTGAATAGCCATATCGGCTGTAAATGACGAACCATCGTAAATATTTGAGGTCTCACGATAAGGAGAGTCGGTTCCCGATACATCATGATGATCACGACCGAGGACAATCGGTGCGCTTACTTTTCCTTCCCTTATCGCTTTGTTCATTGCCAAGGCAATCTTGGTCCTGCCCTCTGCATCCGCATAAAGTATTCTCGCCTGCGAACCAACTACAAGGTGATTTGCACCGGCCTCTTTAATCCAGTGGATATTGTCTTTTAATTGGGATTTGATCTCATCGGGAGCTGTTTTAAGGATTTGTTCCATTACTTCCACTGCCAATCGATCGGTCATGGCCAGATCTTCAGGTTTGGATGAAGTGCATACCCATCTGTATGGCCCGAATCCGTAATCAAAATACATCGGCCCCATAATATCCTGAACATACGAAGGATATCTGAACGAACCGTCAGTTTTCAGCACATCTGCTCCTGCTCTTGAAGATTCAAGAAGAAAGGCATTACCATAATCGAAGAAATACATTCCTCCGGCTGTCAATTTATTAACAGCCGCAATATGTCTTCTGAGTGAAGCATAAACCAACTCTTTGAACTTTTCAGGCTGTTCTGCCATCATCTCATTCGCCTCATCAAAACCTATTCCGACAGGATAATATCCTCCTGCAAACGGATTGTGGAGCGAAGTCTGATCCGATCCGAGATCTACCTTAATCCCCCTTTCGGCAAGTCTTTCCCACAAATCTACAACATTGCCCTGATATGCAAGAGATACTGCCTCTTTCTTGTCTTTAGCTATCAATGCTCTATCTATCAACTCATCTACATCAGTGTAAACTTCATCCACCCATCCTTGTTTAAAACGTTTGTCAACGGCTTTTGGATTAACTTCAGCGATGATTCCGACAACGCCGGCAATAACGGCCGCCTTTGGTTGAGCTCCCGACATTCCTCCCAATCCTGAGCTTACAAATATCTTTCCTCTTATGTCATTTCCACCTTTATTATGCATTCTGGCAGCATTCAATACCGTAATCGTCGTACCGTGTACAATCCCCTGCGGACCTATATACATAAATGAACCTGCCGTCATCTGTCCGTACTGAGACACTCCCATGGCATTAAACCTCTCCCAATTGTCTTTACTTGAATAATTGGGAATAACCATGCCATTGGTGATTACAAGTCTCGGAGCCCCTTTATGAGATGGAAACAGCCCCATCGGATGTCCCGAATAAAGGACAAGTGTTTGTTCATCGGTCATTTCCGACAAATACTTCATAGTCAGCAGATATTGTGCCCAATTCTGGAAGGCGGCACCATTCCCGCCATATACAATCAGTTCATGAGGGTGTTGTGCAACAGCATTGTCAAGATTATTACTAAGCATGAGCATAATAGCGGCAACCTGACGACTTTTGTAGGGGAAATCGTCTATACTGCGTGCATAAATTTTATAATCGGGACGAAACCTGTACATATATATTCTGCCATAATCTTCAAGTTCTTTTGCAAATTCCGGAGCAAGAACTTTATGATGTTTGGACGGAAAATATCTCAGTGCATTTCTCAAGGCAAGCTTTTTTTCTTCTACAGTAAGAATTTCTTTGCGCTTGGGAGCGTGGCTAATAGTTGTATCATAAGGCTTTGGCTGTGGCAACACTTCAGGGATGCCCATTGAAATTATCTTTTTGAAATCTTCTTTGTGGTTCATTATTACATTATTTATGAATTAGGACAAAAATACAATTAATTTTTGAAAAAAGTTGGTCATTTTGAAAAACTTATTTACCTTTGCCCTCTCGAAAAAAGGAGGTGTTTGCAATATGATTATAGTACCTATTAAAGAAGGTGAAAATATTGAAAGAGCTTTAAAGAAATTTAAACGCAAATTTGAGAAGACAGGGATTGTACGTGAGCTTAGAGATCGCAAGACTTTTGAAAAACCATCAGTCAGAAAAAGAGACGAGAAAAAGAAAGCTATATACGTGCAGAAATTGCAAATACGTGATGAATAACTAACTTTGGATTTGTAAAAATCAAAATAAACCGTTTTCATAGCTTTGTGGGGGGCACTCTTAATCGGGTGCCCTCTTTTTTATATCATTTTTTTGTATAACTTTGTTATTCTCAAACCAATAAAGTTATACAATGAAAAAAATTCTACTTTTATCGCTTATTGCTTTCGGATTGTTCTCACTCCAAGGATGCAAACAAAGCACTCAGGCAGACACAGATCCCGATGTAATTGCCATTAAAGAACTTACTCACAGAATAATACCTCAAAAAGCAAGCTCCTTCATCTTTGAAAAGGCTCCCGCTGAAGACAAAGACTTTTTTCGGATTTGTTCAGAAGGCTCCAAAATTCACATTTCAGGTAACAATGCCAACTCTATGGCGGTCGGACTTAACCATTATCTGAAATATTATTGTCACGTGGAAGTTGGCTGGTTTATGTTTGATTCTTTTAAAATGCCGTCACGCCTTCCCAAAGTCAGCGAACCTGTCAAAATTCAGGCACGGGTTGACAACAGATTTTTCCTGAACTATTGTACATTCGGCTATACAATGCCTTGGTGGAATTGGTCTGAATGGGAACATTTCATAGACTGGATGGCACTCAACGGAGTCAATCTTCCGCTTGCCATTACAGGTCAGGAATCCATCTGGTACCGGATTTGGACGGAAATGGGTCTGACAGATGAAGAAGTGCGAAACTATTTTACAGGGCCGGCTCACCTCCCATGGCACAGAA
Organism: Bacteroidales bacterium; assembly: GCA_028686425.1. Taxonomy (GTDB): domain Bacteria; phylum Bacteroidota; class Bacteroidia; order Bacteroidales; family UBA932; genus Cacconaster. The sequence continues at coordinate 32,485 of JAQUBZ010000002.1, read as the reverse complement.
TGCAGAACATCGACCGATGGGGTGGTCCACTTCCCAAATCATGGCTTGACGGTCAGCTCGAACTGCAAAAGCAGATTACGGCACGTGAACGCCAATTCAACATGAAACCTGTGCTTCCTGCATTTGCAGGACATGTTCCAAGAGACTTAAAACGCATATATCCCGATGCTCCGATTACCCAACTTGAACCATGGGCAGGATATGGTGAAGAACACGCCTGCAGCTTCCTTGACCCTATGAGTGACCTCTATACAGAGATACAGAAGAAATTTGTAGAAAAAGAGAGCGAAATCTACGGAACGGATCATATTTACGGAATTGACCTGTTCAATGAACTTACGCCTCCGAGCTGGGAACCGAACTATCTCGGTCGTGTGAGCCGTCAGGTATCCGAATCTCTTACAAAAGCCGACTCGAGCGCTGTATGGCTTCAAATGACATGGCTGTTCTGGAATGATCGTAAAGATTGGACCAATGATCGTGTAGAGCCTTACATTACCTCTTATCCTAAAGAAAAATCATTATTGCTCGACTATTATTGCGAACGTCAGGAGGTATGGCAAAGGACCGAAAAATATTTCGGTGTACCTTATATATGGTGTTATCTCGGCAATTTTGGCGGAAACACCATGCTCGTGGGCGATATTGCCACAATTAACGAAAGGGTCGAAAACACATTTATAAACGGCGGCGACAACTTTTCGGGCATCGGATCCACTCTTGAAGGTTTTGACTGTAACCCGTTTGTATATCAATACGTCTTTGAGAAAGCATGGAATTTTGACGCTCATAAACACATAGAACAGTGGACAAATACACTTGCCGATCAACGTATAGGCAAAGTTGACGAAAATGGCAGAGCTGCATGGAAATTGTTGATTGACAGCATATATATTGCACCATCAACTCCGGGGCAATGCCCGCTGATCAATATCCGCCCGACTTTCGGCAAATACAAGACGTACTATGCCAATCCGCGCATCAAATATGACAACAAGAATCTTGTTGAGATTGTAAGACTTCTTCTTGCTGCTGACGGCAAGAACAGCGCATACTCTTTTGACGTGGCAAATATTACAAGGCAGATGCTCAGCAATTACTTCCTCACTATTTTCAGAGATTATGAACAAGCTTATACTGAGGGTAATAGAGAAGTTATGAAAAGTAAGGAGAGCGAAATGATCGAAATACTTGATGATGTTGACAAGATTGTCGGAACTCAAAGTGCATTCCTTGTCGGGAAATGGATTGCAGATGCGCGAGCATGGGGCAAGACTTCAGAAGAAGCGGATTATTTTGAAGAAAATGCAAGAAATCTCATTACAACATGGAGCGACAAGGCCATGTTGCTGAACGACTATGCAAGCCGCACATGGAACGGACTTACCAAGACTTTCTACAAGGTACGCTGGACCATGTTTTTCGAGGCTGTAAATAAAGTGACGGATGAAGGCGGAACATTTGATGATACTCAATATGAGCTTTATAAAGAAGCAGTTACCACTTATGAGAAAAAGTGGTGGGACGAAAGGATGTATGAATTTGATACAGAACCTGTCGGAGACAGTAAAGCTATTGCTTCCGAGCTATACGGCAAGTATGCGAACAGAATATTGGAAGCCGAATAGTTTATTTGACGGTCTGTAAACATAAAAAAGGGTGACTGAAAAAATTCAGCCACCCTTTTACTATAAATCATTACATTACTACTCGAATTTCTGCATCAGCAATTCCATAATTTTGATTGCTGCAGTGGCAATAGGTGTACCGGGGCCGAAGATGGCCATCGCACCTGCCTTGTAAAGAGCATCGTAATCCTGAGCAGGAATCACACCGCCTACGATTACGAGAATATCTTCGCGACCGAGTTTCTTTAGTTCGCTTACAATTTGAGGAACCAAAGTCTTGTGACCTGCTGCAAGAGAAGATACACCCACTACGTGGACGTCATTTTCTACAGCTTGTTTGGCAGCTTCGGCAGGAGTCTGGAACAACGGTCCCATATCCACGTCAAAGCCACAGTCTGCATACCCTGTAGCAACGACTTTTGCTCCACGGTCGTGACCGTCCTGACCAAGTTTGGCAATCATAATACGAGGTTGACGACCCTCTTTCTTTGCAAAATCGGATACCATCTGTTTTGCCTTGTCAAAGTCTGAATCATTTTTGACTTCTGAAGAATAAACGCCTGTATTCATACGGATTACTGCTTTATAACGTCCTACTACTGCTTCACACGCATCTGAAATCTCACCAAGTGTCGCACGATTCTTGGCTGCCTCAACAGCAAGTTCGAGCAAATTGCCTGATTTAGATTCAACTGCTTTGGTAATGGCAGCAAGACACTCTTTTACCTTATCATTATTACGGTTGGCACGAAGCTCCTTCAATCTCTTGATTTGAGATTCGCGAACCTTTGTATTGTCAACATCAAGGATTTCGATAGGATCTTCTTTTTCAAGACGATATTCATTAATACCGATAATCTTGTCGATACCTGAGTCGATGCGTGCCTGTTTGCGGGCAGCAGCCTCTTCGATACGAAGTTTAGGAATACCTGTCTCTATTGCTTTTGCCATACCGCCGAGTTTTTCAATCTCCTCAATATGCTTCCATGCACCTTCTGCCAACTCTTTGGTCAATGATTCAACATAATATGAACCTGCCCAAGGGTCGATTGAACGGCATACGTTGGTCTCTTCCTGAATGTAAATCTGAGTATTACGAGCAATACGTGCAGAGAAGTCTGTAGGAAGGGCGATAGCCTCATCAAGAGCATTGGTATGAAGTGACTGTGTATGACCAAGAGCGGCAGCCATAGCTTCAATACAAGTTCTGGCAACATTGTTGAACGGATCCTGTTCGGTGAGCGACCACCCTGATGTCTGGCAGTGTGTTCTCAAAGACAATGACTTAGGATTCTTCGGATTGAACTGATTTACAAGTTTCGCCCAGATCATACGTGCAGCACGCATTTTTGCGATTTCCATAAAGTGGTTCATGCCGATGCCCCAGAAGAATGACAAACGAGGAGCAAAAGCATCAACATCTATACCTGCCTTGATACCTGTACGAAGATATTCAAGACCGTCAGCCAAAGTGTATGCCATTTCAATATCGTTGGTTGCACCTGCTTCCTGCATGTGATAACCTGAGATGGAAATAGAGTTAAACTTAGGCATATATTTGGATGTGTAGGCAAAAATATCGCCGATAATTCTCATTGAGAACTCAGGAGGATAGATATATGTGTTACGAACCATAAATTCCTTCAGAATGTCATTCTGAATGGTACCGGCCATCTCTTCCAATTTGGCACCTTGTTCCATACCGGCTACGATATAGAATGCAAGGATAGGAAGAACTGCACCGTTCATAGTCATGGAAACTGACATTTTGTTCAAAGGAATCTGATCGAAAAGGACTTTCATATCCTCTACAGAACAGATACTTACACCGGCTTTCCCAACATCGCCTACCACTCTCGGATGATCTGCATCATATCCGCGGTGAGTGGCAAGGTCAAATGCAACAGAAAGTCCTTTCTGACCTGCTGCAAGATTTCTACGATAAAAAGCGTTTGATTCTTCAGCTGTAGAGAAACCTGCGTATTGACGGATAGTCCAAGGTTTCTGAACATACATTGTAGAGTAAGGTCCGCGAAGGAATGGAGCAATACCGGCTGCATAGTGAAGATGTTCCATACCTTCAAGATCAGCAGCGCTATAAATGGATTTTACTTCGATGTTTTCCGGAGTCTTCCAAGTAGAAGAGTGTTCTTTGCAGTTACATTCAGCAGTGGCAGCACCGGTATATTTTATATCTTTAAATGATGGTCTCATAATCTTAATATTTTATAGTTCTTTAATTCCAAGTAGTTGTTGATAGTCTTTCAAGGTCTCAAGAACATTACATTTAACATTAATGAAGTTTGTAATACCTTTAGCTGTAAGGGCTTCCCTGCATTCAGGGTCACCGGCAACCACTAAAACGGCTTTATTTCCGAGCAACTCTGCAATTTGAGGAACTGCTTCTGCATATTCATCATCGGATGAGCATGCAACCACAATATCGGCTTTTGCTTCAATTGCCGCCTCAACACCCTCTTCGATAGTGGCAAAACGGTTATTATCAACCACTTTAATGCCTGCAACAGCAAAGAAGTTGGATGAGAACTGAGCTCTTGCACGGCACATTGCCAAATTACCGAATGTGAGCATGAATGCTTTCGGCTCCTTGCCGCTTCTGTCTGTTGCAAGACGAAGAGCTTCAAAAGCTTCAGCTCCGCGGTATGGTTTCAAAGGCTCTGCAGCGTCCGGATGTTGACATGAAGATTTGCACTCAATGGTTGCGCCCATCATAGTAGGAATATCTCTTGATACAATCTCTTTTGTAATACATTCGTCAGCTTTTTCAAGGAAGTTTGGATATTGGTTTGTACCGAGGAGAGTCTCTCTTCTGGTAGCGATATTTTTATCCTTTTTGTCTGAAACGGCCTTGATTTCGCTCTGGATAAATCCCTCTTTGAATTTAACGACATATCCGCCGCCATCTTCTATCTTCTTGAACAAATCCCATGCTGCATTTGCAAGAGAATTGGTAAGATTTTCGATGTAGTAAGAACCTGCTGCAGGGTCAACTACTTTGTTGAAATGAGACTCCTCTTTCAATATATTCTGTACGTTTCTTGCTATTCTGTTTGAAAAATCGGTAGGAACCCTGAAAGCGAAATCGTAAGGAACAACTTCAAGATAATTTACACCTGCAATAGCAGCGCTCATGGCCTCGGTAGTAGCACGAAGCATATTTACGTATGCATCATATACAGTCTGATTCCATTCGCTTGTAGTTGCAACGATGTTCATCTTCTTGGCACAATTAGATTCCGTACCGTAAGATTCAACTATATTGGCCCACAACAGACGTGCAGCGCGGAATTTGGCTATTTCCATAAAATAATTGCTTCCTACTGCAAATGAGAATGTCATTCTCTTGGCAACTTCTTTGACAGAAACACCAAGCTCGGTAAGACGTGAAAGATATTCACTTCCTTCAGCAAGAGCAAAAGCAAGCTCCTGAACAGATGAAGCGCCTGCACCATTGAAAGTAAAGGCGTCAACTGCAATAACTCTAATGTTCTTGTATTGTTCAACAGCCTTTACGCAGTCTGCAAGAATACCAAATGCCTTATCTTCGCAGAAATAGCCTTTAGTTGTAAGCACCATCAGAGGATTGAAATCAAAGATAGCCCTGATTGCTTCTTTATCAATTTCCAGAGAATCAACATACTTTAAAAAGTTCTTAAGAGATTCAGCTGTTTTAAGGCAGCATCCGCAGAAAGATACCGGAACTTTGGAAAGAGATATTCCGTTCAAAAGTAAGGCATAGTCTTCTTTTGTCTGGACTTTTGTATCGTCAATATAGAATCCCAATGATTCAACACCCTTTGAAAGAAGCACTTTTGCCTCTTTATTAGCTCTTGCAAAATCATTATCGCAGCAGCATATTCCCTGATGAATAAACCAGTCGTTGTCCTTCTTTGTACCTCTGACAAATGGGAAAACTCCCGGTTCAGAGCCCATGTACTTAAGATTTTTCAAATCTTCAGCACGGTAATAAGGACGAACATTGAATCCTTCCTGAGTCCTCCATACGAGTTTCTTCTCGTAATCGGCACCTTTTAAGTCTTTAATAATTACCTCTTCCCATTGTTCTGTCGAAACCGGTGGAAATTCGGTAAATAGTTTGTTTGCCATGTTTTATTAATTTTATTATATGTGTTTATAGTATTCGTCTGAACAATCTGCAAAAGTACGGATTTCGTCTGAAAAAACCAAAGACAATAACATAAGTACAATTTTGCAGCCAACAACACTAATTGATTTGCATTATTTTTTAACTTTGACGTTGAATTATTAAAATATATTTGTATGAAACGCCTGATTATCTTATTTGTTGCTGTATGCATCCCGCTCGGAGCATTTGCTTTTACCACTGAGGGGAGCAATAACGCCGACTCTCTCAAAATATTATCTGATTATACCGTCAAATATGCCGTTCGCGACACAGGTTCACTTGATATGGATTTGTACCTTCCCAAAGACAGTTTGTCTGTTCATAAGTGTATTATATACATCTATGGCGGTGGATTTGTTGACAATAATCTTCGGGCAGACTTTACCGCCGAGTTCTGCAAACGGCTTTCCGATAACGGCTTTGTCACCTGCGCTATTGATTATCGACTTGGGATGAGAGGCATTTCCGCCAAAGGTGTCACAGGCATGATCAAGCCTGTCGAGACTGCAATCAGGTATGCGGCTGAAGATCTGTTTTCAGCCCTAAAATACATTTTGAATCATGCTGCCGAGTTGAAAATTGACACATCGACCATTATTTTGTGCGGAAGCAGCGCCGGTGCCATCACTGCTCTTCAGTCGGATTACGAGCTATGCAACAGAACACTCATGACAAGTGAAATACCTGAAGATTTCAGATTTGCAGGTGTAATCTCATTTTCAGGGGCGGTATTTTCAAGAGAGGGAAAATGCGATTACAAGGTTCATGCTCCGGCCCCCACGATGATGTTGCATGGAACTGCCGACAAACTTGTACCTTACGGAAAAATCCGGCTTTTCAATATAGGATTTTTCGGCTCAAGTGAGCTGGTCAAACGTTTTAAAAAATTCAATTATCCGTATTACATCTATCGCTTTAAAGACGAAGGACATGGAGTCGCCTCCAAAATGATGACCAACTATGATGACATTATATGGTTCATTGACAATATGGTAGTTGCCCGACACCCATACGCTGTCGATCTCCTATTCAAAGACCACGATTTCAAGCCCAACGACTACGAGCACTTCAGTCCCGACGATCTGTATAACAAGTAGGATTTAAGCAAAATTTAAGGGCGGCCAAGCTAATGGCCACCCTCGTGTTTTAAGCATTAACAGACACTAGATTAATCGTTTACGTTCTTATCAATCAGATCATTAGCATCAATTTCCTCTTGTGGAATTGCAAATTTCCAACGTATATCATCTGCCGGCACTTGCATTGTCAAAGAAACTGCTTCAACATGGTTGGCACCAGTTCTGTCCAAAGGTAAATTCAATCTCTTAAGATCGAGGAAGCGGAAACCTTCACCCCAAAGTTCAATTCTCCTATATAAGTAGATTTCTTCAATAAGGTCTGCTCCGGTCTTTGTGCTCTTCTTGTATTCGTCATCTCTTGTCTTATTCAGAGTATAGAGATAGTTCTGAGCTGAAGCGGCGTCATTCAATTTGGCGCAAGCCTCTGCTGCTATCAGATACATTTCTCCCAATCTCATAAAGTTGGCATCGGCTACTGAACTTGCATAATCAGCCACGGCAAACTTTCTGTTCATGTATTTATACTTTTTGTATGAGCCTGTAGGCATAGTCCATGCTTTTCCTGTCGGGTCAAACAAAGTCTTGCGGATATCTGTAGCAGGAATAGCATCATAAAGATTGCTGTTGATACACTTAGGACATCCTCTGATGTTTGATGAGTTGAAGTTCCATGACATATAAGCCATAAATCCATAGAAATACATAGTCTGGTCAGGAATCATTTCAAAGCCCCACATCCATTCCTGATTGTCGGCATTATTAAATCCCTGAGCATATTGAGTCTGTGTCATCAATTTTGCACTTGTGGTATTGATAGCCATCTCTGAATATTTCTTTGCATTTGTCCAATCCTGCATAGCCAGAGCAACGCGAGCTCTAAGGCCCATGGCGGTTGCTGCGGTAATCTGAGATTTAGAGTTGAACGACATGTAAGGATTTGAAGGGTTATTTAACAGATTGACTGCATCTTCAAGGTCTTTAACAATCTGTGCGTAAATATTAGCCACAGTCTCAAGAGGTTTTTTAACCTCAACTGTATTGACTACCAGCGGAACAGCAAGTGTCGAGTTTGGAGATGAAGCATCATATCTGTCACCATACAACTGAACAAGCCAGAAATAAGCCATACCTCTGTATGCAAGAGCCTGTCCTTTAACCATGGTTTTCTGATCTTCCGATCCTTTTGCATTATCGATATTGTCAATAATCATATTGGCATTTGAAATCCATTTATATGAAATTCTGAATGGAAAAGCAGAGGTCCAACTGTTGGCATTTCTCTGTGAGTTCCATTTAACTTCACCTGTATTTGTCCACCATCCGTTACCTGCTGTAGGAAATACAAGATCTTCTCCAAAACAATCCATGGCTATCTGGAAAGATGGGTAACCGCCGATATTCTGACGAGAATAGTATTGAGCCACCATTGATTTGTGAATACCATTCAATGCAGCAAAGGCGTTGTCGGTAGTAGTAAATATGAAACTCTGGTCATACGAAGAGGTAGGACTGGTCTCGAGAAAATCTTTACTACAAGAAGCTAAACTTACTAATAAAGTAAGACAAGCAAATATTTTGAATATTTTTTTCATATATACGTCAGTTTATTTAGAATTGAATGTTTATACCGAATGTATAGATACGAGCCGGAGAGTAGTCATTGGACTGTGTACCTGCAAATGAATATTGAGGGTCCATACCTTTACGCGCTGTCCATGCTTTCAGATTTTCACCGCTGGCGTAAATTCTGATACCTGCAAGGTCAATCTTTTTAACAAGGCTCTTTGGAAGGTTATAAGCAATCGAAACGTTTCTCAGAGCAAGGTAAGAAGCACTTGTCAACCATCTGCTTGAACCGGCATTCTGTGAAGAGTTTTTGCCGTTATCCACACGTGGAACATCTGTAACGTCACCGGCATTCTGCCATCTGTTGAGAATATCTACGTGCAAAGCAGATCCATATCCCGAATAAGACATCAATGATGCATAGTTGGAATCATATACTTTTCCGCCAAGTTGATAAGTAAACAGGAATGAAAGGTCAAATCCGTAGCATGACAAACTGTTCATCCATGAACCGTAAACCGTAGGAATAGATGTTCCTACATAATAGTAAGAAGCAGCTGTCTGGTCTGTTGTAGTCTCTTTGCCTGTCACATTACCTTCTTCGTCTTTAATATCTTTGTAATAAAGAGCGTCACCTGTCTGAGGGTCAACACCTGCGTAATCTCTCAACCAGAAATCGTACATTGAGTGGCCGACCATGTATTTTTTGGTACCGGTGATAATCTCTTCCTGAGGAAGTTTGGTGATTTCGTTCTTCACATGAGAAATATTCAATGTACTGTTCCATGTAAGGGCCTTTGTGCGAACAATGTCTCCGCCTAATTGAATTTCAATACCCTGATTATACATTGTACCGATATTCTGCCACTGACTCAACACTCCCGAAGATGTAGGAAGCGGAACACTGAACAACAAGTTGTCCGAAATTCTGTGGAAGAACTCGATCTGACCGTTAAATCTGTTGTTGAACATACCGAATTCGAGAGCAACGTCAAAACTCTTGTTCTTTTCCCATTGAAGTTCGGTGTTACCGGCCTGAGTGCTCTGAATGAAACCTGACTGGTTTGCATTATTCAGGATTCCGTATAATGACTGCCAAGAATACCACGAATTTGTACCGTCATTACCTACGGAACCGTAAGAAGCACGAAGCTTCAAAGCGTTAAGCCAAGCCTGATCTGCAAGGAAAGATTCCTGATCTATTCTCCATGATCCGCCTAACGACCAGAAGTTACCCCAACGAGCATCCTTGTAGAATCTTGAAGTGGCATCTCTTCTGAAAGAAGCCGATAGATAATACTTATGACTGTAATTATAGTTGGCACGTGCGATATAACCTTCTGTTCTGTATTGGTTAAGATATGTGGTAAGACTATTGATAGTAGTAAAGTTGATCAATTCTACATTACCTTCAGCAATAATACCCTGCTTCATACCATATACGTATTTGTAGTCGTTCTTATAACTTTCGTGACCGAGAAGAACATCGAAATTGTGGTTGTTGATTGAATTGGTATAAGTCAACAATTGGTTCAAGTTGTATGTATCATAGCGATAGTTGGTGATACGTGCACGACCTGCAGGAGAACCGTCACCAACTTTAGGGTTGTCATATCCTGAGTTAAGATAATTTCTGAAGTCATAACCTCCGTTGATGGACAACTTCAAACCTTTGAAGAATGTAATGTCAACGTAAGCTCTGGTATTCAAAATGTTTCTTTTGTTAAGATTGTCATTCCAAAGAGTTTCGGCGATAACGTGACGTCCCTGGCTCGCACCGGCGCCTCTGTTGGTCCATTCATACACTTTCTCGCCATTTTCATCAAGTACGAAATTACCTGAAGCGTCATGTTCATAAATAGGATAGATAGGACCGATATTTCTTGAGAAGAAGAATGGGTTGGCATAGCCGGTACTGCTGTCAACATTGGTGCTGTTGGACTGCCCCATCGTGCCTGCAAGATTGATACCTGTCTTCAACCATTTGCGAGGTTGAATATTCATGTTCAAACGAGCATTGGCTCTTTCCAAATAAGATTTGATAGAGTAACCTTCTTCTTTCAAATAACCTATAGACATGTAATAGTCGGCTTTTTCGGTAGCACCGCCGGCATTCATCGAATAATCCTGTTTGTAACCTGTGCGTGCAATACCTGCAGCCCAGTCCAAATCATCGGCATAAAGCAATTGTGCTGCCGCGTTAATCTTGCCATCTGTACCTACAATCTGATCGTTTGGTACGTTGAAAGGATTGTTTGCCAACTGAGAATAAATATTCTTTGAAGCAGCTGCACTTGCAGTCTCTTTGGTATATGTAGAACCTGAAGCAGACAAGTATGCATTACGCAAAGCTTCCCATTCCATCGGATAGTATTGATAAGCATCCAATCTGTCATATTCCGGAATACCTCTGACACTGACACCCTGATTAACTTTCACACTGAAATTAATCTTTTCGCTGCGGCCTTTCTTGGTAGTGACCAATACAACACCATTGGCTGCGCGGCTACCGTAAAGTGCCGAAGAAGCGGCATCTTTCAAAATGGTAATGTTCTCGATATCTTCAGCATTGATGTTTGAGATAGCATCATAAGGAACACCATCGACAACGTACAAAGGAGAGTTCGATGCATTGATAGAACCGAAACCTCTGATACGGATACCTCCTGAAGAACCCGGCTGACCGGAAGCGGAAGTAAATTGAACACCTGCAGAAAGTCCTTCCAACGCATTGGTGACGTTGGTCAAAGGACGATTTTCCAGTTTCTTGCTTTCAAGAGCAACTGCAGAACCGGTGAAGTCTTTCTTAGCTACAGTACCGAATGCAACAAAGACAACCTCATCAAGAGTTTCTGTGTCTTGTTCCAAATCGACATTGATTACAATACGTCCGTTAATTGCAACTTCCTGAGTTTTGTAACCCACAAAGCTGAAAATCAACGTACCGTTCTTAGGAGCATCAATAGAGAACTGACCGTTGGCATCGGTACTGGTTCCCATCATTGTGCCCTTAACCTGAATAGATGCAAAGGGAATAGGTTCCCCCCCCCTCTGATCTGCTACAGAACCCTTTATCGAAATGTTCTGAGCGAAAGTTACCGAAGTAACGAGAATTGCAACGAGGCAAATAAATAATTTTTTCCTCATAGGATAAGTGTTTAGTTTATAAATATGTTGGTCATGTGCTAAATTAATTAGCCGTCACATGTTTAGAAATGTGTGTGTGCAAAACATGTGAGTACGAAGATAAGGATTATTTTTGAATTTACAAATTTAAACCGATTTTTGGCTATATTTGCATGGACAAAAAACACGAAAATGAGCGAAAACGATATTGAAAATATTAAGTATGATGCAAGCAGCATTATAACACTTGAGGGGCTTGATGCCGTAAGATTGAGGCCAGGGATGTATATCGGCAAGCTTGGAGATGGAACAGATCCTGCCGATGGCATGTATGTACTCCTCAAAGAAGTCGTTGACAATTCCATTGACGAATTTGCCATGGGCAATGGAAAAGTCATCAATATATCGATAGAAGACAAAACCATCACTGTGAGAGACTTCGGAAGAGGTATTCCGTTTGAAAGTCTTGAAGCGGCGGTTAGTGTTCTACACACCGGAGCCAAATTCGACACAAAGACTTTCAAGAAATCTGTAGGACTGAACGGAGTCGGGCTGAAAGCGGTTAATGCGCTCTCATCCGATTTTAAGGCTCAATCTTTCAGAGACGGCAGATGTATTTCCGTTTTATTTCAAAAAGGGAAAAAAGTCGAAGAGAAAGAGGAACCCACAAAAGAAAAGAACGGCACTCTGATTCAATTCACCCCCGATCAAACTCTCTTTGAACCGTTTGTTTACAACTATGACTTCATTGAGACTCTGATAAAAAATTATTCATACCTGAATATCGGCCTTACGATTAATCTCAACGGACAGCCGTACAAATCCGACAACGGACTTCTCGACTTGCTGAATGACGTGATTGATGAAGAGCCACTATACGAACCGATTCACTTATCCTGCAAGGATTTGGAAATCGTATTCACTCACGGCAACGGTAACGGCGACAATATATTCTCTTTTGCAAACGGCCAGAATACTATTCTTGGAGGATTTCATGCTGCAGCCTTTAAAGAAGCCATTGTAAAGACACTCAAAAATTATTATAAGAAAGACTTTAACCCCGCCGACATCAGGCAGTCGTTTGTAGGAGCCATAAGTGTCAAAATAGAGGGACCCGATTTTGAGGGACAGACTAAAGTCAAACTTGGTACAAAATATATGAGCAAGGACGGTCCCTCCATCAGTAAATATGTCGGAGACTTCATAGGTACCGAACTTGACAATTACCTTCATAAGCATCTTGATGTTGCAGAGATTATTCAGAAGAAAATTTCTGACTCCGAAAAAGAGAGAATCGCGAATGACAGTACAAGCAAAAAGACCAGAGCACGTCTGAAGAAAGCCGCCATCCACAACAAGAAGCTTCGCGATTGCAAAATTCACTACACAGACAAGCACGAAAATGCTTCAGACACAATGATTTTCATCACCGAAGGGGACTCTGCTTCAGGATCCATCACCAAAAGCCGCAATGCGAGCACACAGGCCGTATTCAGCCTTATGGGTAAGCCGTTCAATTGTGCAAAAGCCTCAAAAAAAGAGCTTTATAAAGAGAAAAATATTGAACTGTGTCTTCTGCAATCCGCTCTCAACATTGAAGATGATATTGACAATCTGCGCTACAACAATGTCATTATTGCAACAGATGCCGATGTGGACGGTATGCACATCAGATTGCTGCTCCTGACATTTTTTCTCAAATTTTATCCGGGACTGGTGAGGGCCGGACACCTGTATATATTGCAGACACCGCTTTTCAGAGTAAGAGATAAAAAGTCCAACTACTACTGTTACAACACAGAAGAAAAGGACAAAGTTGCCAAGAAGATAGGCAAAAATGCCGAGATTACGAGATTCAAGGGATTAGGTGAGATTTCTCCTGATGAATTTAAGGGATTTATCGGAAAAGACATACGTCTTGAGAATGTCACACTGACCGGTGAGGACAAGTTGAACGATATTATAGATTTTTATATGGGTAAAAACTCGGACATCAGGCTCAATTTTATAAGAAACAATCTTAGGTCCGACATCAATAATGTTGAGGAGGCACAATAATGTGGAGAAAATTTTGTAAATTTCTGCTCGGTATTCTCGGATGGAAAGCCATAGAGCCGCCCGCACCCGAAGACAAGTGTTTAATTCTCGGAGTACCTCACACTTCCATTTGGGATTTTGCCATTTCATACCTCTATTATACGTCTGTCGGAGGAAAGGCTTATGTACTCGTAAAGGGAGAGTTTTTTTTCTGGCCGCTGGGTTCTCTGCTCAAAAAACTCGGAGCAATCCCTCTCAATAAAGACCACGGAGTTGGTGTAACAAAGCAAATTATAGATGCATTCAAGAATAGGGATTATCTTCACCTCGCTTTAGCCCCTGAGGGGACAAGAGCTCCTGTTAAAAAATGGAAAACCGGATTCCATACAATAGCACAGGCTGCCAACGTGCCCGTATATCTCGGATACTTCGACTGGAAAAAGAAAATTGTGGGAAGAGGTGAAAAATTCGAGCTCTCTGATGACGCGAATGCCGATATGTTGCGTGTCCAGGAACACTACAAGAAGATGGGAGTCGTGGGTAAGCACCCCGATAAATTTGTCTATATGGTATAATTTTTGCCCATCCGGGAGTTTTCGTATGACACTATTATTTTAAAGCACACACAATTATTGATGAATACTACATATCTATCTCAAATAAATTCACTTAAAGAATTATTCAACTATAGCATTTCCGAATTTCGGGATAATCCTTTCATTTCATTTGTTAATGGAACACAGGCTTATACATATTCCGAATTTGGAGAGCAGACAAGGTGCATTTCAGACGTTCTGTCCAAATACGGATTTGGCAAAGGGACAAAAGTCGGCATCTGGTCTCAAAATATGCCCAATTGGGATGTGGCATATTTCAGCATTGTTGCGTTTGACAGGGTGGCCGTCCCACTTCTGCCGGATTTTTCCACTGCCGAAGGTGAACATATTATCGAACATTCTGAAATTGAGGTTCTTTTTATCTCTAAAAAAATATTTTCCAAATTGAGTGAAAAATCCAAAGAAAGAATCCGGCTCATTATTTCAACTGACGATTTTTCTGTAATCAAGGAAGGATATCAAACAGCTTCGAGTCGTATTGAGCAGGGATTGGAAGATCTGGCCACCATTATATATACTTCGGGGACAACCGGCAATTCCAAAGGGGTTATGCTCAGTCATAAAAATTTATGCACCACTTTGAGGGCTGCGAGCGACCTCAGGCCAAGCCATGAATGGGATATATGGCTGTCTATTCTGCCTTTATCTCACACATTGGAATGCAGCTGCTGTCTATTGCTCCCCTTTTCCGCCGGGTCCTCAATCAAATATTTGGAAAAAGCGCCAACGCCAAGTGTATTAAAAAGTGCTTTTAGCGAAGTCAGACCCACAACCATCATGTCGGTCCCTCTGATCATAGAGAAGGTATATCGCAATTCTATACTCCCACAATTCCGTAAAAACAAGTTTATTGCAACTATTTACAAAAGTACTCTCGGAAGAAAAATCCTGCATAGGATAGCAGGAGTAAAGCTCATGAAGCAATTTGGGTCAAGAGTAAGATTTTTCGGAATAGGAGGAGCCAAACTTGATGGCGATGTCGAAAGATTCCTATATGAAGCACGTTTCCCATACGCCATCGGTTATGGTCTGACAGAAACTTCACCACTACTTGCCGGAGCAATATACGACACCCGTACTATCGGCTCTACAGGTCCATCCGTGCTTGGGACAACACTAAAAATAGACAATCCCGATCCGGAGACGGGAGAGGGTGAAATCGTGGCAAAAGGAGATAATGTCATGATGGGGTATTACAAGAATCCGGAAGCCACGGCAGCCTCATTCACACATGACGGCTGGTTCAGAACTAAAGACCTCGGTCTGTTTGACAAGAGGAACAGATTGTTTATCAAAGGACGTATGGGGAGTATGATTGTCGGTGCAAGCGGAGAAAACATCTATCCTGAAGAGATAGAGGCAGTGGTAAACAGCTACAATCTGGTGGATGCATCCATTGTAACCAAGAAGAATGGTAAACTTATTGCTATAGTGCATATCAGCGATGAAGCCATATCTACTTTCAAATCCCTGAAAGACAATCTGAAAGAAAATCTAAAACAGAATATTCAGAATAATAACAACAAAATCCAGGATAAGGTCAATCTGATAAAAGACGATATCCTGGAATATGTAAATACACGTGTAAACAAGTATTCGAGACTCGCTGCAATCGAAGTATTGTCAAATGACTTTGAAAAGACGGCTACGCAAAAGATTAAGCGTTATCTTTATCAATAATCGTATTTAATCTCTTCAATCCATCCGCTCCACTGATTGAAGTAGAGATTGCCGCCATCCCATTCGACTTCTCCCCTTTGGAAATCAACTGTCTCGCTACGGGTATATCGTTTAGCCGGATAGAACTCTCCGGAGTAGTCACAATTCACTATAAGTCTATAAGCATCAAGACCTTTTGTATAGAAGAAATATTCATCTTCATTACCTTTGACGTTATATCTGCCACGACCGAAAGACATATCTGTCGGAACCCATCCTATACCTTCGTAATATATTTCTCCCCAATCATGAAGATTGACATCTCCCGGATGAAGCATCCATCCGCTCTGCCAGCGTGCCGGCACGCCTGCATATCGGGACATCGCAATAAGCAGTAAGCCCACCTGCCCGCAATCGCCATGATTATTGTCAAGTACATATTCCGGGATATTATCCAAAGTAGAATATTCTCTTGCGCTTGCCCAAGGATAATTATCTGCTATCCAAGTATATATAGCTTTAACTTTAAGATAGGGATTGGTTTCTGTCCCGACTATTGAGTCGGTAATCCGTTTGATTCGGTCGCTGAACACAATATGAGGTATCCTCTCGGCTGTATATGTCTTATATATCGAACTATTGGTGTTATATGGTTTGACATCTTCAGGATTGAAATCGTACCATTCGTTGTATTTTTCGTATGAAAATTCATACGAAAATACTGTAGGTTGGCCTGCTACCGTCTTTTTTTCCATATATATGCTTTTGTGGACATATCTTTCGGGAGAGATGATGTAATCTTTCTCCGAAGCGGAAATAAGATTCACCTCCTTTTGGCTTGGCTGATTTTCACGAGGATAGGGCATCCACACCTTTAGAAGCGTTCCTTCGGGGACGACATCAGGCTTGACCGTTAAAGTATATTTGACTGTCATGGTTACCGGCAGCACAAAAGGTTTCTTTTTATCTCTTGCAGCTTTTATGACCTTTTTGTTGTATCCGTCAAGAAAGAGATGCAACTGATCGATTTCCGGTCCGCCGTTGATTGAATCAAACACAGCGCGAGCTTGTTTATCGATACGGAACAGATTACGACCGGCATTGCGAAAATATTTTCTCTGACCGTCAATAATCATATTTTCGAGAGCATTGGTTGATTCCCATTGTTGCATTTGTGCGGGAGTCAAATCGGGGTAGTACTGTTTGAGATAGTTGACCATATAGGCACTGTCTCGGGAGAAATCTATTGCGATTCTCTCCATCTTCTCCTGATCACTGATATTGATTGATGAGTCCGAAGAAGAAAAATGTCCACATCCGCACACGGATATGGACACTAATATAATTAATAATTTACGCATAGAGCATAAGTTTGGTTATTTCACTCTTTCTCCATACGAACGGTCTGTCGTATTAACTTTAATCTTGTCACCCTGATTGATAAATAATGGAACCATTATCTCTGCGCCTGTTTCCAATGTTGCAGCTTTCAGTGCATTGGTTGATGCAGTATCGCCTTTGACAGCAGGCTCGGTATAGGTGACTTCAAGCTCTACGTATGTAGGCAGTTCGCATGTAAGACATCTCTCTTCGTCCGCAAGAAAAATCATCTCGACTGCCTGCCCCTCTTTCATTAAATCCGAATTGTCCAACATTTCCGCAGCAAGATGTATTTGTTCAAAATTCTCTGTATTCATGAAATTAAACCCTTCTTCATCCTTGTAGAGATATTGGTAGGATCTGTGTTCCACTGTTATTGTCTCAACTCTTTCACCTGCAGAAAAAGTTTTCTCGAGAATACGACCGTTTTCAAGGTTGCGCAATTTTGTCTTTACGAAAGCGGGGCCTTTCCCCGGCTTGACATGCTGAAACCATACGATTGAACATGGTTTACCATTAAAATTTAAATAAAGACCATTCTTAAAATCTGCTGTTGTTGCCATATATTGTCTGTTATTGTTTTATTTTGCGCAAATGTACTAATTTTTACTAAAATATTATATAAGAAAGTTTTGCTTTTATCTCTTCCAATTGCCATTTGGGTGTGGAAGTTGCTCCGCAAATCCCCACAAAATCTCCATCTTTAAACCATGTTGGGTCTATCAAGTCTTTATTTTCAAGCCAATACGAGCGAGGATTGACACTTTTGCACAAGTCGTACAGCACCTTTCCGTTGGAACTCTCCTTCCCGCTCACAAACAACACAATCGAATGGCTTTCGGCAAACCGGACAAGTGAATTGTGTCTTGAAGCCACCTGTCTGCATATTGTATTGAATACTTTTACATTTTTGCCTCTTTCCAACATATATGCAGCAGTTCTCTCATATTCGACAGGATCTTTGGTAGTCTGCGAGAATAGAGCAATCGGGCGTTCAAAATCGATCAAATCCAACCCTCTAACCCCGTCTATGACAATCGCAGTCCCATCCGTCTGCCCGACAAGTCCGTTTACTTCGGCATGTCCGGCTTTTCCAAAAATTACGATTTGTCCTTCCGCCTCTTTGATTTCAAGATATGTGCTTCTTATTTTTTCCTGTAATTTAAGAACTACGGGGCATGTACAATCTATGATTTGGAGATTATTGTCACGTGCCATACGATATGTCTCCGGAGGTTCGCCATGTGCACGTATCAGTATGACGTCATTTTTCAGATTTCTAACATCCTTAGCCGTGAGTATTTTCAGCCCTTTGCCTTTAAGCCTGTCAAGTTCAAGAGAGTTGTGTACTATATCTCCAAGAGAATAAAGCCTGCTGTTGAACTTGAGATAATGTTCAGCCTGCTCCACGGCTCTGATTACTCCATAGCAAAATCCCGAACCGGCATCAATCTCGACCTTTATATTCATGACAATTTCAGTCCGAATCTCTTTTGTACAATCTCATCCACCCACACGAGTTGATCTTCTACAGTCATATTGCTGTTGTCAAGTACAAGTGCATCATCCGCTTTGCATAATGGGGCAACAGCGCGATATGAATCGATATAGTCACGCTCCACTACATTTTTGTATATTTTTTCATAATCGGCTTTCTCTCCTTTGCTTTCCATCTGATCAAATCTGCGTTTGGCCCTTATGGAGGCGTCTGCCGTCATGAATATTTTCAGAGGAGCATCAGGAAATACCACGGTGCCTATATCTCTGCCGTCAACGACCGAGTTATCCTGTGTTCCGTAATATCTGAGCAGTATATTGACATAGTCCCTTACAAAGGGCAACGCCGAAACAGGACTTACGAGAGATGACACTTTTAACCCTCGAATATCCGGCTCCACATTTCTGTCGTTGAGAAATGTTACACTCGAACCGTCAGGATAATTCAAACAGGTGATTTCAATTCGGCCAAGGGCAGCCTTCAATCTGTCGGTATCGATATTATCGCCATTGTCTATGTACCCTTCCTCGATAGCAAACAGGGTCACTGCTCGATACATCGCGCCGGAGTCAATAAACGTAAAACCCAATTTGGATGCAATCATCTTGGCAAAAGTGCTTTTGCCGGTTGACGAATGACCATCAATTGCAATAATTATCTTCTTCATGAACGTCAGTTATTTCTACAAAAGTACAAAAAAAGCGTATCTTTGCGAAATCATTATTTATTCGATAAATGAAATGAAGATATTAATCATTGACGACGAGAAAAGCATTCGTAATACTCTTAAAGAGATTCTTGAATTTGAGGGACATGAAATAACCCTTGCAGCAGATGGTCAGGAAGGAGTTGAAACAGCATTGAACGGCAACTTCGATGCTATATTTTGCGACATCAAAATGCCCAATATGGACGGAATTGAGGTGTTGGATGCTCTATACAAAGCCCAATGTGAATCTGCAATAATCATGATATCGGGACACGGAAGTATCGATACTGCGGTTGAGTGCATCAAAAAAGGAGCATTCGACTTCATACAGAAACCGTTGGATCTCAACAGGATACTAATCACACTCAAAAATGCTACCGACAAGACGACACTTGTCAAAGAGACTATCAGTCTCAAAAAGAAAGTTTATAGCAAAAACGAAATAATAGGAGAATCAGACTCCATTAAGCATATTAAAGAGATTGTTGACAGAGTTGCCCCGACAGATGCAAGAGTATTGATCACCGGTTCCAATGGTACAGGCAAAGAGCTGGTTGCAAGAAGATTACACGACAAGAGCAATCGCGCATCCAAGCCCTTCATTGAGGTTAATTGTGCCGCTATTCCGAGCGAACTCATAGAAAGCGAGCTGTTCGGACACGAAAAGGGAGCATTTACCTCTGCCGTCAAGCAGCATAAAGGTAAATTTGAACAAGCTGACGGAGGGACTTTGTTTTTGGATGAAATTGGCGACATGAGCCTCGCTGCCCAAGCCAAAGTACTGAGAGTACTTCAGGAAAACAAACTCACGAGGGTTGGAAGCGATACTGACATTTCCGTAAAAGTTCGCGTTGTAGCCGCCACAAACAAGAATCTTACAGAAGAGATTGAAAAAGGAAATTTCCGTGAAGACCTTTACCACAGATTAAGTGTGATTGTTATCCATGTTCCTACTCTTGCCGAGCGAAAAGATGATATTCCTCTGCTTGTGGACCATTTTATCCGTCAGATATGTGAAGAGACAGGTATGACTAAAAGAAATGTCGCTCCCGAGGCATATCAAGAGCTGAAAAATCTTCCTTGGACAGGAAATATCAGAGAGCTTCGCAATGTAACTGAAAGGTTGATGATACTATGCTCGGATACCATTACAAAGGAAGATATTGTGGCGTACGCCACCCCATCAATATAAACATATAATTATGAATTTAGTAGCAATAGTAGGACGGCCCAACGTTGGAAAATCGACTCTTTTCAACAGATTAGTGGGTATGAGAAAGGCAATTGTAGATGAGACTGCCGGTGTAACACGCGACCGCCATTACGGCAAATGCGAATGGTGCGGCAACGAATTTTCCGTAGTGGATACGGGAGGTTTCACAATCAATTCCGAAGATGTTTTTGAAGAAGAAATCAGAAAGCAGGTTATGCTCGCAATTGAAGAGAGTGACCTGATATTGTTTTTAGTGGAAGTCGCCACAGGCATCACAGATTTCGATGCGGAAATAGCAGATATTCTGCGCCGTAGCGGCAAACCTGTCGTATTGGCTGTAAACAAGGTAGATACAGGAGACAAGATGTATGGTGCATACGAATTCAACGCCCTCGGACTTGGGGAGCCGTGGTCCATTTCTTCAGCAAACGGAAGCGGGACAGGGGATTTACTCGACTTCATTGTCAAAAAACTCCCCGAATCTACAGTAAAAGAGGATGAACATCCTGACATACCGCATATTACAATAGTAGGAAAGCCTAATGTCGGCAAATCCTCGCTGACCAATGCATTTCTCGGAGAAGAAAGAAATATTGTGACACCTGTTGCAGGCACCACAAGAGATGCAATTTCCACATATTACAACAAGTTCGGGCATGAATTTATGCTTGTGGACACAGCAGGCCTCCGCAAAAAGACAAAAGTAAAGGAAGATTTGGAATTTTATTCTGTAATGCGCTCAATAAGAGCCATTGAAAATTCAGATGTATGCATTCTGATGGTTGATGCGGCAACAGGTATTGAAGCGCAGGACATGGCCATTTTCAACCTCATCATACGCAATAAAAAAGGATGCGTGGTTGTCGTAAACAAATGGGACACTGTAGAGAAAAGCAACAATACAATGAAAGAATATACCCTGATGATAAAGAGACGCCTTGCCCCTTTCAATGACATTCCAATCATCTTCACATCTGTAATCAACAAACAAAGAATACTCGAAGTGCTTGATGCTGCAGCAAAGGTGTCCGACAACTATCAGAGAAAAGTATCAACTTCATCACTTAATGATGCAATGCTCCCTGAAATAGAAAATTATCCACCTCCTGCATGGAAAGGTAAGTACATCAAGATTAAGTACATCACACAATTACCAACCCAATCACCGTCATTTGCGTTTTTCTGCAACCTTCCACAGTACATAAGAGACCCGTACAAGAGATTTTTGGAAAACAAACTGAGAGAACATTTTGACTTTCAGGGGTGTACTATTCAGATATATCTGAGACAGAAATAGTTCTGTCTTTTTCGGGAAGTTCTATAGAGAAACATGCGCCACCGAGGGATGATTTTTTGTACGAAATCATCCCTTGTGATTGTTCTACAATACTCCTACAAATGGCCAGTCCAAGCCCCGTGCCTCCCGATTTGGTAGTAAAGTTCGGTTTGAACAATTTATTCTGGTTATTCAAGGCAACTCCGGGACCGTCATCTTCTATATCTATCTTGAAATAATTGCCCTTTGGCAGCTCTTCTTTATAGAGAGAGATTCTTATATGCCCATTGCCGCGACTATTTTCAAGCGCCTGAATAGCATTGGAAATCAGGTTGACCAATACTCTTGCAAGTTGTTTCCTTCTTGCCGTCACAAAGGCATCATCTGTTGTTGTAACATACTTGAAATCAATATTATCATTGTTGTCAAATATTACAACCTGCTCTTTAATCAGCTCATCCAGATTGACATCTGCATTCTCTTCATTGTAAAATTTGGCAAACGATGAAAATTCGCTTGCTGTATCCGACAAAATATCAATTTGCTCTATCAGAGAATGACTTAGTTCTTCCAACTTATCTTCCCAACCCGGATAATTCTGTTTCTTCATCCTCATCAGATGCTGAATACTCAACCTCATCGGGGTCAGCGGATTTTTGATTTCGTGGGCTATCTGCCGAGCCATCTCTTTCCATGCCTGCTCCCTCTCGCTTTGAGCCAGTCTCCTCGTACTCTCCTCCAAATCATCTACCATATTATTATATGCCGTCACAAGCACTCCGAGTTCATCTTTCTTGTTTCGATAATAAATATGGGCATTCTTGTTTGACATGGCCAGTCCCTCCATTTTCTTCTTGATTTCAGCCAGAGGCTTGGCAAGAGAGTTGGATACCGTGGTCCCCACAATGATTGCAGCTATCAAAAGTATAAGATACAGATTGATGATGGTTGCTATTGTGGAAGATGTTGCGTCATTGACATCCTTTGATCGTGAGAAGTAGGGAACATTCACAATTGCGACCAAATCCCCGTCTCCGTTAAACAGAGGGGCATATACAGAATAGTAATTCATATCCATAATGTCTTCCACTGTGGTATATCTCAATGCCTTGTTATAGACTATTTCTCTGAAAGCCTTATCGTTCATTCTCTTTCCCATCAAAAACTGCTCAAATATTTCCGGCTTTGTAGAGCGGATTAATCCGCCATGTGTATCATAAAGGTTAATGTCGGTTTGAATAACTTTAGATACATTTTCCATAGCTCCGAACAGTTCAGGAGTGTTCAATTCATTATATCTGACAGCATATTTGCAATATTCCGATAACGAACTTTGGGCGGAATGTATTTTATCTTCTATCCTCTCATTGTTGTTCTCTTCGGTAAGTCTCAAACTGTAAATTATGCTTCCGACCCCCATGGCAACGAGTGCTATAATCATTGTGGCAGTGGTCAGAAGGGTAATTTTTCGTTTCAATGAGTGCTTTGGCAATGTAAACAACTTGCTTTTTCTTCCCCATTTTGTGCAAATCAGTATAAATACGCCAAAGAATATTGCAAAATATGAAAATGAGACAATGTATTGAAATAACGAATTGCGAGGACGACTGACAATAGTCACTTCGTCATCGGAAAGTTTATTGACAAAGTGAGTATATCCCTTTTTGTTCTTCATCATATACCCTATCTTGTACTCATCTCCCAACACTACGGGATAATTATATACTCCTCCATAAGAGACCAGCCTTCCATTCGAATATTCAGCGTATGAATATTGTTTGGGAACAGATTGTTCATCGTAATTCTGAATATCGAGAAGTGCATCGGGATATCCGATTGCTCCCTTTACATATTTGGCATTAATCTCGATAAACAATCTCGAAACCTGATTGTCATTCGGATTAAAATAGGTAAAAATGCCAATATAAGAGGTGGTACCGGAATAATTATTCATATAGAAAAACCGCGAATTCTGTGCAAGAGGCACCCCGTATCTTGTAAGTTGATCCTGATAAAAGCCGAAACAATTGACAGGAATAGCCCCCCTCTCCAATTCAAGCAGGTTATTTGGAGTGCAGACTGTAAGATCTATACTGTATTTCTGATTTATACTCTTATAAAAATACCTCTCCATCAATCTGTTTTTAATCAGTTCCCTTCCATCCACGGCTGACAGAATTGCAATGAAAGGATCTGTGGCTATAGCGGACTCAACACTTCTCAACTGCAATTCAAGTGACAGATCCCTTTCTACTGCAAGTTTGTTGGTCCACACTCTGTTGCTTTCAAACTCTTTTTTCAGGCCGAACCACCCTACTATAATCACGCAATAGAGAGATATTACCAAAATGTAAATAATTATATTCTTCCATGTAAGGAGAGATATTCTCCTTTCTCCCTTAATATACATTACTATCATCTGCAACACAAAAAGTAAAGCAAGGAAGAGCAGAACATACGAAAAATAACACAATACCGAATGCCATCCTATTTCCTCTATTCTGAAAGGCTCCAAAATGATATTTGAATTATTAATGAGTGAACGCAATGTCAGATGAATGTATGCCACTAAAAATATGGCAAGCATCACCAGAAGTGTAACAACTATCTTTTTTTCGGCATTCGTCAATCTGTACATCTTCTTCAATATATTATTTCTCAAAGTAAAAAGAGCATATACAATTAACGAGACAAACAGATTGTTAAACAGAAAACTCCCCAGAGAATTGAACAACTTGGTATCCGCATACAAAATTGGAGAAAAGACCTGATTGGCAGTATCTATCCTTGATGACATTATCATTGTTACCACTCTGATAATGACCAGACCGATAGTCGTCACGCCAAATGATGTCCAACTATGGGTTTTGATATGGTACGCAAAAAGGGTCATAATGGCAAAAACCAGGGCTATCCATCTTGAAAGAGGATCTCCGTATTTGAAAGAAGTTGCACCCTGCATTCCTATTGAAAATAGGGGAGATCCCTCAAGTCCATATACGATCTGTCCATCGTCCATATTGACACTTGAAGTAGTATATCTCTTGTCGAGTTTAAGATTTGGATTTACTTTATTTCTTGAACTATTGTCAACAGGATACTCCGTTTTAATCAATATACCTGTAACGACTTTGGATTGTTTAGTCTTGGAAATCTGTGTGTTGACAACATACCATGCAGATCCCAGATTAACGTATTGTTCTTTGACTCCTATATATGCAAGCGGTGTATTATACAGATTTCTATTGCTCATGTATTGTAACCTGTACATAAACGGATATACGTCAACCTCATCGTTACTGATGGGAAACTCGTGCGCCCATGACTGCAAAGTATCGGCGTTATATTTGTACAGCACCATATCTTCCGGCATATCGTCAAGGTTGGGCCATTGATCAGGCGGCGTTTCAAGGGCTTTGATAGCATATTTTTCCATAATACGCTGCCTTTTTTGAAGGTGTCTTTCAACTTGTCTTACTTCCCTCTTCAAGTCATAATCATAACTTGTATTGAAGAAAGAAGCCATAAAAAGTACTACCGCAATAATACCGAATATCTCGGCCGGATACTTTTTGGTATAAGAGACTGCTATCCTATAATATTTCAAAAAAGTTTTCATTCGTGGTGATATGGTTCCCCTTTAATTATTGTAAACGCACGATATAATTGTTCCATGAATATCAACCGCACAAGCTGATGGGAAAATGTCATGTTGGAGAGCGAGAGCATCGAATCCGCGCGAGAATAGACTTGTTCCGAAAATCCGTATCCGCCTCCTATCACAAACACTATATCCCTTGAACTATGTGCAATCACCTGCTCCAAATGTCGTGCCCAATCCACAGAAGAATAAGTTTTTCCTTTTTCATCAAGCAATACTACGCAATCCTGTATTTTTATCTGTTTGAGCAACAACTCTCCCTCCTTCACTTTTATTTGATCTTTGCTCAAGGAGGAAACCTGTTTAAGTTCCGGTATTTCAATCCGTTCAAATGAAATGTAATATTTCATCCGGCCCTGGTAAACATCAATCCCCTTTTGCAAGTACTGTTCAACGGTTTTCCCAACCAATAACAACTTAATCTTCATTCATTGAGCATTTTTCGATACAAATTTACAATTTATAAACTAATATTCACCTTCTATGGCTTGATTTTTGTATTTTCTTCCCTAAAAATATAGCACCCAAAAATGAAAAAAGTTTTACTATTAGCCTTATTAAGTGTTTTTTCTTTGAATATCGCTTCTGCTCAACAAAATGACCAGGATGCGTTTACTCCAATAGGAAAGTACATCCAATCAGGAGATTATGAAAAACTTTCAGCATGGTTTGCCGACAATTTGGAACTGGATATTCTCGGAGCAATCAACAATTGTACCCGTAATCAGGCAAAGTTGATTATGAAGAATTTCTTTACAAACTATACTCCCAAAAAGTTTACTATCATACACAAAAGCGGCAAAGCTCCAATGAAGTATGCAGTAGGCTCACTTAGCGCCGGAGGAGAAAAATTCAGAATTATTCTTTTTGTAAAGACTACTGATAATATTACATCCGTCCAACAACTTAAAATCGAACGGGAGTAAATAGCTCTAATTTACCCACCACGATACCTTTATCACCTGCCTGAGTAATCACGACTTTATTTCCATTCTGATTCTCCAATTCAGTGGCCTCTGTCAGAAAAGTATGAGTGTGTCCTCCTATTATGATATCTATATATTTTGAATTTTGGGCCATAAATACATCTGATGGTTTTTTCATCGACCCCCCATCGTATCCGAGGTGAGAGAGGAGTATGACAAGGTCACACCTCTGATTATTCTTCAAATAATCGGCATATTTGTTTATTTCCTCAACTGTATTCAATCGTTTTAAGCCATCAAGATTGCTTTTCAAGACCACCCCTTCAAGATAAGTAGTAGCACCGATTATACCTATCTTCAATCCTCCTCTGCGTACAATAGCGTATGGTTTCACAATACCATCAAGCGGAGTATCCGTAAAATCATAATTACAGCACAATGTCTGGTGATTAGCCATTTTAAGACGTCTGGCAAGTTCTGTCTGACCATTGTCAAATTCATGATTGCCAAGAGTAGCATAATCATATTTCATTGCATTCATCAACTCCACTTCCAAGTCACCCTTTGCCATTGTAAAATAAGGTGTACCTTGATTATAATCACCGGCATCAAGCAGAAGAACATATTTTTTTCCATATTTTTTCCTCTCGCTGTCAATAAATTGCAATCTGCGCTCTACTCCTCCGAAATCCTTTCTTTCCCCTACTCTTTCTGTTTCGATTTGGCTGTGAGTATCATTAGTGTGAAGTATCACCAATTGCTGAGTTCCACATCTTACAGCAGCCAGACTCAAAACTACTGCCGCCATTAGTAGTATTACTATACGTTTCATTATCGTCTCTCCCAATTTTTACTTATTACTCTGCCGTCTTCCTTCAATTCAATTTTTTCAGATTTGGCTGTCATGCCCTTGATATAGCTTACTATGGCATCCCTTATCAAAATATCCGTTTCTTCAACGCTCTCCATATAATTCTTCATCTGCACACCGTCCCCACCCTCAAGCAAGAAATTGATAGTTGCGAATTTGTACATTTTGTCAGGATTGATGGGTAATCCTCCGATATTTGATTTGACGAGTTTTCTATTGTCAATAACAAATTCTACATTACTGAAAGCTTCAACTCTACCGGATTGAGCAAGAGCTTCCAGCATTTTTTTCAACTTGTCCCCTTTAAAGGTGGCAATCACAATATAATTGTCAAATGGGAAGATTGAATATATGTCATATACTCTTACTGCTCCCTTTGGCAGACTTGTACGAATGCCTCCAAAATTGGTCATCGCAATATCCACATTACAATTACAGTGTTTTGAAGCAGCATCCCTTATAATATCTACCGCAAAATTGGACAGACCACTCTCCGGCTTGGCTTTATCATATTCATCAACAGAATATCCTATGATTTCCATCAATGGAGCCACTAAAGGCTGATACTTTGCAATAATATTGGTGGCTGCAGGGTCCTTTATCTCATTCCACGTAGAGTCCATTGGAACAACTGTCCACTTATAATTCAACTGTGCCGTTGCATAGTCTGCAAAAGCAGAAAGCAGAGCAATTGTACAAAAAATAACTATTATTCGTCTCATTAATTCTTATATTTTATCCATTTGAACAAATCCTTGAATGTTGCCTTTTTGCCATACATCAAAATCCCAACTCTATAAATCTTTCCTGCAATAAACACAGTGATTACGAAAGTTATTATCAGTAATCCTATAGAAAGAAGCAATTCCCATGTAGGTACGACTCCAAACGGAATACGCGCCATCATCACCATAGGAGAAGTAAACGGTATTATGGATGCCCAGAAAGAAAGAGGACTGCTTGGATCCTGAAATGTGCTGAGCATAATAAACAGACCTATAATCAACGGCAGTGTAATAGGCAAAGTCAATTGATTGGTATCGGCCTCATTGTCAACAGCAGATCCAACTGCGGCAAACATGGCTGCATATAGCAGATATCCGAGGATAAAGTAAATCAAGAAGCACCCGATGATATAAATAAAGTTTATCTGCGATAATTGCTGAATTGCGTCCTGAATAAATGTAGAATCACTTTCTGCAGCAGGTATTGCTTCAGATGATTGAATATTCAACGTATCGATTGACGTACCTGTAACAGAAGATATATCGACCCCGTTGGCTCCTGTCACTTGAGTAATCTGAGCCATTTGATCCTGTGAAACACCTTTTGTAAGGTCCATTCCAAAAGCAAGATTAAAAACCAGCACCAGCACAATAGTAAGGCCTATCCAGATAAAGAACTGAGTTAGAGCTACTAATGCTACACCGATTATCTTGCCCATCATCAACTCAAAAGATTTGACTGATGAGACTATAACTTCTATAATACGATTGGACTTCTCCTCAATAACTCCCCTCATGACCATTGTTCCGAACATAAATACGAAACCATATATCATAAAGCTCATTATATAAGCGAGTATCATATATATTTCCACAGACTCCTTCTTTTCGGTTCCACCTTCTTTCAATGTCAATGCCTCAACTTTTATGTTACTCTTCACATCTGATAAAATAGTGTCAATATTTTCAATATTATATTGAGCCAACTTGTAATCTTCCACCGATTTATTTACGACTTTGGCTATCGAATTCTTAATGTCGATATTCAAAGGTTCCTTGGAATAAGCCCTTACGGCCACATTATTATTTGAATCAAGCTTGGAAATACCTACAATGGCGTAATAATCGAGAGTGTCAAACCTTTCCTTCAAATTTTCAAGATTCTCACCATCTGCCGCAACTATATATTCCACTTTATCTGTATTCTCAAAGTGACTTGCAACTATCGCAGAATCATCGACAACTTTGATTTTTTTGGCATCACCTCCGCCATATATCATTATGAGAGATGGGATACATACTAATAAAGCAAACAATATAGGGGTAAGTATCGTTGTCAGAATGAAAGATTTCTTCTTAACACGTACAGCATATTCCCTACCTATGATTATATTTATCTTTTTGAAATTCATAACAATTCCTCCTATTTGACTAAGTTGATAAAAATATCATTCATGCGTGGTATCAATTCCTTGTATGATACAATATCCACATTTTGAATCAGTTCGGAAATGACTTCTTTAGAATGATTCTCCGTTAGCACATTCAAAACAGCTCTTCTATAATCTTTATGTTCGTCATCCGATACTATTTCAAAAGATTGAGGAATAAAATTAATCTTGTCCCCCGACCGATAGAGCAGTTCCACCTGATTAAGCCCATATTTACGGCGTATAGCATCCGTCTCCCCTGTTATTACAAGATTGGATTTGTTGATAAGAGCTATATTGTCACACAGCTCTTCAACAGATTCCATATTGTGAGTTGAAAGAATTATAGTGGTTCCATTATCTCTCATATTCAGTATCTCGTTTCTGATAAGTTGGACATTTACAGGGTCAAACCCTGAAAATGGCTCATCAAGTATCAATAAATTGGGTTTGTGGAGAACCGTAATAATAAATTGAACTTTCTGGGCCATACCCTTGGACAGTTCTTCAACTTTTTTGTCCCACCATGATTGAATTCCAAATTTGATAAACCACTTTTTTAACTCATTGGTAGCTTTTTCGGTACTCATACCCTTAAGTCTTGCAAGATAGAGAGCCTGTTCTCCGACCTTCATCTTTTTATATAAGCCACGTTCTTCAGGCAAATAGCCTATCTCCCTGACAGCCTGCTCTGTCATCTGGTGTCCATTATATATGACCTCACCTGATGTAGGAATTGTTATTAGATTGATTATTCTTATTAAGGTAGTCTTACCGGCCCCATTCGGGCCGAGAAGTCCAAAAATTTTGCCCTGAGGAAATTCAAGTGAAACATTATTTAAGGCAGTATATTCACCGAAAACCTTAGTAATAGAATTGCATTGAAGCATTATTGTTATTATTTGTTAATAAAGTAAACTGCAAATATAATTAAAAATAATTATTTCATTACGTTTACGCGCTAAAGCATTATTTCATGGTAAATTTTTAGGATATTATGATATTATAGCTTTGACAAGTTTATCAAAAGAGGAAATAGAATCATTGTAATAGAAGCTACGAAAGTTGATTTTTTGTTTCCCGAATGTTGGCTGACTCTTCTTCCTCCTTACGAATTTTGTCGAAACAGTGCCTGCAGATAGGTTCGTAAATATCTTTTTCTCCAAGTTCCACAAGTTTGGAACTTGATGAGAGCCTATGGGAGTGGTTGGCAAGATCACCGCATCTGACACAGATAGCGTGTACTTTTGTTACATATTCGGCTACGGCCATCAGTGCAGGCATCGGTCCGAAAGGCTTGCCGAGATAGTCCATGTCAAGTCCTGCAACGATAACCCTGATTCCTTGAGAAGCAAGCTGTTGGACAACATTCACAATCCCGGAATCAAAGAACTGAGCTTCATCTATTCCTACAACATCGACATTGCCTGATAGAAGCAGAATGCTTCCGGACGAATCGACAGGTGTTGAAAGTATTGCATTAGAATCGTGTGAAACCACCTCCACATCGGAATAACGAACATCAATTCTCGGTTTGAAAATTTCCACATTCAGATTAGCAAACTTGGCTCTTTTAAGCCTTCTGATAAGTTCTTCAGTCTTTCCTGAAAACATTGAGCCGCAAATAACTTCAATCCAACCTGGATTTTTTGCATTTTCTATAAACATTTTGACTATTTTTGTAAGGTAAACCCATAAACAAAGATAGATAAAAATGTCGAAATTATATATAGTTCCTACACCAATAGGTAATCTTGAGGACATCACTTTAAGGGCAATTCGTATTCTTAAAGAGGTGGATCTGATTCTGGCTGAGGATACAAGGACAAGTGCAGTATTGTTGAAAAAATATGAGATCACAACTCATATGGAGTCACATCATAAGTTCAATGAACACACTATGGTCGAGTCTGTCAGGGAAAGAATCATTGCAGGCCTTTCTGTGGCCGTAATAACAGATGCCGGCACTCCCGGCATTTCAGATCCCGGTTTTCTTTTGGTCAGGACATGTGTACAGTCAGGCATTGAAGTTGAAACACTTCCCGGAGCTACGGCATTTGTACCCGCGCTGATCAATTCGGGATTTCCATGTGACAGGTTCTGCTTTGAAGGATTCCTACCCGTCAAAAAAGGGCGTCAGACAAAAATGAGGCTCTTGGCAGAAGAGAAACGAACTATGATATTTTACGAATCACCTTATCGGCTTGCCAAGACACTCGGACAGTTTGTCGAATATTTTGGAGGAGACCGTCCGGCTTCGGTATCAAGAGAAATTTCAAAACTTCACGATACGACCCATCGGGGGACACTGACTGAACTTTATAAATGGTTTACAGAGCATGAGCCTAAAGGAGAAATAGTCATAGTCGTGGCGGGGACAGGAACATTACAACGCGACTTCGGGGACAGACCGGAAGATGAACATGACGGTCAAAGTTAATCTCACCGCACTTAAAACAATTACAACTAATTAATTTTCAGGAGGAAAGGTAGAATGAAGAAAGAGAAATCAATGTCAAAATCGGCAGCATCAGGAGTTGTTGCCCTGATATTCCTTGTATTGGGATTCCAAACAGCAGTTTTTGTGATGAAGGTGGTCAATATTCCGGCCCAAGAGTCGGATGAGGAGGTGACCTCCGATAGTACGGAGGTGAAAAGCAGCTTGAAAGATGACAGCAATATCATGACAAATGGCGATACTGTAGGTTTATATGAAAAACCGCCGACAAAAAAGCAGGCAGTGTACAATAGTGAGAGGAACAAATTTTCCGGAAGTAAATCAATCTCCAAAACATCAAAGACAAAGAATGCACGTACACGTATGGGAGGCTATGCTGCACCGGAACCTCAATATAGACAATTCAAGGCACGTAAGATAGAGTCTTTTCCGTTTGATCCTAATCTTGTTACTCAAGA
>JAQUBZ010000044.1 GCA_028686425.1 Bacteroidales bacterium | reverse complement strand
CACGTGATATTGTATCAATTATCACTTCCAATGACAGTATGTCATCATCCGCCTTTGTGGCTGCAGTCAGCTCAGCCATTCTTCTTACACATTCCCATTTGGCGTATGATGTACTCTGTTTGTCTTCAGCTTTGGCTGCCCGTTTACTTACTTTCGATATCTCCCGATTGATATTTGACAGCCAAAGTGATGCTATGGTTGTCAGTCTGCCTGCATCTATGTTTCCATCATCATACATCGCAATCACCGGATCCATCCTCATGTCTCCTGCTATCAGATACCACCCTTTATTGTCTTTCATATTTACAAGATAGATATGAGATTCCTCCCTATCTACTGTAAGCGGTACTATTTCTTTGATTTGGACATCTTTTCTGGCAGGAATGACTCGTAATTTCATGTACCATTCAACATCTTTGGGCGTTACGTCAAACTCCGATGTTTTCGCTGTGGAGATGTTTACTGCAGATTTGGTGTCAACTTCTTTCGTCGAACCATACTCTGCCTTCG
Source organism: Bacteroidales bacterium (assembly GCA_028686425.1). GTDB lineage: Bacteria > Bacteroidota > Bacteroidia > Bacteroidales > UBA932 > Cacconaster. Next base: position 9,781 of record JAQUBZ010000044.1, on the reverse strand, counting down.
TGCACGATGCAACTGTCAGCATTATTGCCGATGTTGCAATTAATAAATGATAAATCCTTTTCATAAATGTTAATAAAAATACTGTTATTTATATTTTATGTGTTTGTTTTGAAAATCGCTCACAAGCACATAGCAAAATTATGTTATTATTCTCAAAAAAGTACCGTTTTGGAAGCCGCGAAATAAAAGTAACGCTCGCAAAATTTTATAATAAGTTATCTATTAGCATATTAAAGGCACGTTTCCGATTGAAAGTAACGCTCTTTAAAAAGTGGCTATCCGTCAATTCTGACCGGAATTCCAATTGTTCAAACTAAAACTACCCGAATAGCGCAAATTTGCCGAAATGATTATTTCGTATGTTCCGGATTGGAGATTAACAATATTGTGACTAATTCTGCCACTGCCGTTTATATAGCCGGAGGCTGTAGATACCACGGTGCCATCGTTGTCTTTAATCTCTGAGGAAACCATTCCTGTATAATCGGAAAAAGTAACATAAAGAGTAGTTGGAGTGTAAAAAGCACGGATACCGTTCAGGCTTCTTTGAGGAGGAATGGTATTGACAATAATATCCGTCTCATCTTCCTGATTAGCTCTGCAATTTGAAATTGTCGAATAAATTGGCTGAACACTGAATACAACCAAAAGTAGAATTAAAAGTTTTTTCATGTTTGTAAGGTTATTATGTTGTAATTAAATAAGTTGTTAAATCATGTCGAGTAATTGTTCTTTTTCTTCGGCCGGAATGGTTGGTATGGACTCGATCTTCAGACGTAATTTTCTTTTCATCCCCCTTACGCTTGATGGCGATGTATTAAATACTTTCGCAATCCTCTGTGTAGATGATCTCAAAAATATCAGCAATATCAGACTTTTCTCTTTTGGGGAAAGATCATCAAGATGTCTCATCATCGCTACATTATTTATAATTTCATCTGAAGAGAGTGCATTTGCAAGTTTTTTGTTGAATTCATGCTTATGAAAAGCAACCAGCTTTTCAAATCTGTTGGTATCAGTTGATGAAAGAGAAGTTATAAATTGATTATATACTTCATTTTGGAATTCATAAAACATCCCCAGAGAAGCATCAGTAATAGTTTTTTCAATTACATTGCCTTTTATTACCAGATTCTGATATTCAATCCTATTCCTGTCACCCTTTCGTCTGTTCCTTATTACAAGCAAAATAAATCCGATAACAGACAAGAGTATAACAACCAATAATAAGTAGATTATATTCCTCATCTGCAATGTCTTTATTTCCTGTTCCTTTTTCTCAAGATTAAACTTTTTTTCAAGATTAAGGATGGTGTTGTCATGTTGCAGTTTCAGTTTTAAATTATAAAATTCAGACGATTTCCTATAAGCGTAGCAAGACTTTTCATACTCCTCATTATCATGATAGATCCTGCCTATAACATTGTAATACACCTGATTATTTATATCCTTATCATTCCCGAGCTTATCAAGATATCGGACAAGTGTGTCGGCATGTAAGGCAGCCTCCTTTGATTGTCCAAGTTTATTATATGCAAATGCAAGAAAGTACTGTCCGGTGATTGCCGAAGACAAATCCGGTGCTCTCAGATTACTGTTTACAATGATTGATTGTTCATACTCGTCATGTAGTAAAAGATACTGTACGTGAAGTATGTTCATTGACCATTCGAGCGATTTGGGCACGGAGTCGAATGCAAAAGCTTCACGCATAAGCTGCAGGCCACGCTCTCTATGATAAAGTTCTATCTCAATCAGGGAATATGAACAAATATTTGCAAGTGCGTCAGAGTATCTGTTAATCTGTTTATGAAGATTATACTCTTTATCAAGATAATATTCGGCCTCTTCATTATTCTTCCGTCCACTATTAAGCCTCCACATGTAGTGGTATATGAAACTCAGCAGATATTTATCTTTTACTTCATATTTATCATAAACCGTTTCGGCCTGTCTGATATAGTTGAAGCAGATGGTATCCTCGGCAGATAATCTATAATTGATTATCCCTTCGTATAGTAGTGCACGAGAATAATTGCGATAGTCTTTGCTTTCTGCAAACCATGACAAGGCACCTGAGATAATGGAATCATTCTCAAAATCGATATAAGACTTGTCTGCGAATATCGTATAAAGCAAGTCATAATAAGCTCTTTCATCCATTTTTACAGCAAGATGGTCGAGCATCTTCAGTGAATCCAATGCGGCTTCCGGTGTCAGTTTAATATCATTTTCATCATCACACCAGATGGCTTTATCCAGCAAAGAAAGTTGTTGATAGACAGTAGAGGCTTTCTCTCCACTGCATGATGAGATGACAGTTGACAGAAATACCAACAAAATTAATGTTATCTTATGCATACTATATTGATTTTAGGTTTGCATGCAAAGATATATTATAATTGTTCAAAAAAGTTCATCCTGGGGCGGCCCAAATAAAAGTAACGCTTAACATTTTTTGTATTTTACTGATTGTATGCACGTTAAAGGCATCGAAACGGTAAAAAGTAACGCCATGTCAGAATAAAAAAACGGGGAAAATCGGCAAAATCGACACTCCCCGTATAAAAAATCGATGTACAGGTTTATTTGAAAGCCTGCTCTGACAATCCTCCTTCTGAGAGAGCCATCTTATGGAAATAATCGGGAACAGGTTTGCCCTGCAGATAATCCACATACATCTTTCCGATGTATTGAGAGAGCATAAAGCCGTGTCCGCGCATTCCGACAAACAAGCCGAGTTTCGGATCGACAATGTAGCGAGGTTCAGTATAATAACCGCACCATGTGGCCTGGAAACTCATACCTTTCAATTTAGGAATCCAGTCAGTAAATACTTCAGACACTATCTCAAGAAATTCCTGAGTATTGACTTTCAAATTCTTATAAGAATCTGTGGCATCATTGGCAGGAGAGGCACACCCGATGATCTGACCTGTCTCGGCTAATTGCTGTCCATATACTGCTGAAAATCCCTTGTATTTGCGTCTGTCAATGAGCATATCGAGAGAATCGCCGTCTTTTCCAATCAGCGGAAGTCTCTTTGTAATGAATGCCTGGTGTCTGACAGGGAACAAATGTGTTTCAATGCCGAGTTGCGATGCAAATTTCTCGGCACCTGCTCCAAGAGCATTTACAAATACTTCTGTTTCATAATTGACATATTTGCCGTCAGGCATACGTACTATTATATGGTATGTATCACCCGACTTTGCAACACTGACAAGTTCGGTATTTTCATATACTACGCCACCGTTCCGGATACCAATCTGACGAACCATATCAATGGTCTTGCCCGGAGTAGCCTGCCAGCAATCGCGTGAAATCAGAGCATGTGAGTATATCTTAAGATCCGGATTGAAATATTCCGAAATCTCACGTCTGAAATCCTTCTGCTCTATCATATAAGCGTCAGACCATGCTATAGATGCCTCCAATGCCTTGTAATTGGCTTCATCATGAGCGAAACTGACATATCTGGTCAGTTTGAAATCTATATTTCTCTGTTTCTGAAGATCTTTGAAGATCTGGAGATTATTGTTTGCAATGTCGGCAAGAGCTGGAAGAGAGAATGCAGGACGACCTCCGGCGATATTTCTCCACGAGCTGCCATGATCCATATTGATAAGTACCGGTTTGTATCCCGCTTCGGCAAGATATCGGAATGTGGCTGTACCGGCCATACCGCCGCCGGCCACAAATGCGCCAACCCTGACGACTTTGTCCTGTGTCATTTTGGCAGAAGTAATCAGCACGTTTTTCTTGTCCCTGTTGCATACATTTCCTATCTCGACAAGATTGGCCATAGGTCCGCGAGGGGTAAAGTCACCTACAACCTCTATCCCATAACTTCTCAAAGCCTGCTTTGCCCTCGGAAGACATCGGCTGCCGCGGCATACACCCATTCCTATCCTTGAAATGTGTTTAAGTTCATGGGCGGTGATACTCTTACGGTCACCGAGCAATGAAAGCAGATCTTTCAACTTGACATCTTCACAATGGCAAATGTAAGTATCTGCATCATCTGCAGCAGCAGGAGAAATCTGCAACGGTTCCGGATATTTTTCTTTAACGATAAATCCGCGAGCTTTCAGTATATCTTCATCTGAATGGGCATCATATATCTGAGTAGCAGTCACAACGGCCACATTTGTCTTGTTCGGCTTGATCATCACCTTGTCAATGAAGCCCTCTCCCACTTTTGCTCCATTATCATCAACCAAAAATACTTCACTCCCTTCGGAAGCAGCGTATTCTATCGGAAGGTAGAGTTGTTTTTTCGCGGTACGATATCCGAAGATGGCAAGTCCGGGACATTGTGACACGCAATCCATACAACCTATACACTTATTGTAATCAATCATAGGAACAACAGAGGTCGAGCTTTTGGTAATTGCCCCCTGTTTACACGAAAATGAGCACGGATTACAGGCAAAACCATATAGGCAGTCCATGATGACAAATCCTTTGGAAGCCATCCGTTCAGCAGACGGCTTGCGCGGTTCTTCCAAAATACGCTTAGGATGTTGCTGAGAATCAATATATTCCTTTGAAAGTGAAAGATAGTCGTCATAATTGATGCGCCTTCCAATATCCTGCATAATCTCGTAAGCGCACTGCCTGCCTCTCAACACTGCAGAAGTACCCTCGCCTATCCTTACCGAATCGCCGACTCCGTGGCAGGCACGTCCAAACACCTCAATCCCCTTTCTAAATAACTGGCTATCAGGCAATAATCCCGTGCAAATATTAATACAGTCTATCCCATCTATTCTCTGTTCAGTCCCCAGTATAGGTTTAAAATTGTCACATTTGGCAATAATGGCTCCCACAACCCCCGTCCTGTCTTTATTTGGAATTGCTTCCAGAAGTACGTGAGACGTCATAATCGGAATTCCGAGACGTCGTACCCTATTGGCCTGGACAGGGAATCCACCTTCATTAGGCATAGCTTCAATAATGGCTTTCACATTGGCTCCTGCCTGCATTGCCTGATATGAAGTCAGGTATCCGATATTGCCTGCCCCTACAGTAAGAATATTCTTTCCAAGCAATGTAAACTCCTTATTCATCATTCTTTGCACTACCGCTGCGGTATAGACCCCGGGAATATCGTCATTCTTGAACGCCGGCATAAACGGAAGGGCTCCTGTTGCGATGACCAGCTGGTCGGCATCCACATAGAATACCTCCTGAGTCTTGATATTCTTGACTGCAAGTCGTCTGTCCTGTAGGATATCCCATACAACGGAATCAAGCATGATACCGTCAAGAGAGCCGCCTGCAAGAGATTTGGCAATATCGAAGCCTCTCATTCCTCCAAATCTCTTCTCCTTTTCAAAGAAGAAGAACTGATGAGTCTGCATCAGAAACTGACCGCCTATTTTGTCATTATTGTCAATGACAAGGTTATCAACCCCTGCTTTATTCAATTCTTCTCTGACGGCAAGTCCGGCAGGACCTGCTCCGATAATAGCAACTGATGTTTTATAAATCTTTTTTGGAGCCTCACCCATTTCAGGATTAATCTTCACATTATTGAACATATCCCCTTTTTCAGGATGTTCATTGACGTCACCTATTCTCTCCACACATTTGACATTGTCAACTTTGGTAATACATATCCTTCTTACCTCTCCGTCAACCATCATTTCGCACGCTCCGCATTTGCCGATACCGCATTCAAGAGTTCGATTCCTCTCTTTCAGACTGTGTTGGTGAACGAGATAACCTGCCTGATGTAAGGCGGCAGCGATAGTATTGCCTTTTTGTCCTTTTACTGAATGTCCTTCAAAAGAAAATTCCACAAGGTCTTCCTGCGGAATGTCAAGAATAGGGTGAGATGTTATTTTATGCATGATAATTGTTGTTTAAGTCTTGAACAAAATTATGTATTTTTTTTGTAAAACGATATTTTTATTGCACTACTTGTTATAAAGTATAATCGAAATGAATTTTTAATATATCTTGCCGCCAAGTTTAACATTAAAAAAGGAGATTATATGAAAAGAATCGTGTTGATGGGGATAATCTCTTCCATCGCTTTGGCATCCTGTCAGGGACTGCCTGACACTCAAGAGAAAGAGTGCTATTTATCTTTCAATTTTGCAGAGCCGGTCAAGAGCATTCAGACAAAAAGCAGTGAGCCGCTCGACACCAACTCATTCAATCTGTTGATCAGGAGTAATTCCGGTGACACACTTTATTCGGGAAGATACGGCAACAGACCTTCCGAAATAGCAGTACCATCAGGTACATACGAACTTTCGGTAGAGTCAGTACAATTCGACTCACCCGAATTTGACAAGCCTCAATATGGCGACAGAAAAGTAATAGTAGTATCAAACGGAGAAAATGTTACCGTATCTTTTCTATGCAGACAGCTCAATTCGGCACTGAGACTGAAATTTACCGAAAAATTCAAAAACAAGTACGGTAATGGTGTTATTGTCCTCAAGCAGGAAGCGGGTCAATTGGACTATTCCTACATGGAAGCACGCACGGCATATCTGAAAGCCGCAAATGCAGAGTTCGGATATAGAGAGAAAGATTCCGTTACATCTCTGTTTAACAGAGTATTAGGAGCAGGAGAGCTGCACACCATCACCCTTGATGCGTCAAGCAATGAATCGCAATCCTACTTTACAATTCAAGTTGATACATCCGTCATCCGCATTGACGAGCAAATAATTGTGGGGAACGGTTATTTCGGAGAGAACGGAAAGAGCAGCGATAAAGCCCTCTCAATTGAGTCGGCAAAATCTCATGTCGGAGATACTATATGGGTATGGGGATATATAGTTGGAGGAGATATGAGTTCTTCATCCGTATCTTTCACCGCTCCATTCACAAAAGACTCTCATATTGCGATTGCCGCAGCTCCTTCCGAAACCGGCCGTGAGAGATGCTTCTCTGTGGAATTATCTAAAACAGCTGTAAAAAGCGCTCTTAATCTGGTTTCTAACCCTGGCAATCTTGGCAAAAAGGTATTCCTCAAGGGAGAAATTGTAAGTTCATACTTCGGACTTGCAGGAATGAAAAAGGTAAGTGACTTCAAAATCGAATGACGACAGCATTCAAAGCCCTCAAAACCTATTTTTTTGAGGGCTTTTCAAAAAAAATAATTATCTTTATCTTTTTATAAAAGGGGTGATTTGATAATGAAAATACACATTTATCGACTATTAGGCTGCTCGTTCAAATTCTCGCAAGATGACTCACAATTGATTGGAACATCCTATTATACAGGTGTTTCCAATAGCTTGAACTTCATATAAAATGAGATTTATACGCAACACTGCCGCCATCCTCTATGTGCTATTGTGGATTAGCTGTATATATTCATTTGCACAAAACAGCATTTACAGCATAGTAACCTGTCCGGGCGAAGATACTCGTACCCAGATGAATATCAGCTGGGCCGCTGACACTTCTGCATCAGATAGTTATCTACTCTATACAAAGTCAGGTGACCGCAAATGGAAAAAGGCCGAAATTGTGATGCCGGAGCAATATCTCTGTCCTGTATTTGACAGTGTCTATTCCAAAACATCATCAGGTGAAAACTTCTACGAAAGTGCACTTTTCATGAAATGCAACGCATCCCTCTCCCATCTCAAACCGGACACAGAATATGCCTATAAGGTAATTTCAGCTTCCGAGAATGGAGACACAAGCGATATTCACTATTTCAAGACTTCCGGAGCAAATAAATGGAGTGCCTGCATAATTTCCGACTTTCACACATATACTCCTCTGCCAAAGCGACTTGATGCTGCAATGGGGGTAATTGACAAAGTTCACGATTATGACAAAAATATAGACTGGATACTTCACATGGGGGATGTGTGCGCGTGGGGAGGAAGTTATTCATTCTGGAAACGGCTCTACCAAGAAGATTACTTCAAGAAATATATGTGGGCCGGAGTTAACGGAAATCACGACAATATGACCCGTAAATATCTGTTAACCAATGATTTCTTTCGCAATGCAAACTACTATCCGCGTAATGGTTATAAAGGGGAAGAGGGAGTTTGCTACTATTTCAGATACAACAATGCCCTCTTTGTCATGCTTAACAACGAGAATATGCGTTCAGATGAGGGATTGGCCGCCGCCAGAGAGTGGGTACGAAAAGTCGTAACTGCCAATCCTGCACAGTATATCATTGTGTGCGAGCACTATCAATGGTTTTTCGGAGAGAGTGGCAAGGCATCTCAATACGGACGGTGGAGCGATCTTTTCGATGAACTCGGAGTGGATCTTGCCATTGCCGGCAACAATCACATTTACCTCAGGACCGGAGCATTGTATCAGGGAAAAGAAACTGACGGAACATACGGTACCGTATATGTTCAGACGCCTTCATCCGACAACGAACGCGGTGTGGCTATAAAAGATTCATTATCAGCCAATACAGATATTATTAAATATAGATGGAGCGAGGGTGACAAGACCGTCGGGGCTATGCATATCAAAGTTACTAACAAAGGGATGACACTCGTTCTTATGAATCGCAACGGAGAGATTATCGACAGATTCAAAGTACTCTAATCCTGCGAGCCATGGGATAGAGATTATTGCTCCGCTTACCGAGATTTTTAACGAATCCGAGAGGCATCTGCCTGTATTTCAACAATAAATAGCCCAACCGGCTGTTTTCAAACACAAGAGGCTGTTTTGCGAGAAACGAAACGGCCTCTTCTCTTGTAATCTCAACTGAATCAAAAGCCTCATTATTAATGATATTCGAGATTGCCAGATCGGCTTCGGGTATCAAGTCCTGTCCCTTTTGACAAGCAACGGCAACACCTGAATGAATCACCCGAAGTCTCTGTTCAACTGACTGCATTTCAACCATAAGAGAAGTCGGATAGGCTTTTATCAATTCCCCTTTCGGAAAAAGAGTATATCCCGACTTGATAAAATCGGAACATCCGGAAGGTATTTTAGGTAATATTTTTGAAGCTGTCACCTTTTTAGAAGAAGACTTTTGCCCTGAAAATACTCCGTCCTTCCGAATCAGCGCACAGAAAAATCCTTCTCCCCTATCCTGCCCTGGCAGAAACTGCCTGTATTCAATCAATTCGCCGCCGAGTTCCGAACAGAACCACTCTACATTGTCCATATTTTCATATTTGTTGAAAGTGCAGGTGGAGTATATAAGAAATCCTCCCTCTTTGAGCGCCGGCCATACATCCGACACAATCCTTTTCTGCCTTGCCGCACACAATGCTACTCCATCGGCAGACCATTCGGCAATGGCATCGGGGTCTTTTCTGAACAACCCTTCACCGGAACACGGTGCATCTGCCACAACCACATCAAAATATCCTGTAAGTTGCTTGAAATCGGCAGGGTCATTGTTTGAAACGACTACGTTGGGCGCACCCCATTTTGCTACATTTTCAGCTAAAATAGAGGCTCTCGATCGTATGACTTCGTTAGAGACAAGAATAGACTCATCCGCCATTTCAGAGATGATATGAGTTGTCTTGCCTCCCGGAGCTGCGCATAAATCGAGAATCCGCATATGCTGAAAATTGTAATTATCTAATAATGAGCAAGCTATATTCATAAGCCTCCCGACATACATCGAAGAAGCCTCCTGCACATAATACGCTCCGGCATGAAACAGCGGATCCATCGTAAAATTGGGCCTCCGCCTCAAATAGAATGCATCTTCACACCAATCTACACGATTATCGGCATTTTCTGCAAAATACTCAATCAGACTTTCAACTGATATTTTATCGGGATTGACACGAATCGATACGGGAGG
>JAQUBZ010000021.1 GCA_028686425.1 Bacteroidales bacterium | reverse complement strand
CAATGAGCCTTGCGGTCGATATGCGGATAATGCCGAACTTACAGTGGATTTATGATAAGGGATTGTTTTGGGGATAGGCCACAGGGAGCGAAAGGGATGTGGCATAGTCAAGGGCGGCCGGAGGCTGTTCATATATCCTTGACTATGTCACGTCCCGAAGCTAACTTTGCCTATTCCCAACATCACTCCCGAACGCGATGACCAGACGACAAAACCAACATCATTTCCGACAATTTTGACATTTTTTCAAATCGTGCCCAGAAGTGGTTGTAGCGTGGGGGTTGAAAACTTTTTTGAAAATATTTCAATTTCGTATAGTACCAAATGGCACTTTTTCTCTCTTATATATAGGAAAACCTAAATTTTGTCCTTTCTATGCTTATTGTTTTGTGTTGGCCACTCAAAATAATTAGAAGAAAACGGATGGATTAACAAGAATACTAAAATACAACTTACAACGGCCTGAAAAACATAAATATTCCAATTGCAGTGCCAGAACTGTATTACTCAATCGGAGCGGATGCCGAAAAGCTTAAGAGTAGGCAACATTTTAACTTTTAATTTATAAAACTATGAATTTATTTTTCAAAACGATAGGCGTTAGTATTGTTACATTGTGTGTATTAGTCTCTTGCACGAAAAAAGATATTGACGACCAGAATATTGTTTCCACCGTAGGAAACACAACTTGTATAAAAAATTATAATAACAGTTTTGTTGATGTCGAGATTTCACGTATCTCTACCAAATCTGATTTTCAAAAATTTTATGTATCACTTAGTTCTCAAAATTCAACGTACGAAAGTAAGGGTTTTTATCTAAGTGTTAATTCCTTGCCAAATAATTATACCCAATCGATTCAATACGATGAGAATATGCAACCTATTGCAGAATACATTATGCTGGGGAAAAATGTTTTGTCAATAACTGTTTTTGATGATGACGATATAGACACAAAAGGTTTAGCAAGTTAGTGGAAATGTGTGAAGAAAAAATACAAAGAGATGGAAGATCTAATATATAGTAACCCTGAATTAGTTCCCTATGCAGTAGTTATTAATGCTGCCAGTCCAGGACTTCTTGAAGCAGAAGTTGCCGTTTCTGCATCTATTTGGTGCTTAAAATAATTTTATCATGACTACAATTACTTTATTATTATGTATATTGATGGGCCTATTATATTTATATGGCTTATTACTATATCTTTATGGATACAAGCGATATAATTATTCCGGCTTTTGGATTTTGTTTTGTATTTTGGGGATTATTTCATATCCTGTGTTCTATTACTTAAAAAGGAGATACCACAAAAGTAAAAATAGTAGTGCCTCTACGATAAAACATATAACTAATGAACTGAAATGCAGCTTATTATTCGTTATTTTATCTTATATATCTCATGTTTGCATAACAGTATCCGTTCTCATAAAAGCGATGGATAATGGCACTATTGATAACCCATCTGCATATATCAATAATATTTTTTACTCATTTTTGATATTGTGCGTGATTTATTTTATTTCTATGCTGTTAATGAAAACCAAATATAGTCGCATAAAGGCCAACCGTTAGTATTTTGTAAAAAAGTACCGTGAAATCAGAAGAGCAACTATAATAACATTAGTTGCTCTTTTTATTGATTATCAAGCCCTATCAATCCGATTTATCTGATGTTCTACTTTTACATCAATAGTAGTATAAAGATTTTGAGATTGTAAATTATTTCTATAAATTTGCAAGAACAACAAAAACGGAAAAACTCACAGCAAATAATCAACCCTAATACATACGGTCTATTACTATTTAAGAATCAACCAATTATGAGAAAAACACGTTTATGTCTTTTATTTATAGCTATGCTTGCAGTCAGCTGCAATAGCAATAATCAGAGTGATGGCACATATCTTTTAACGAAACAAATTCTTCAAAAGCTTTTTGCAATGTGGTATCTTCGATTGAACTGATTCCGTTAGAAACGGATGCCGACCATCTTATCGGAGCACAGCCGGAGATGATTGTCTCTTCCGGAGACTTTTATCTGATTGACAACATTAATTGTCGTATCTTCAGATATGACAACACCGGCAAGTTTCTCAATGCTGTTGGGGAGAAAGGAAAAAGGCCTGGTGAGTACAACAATATTAAAAATGTTCAAATCGAAAACGGAGAAATGCTTGTGTACTCATCTCCGAATATTACAATAAACAAATATAGCCTTGAAGGAACTTTTTTGTCTAAAAATATTATTGAACAATCAAGTATTCAAGACAGAGTTGTCGATGGTGGTGTATTGGCATATTGCGGATATGGAGCAGTTAATCCGTACAGATTATTTCTCACAACGGAAGACAACCGAATAACCAAGTTCTTGGACACAGAAGCCAAAGTCCTGAATTTCACCGAGATAACACCTATCTTTTCAGCAAATGGCAATCATATTTTTATCAGAGAGTCATACGGCAATACTGTATATGAATATAATTCTGCAGACAAGAAAGTTGAACCGTATTTAACTTTTGATTTCGGACGATACTCAATCGGTAAGGTGTTTTTCGAATACGATGACGCTTTTTCTGCCGCCGAATATCTTATGAACCAAGAATTTGCAATGATAATCCGCTATATGGAAAACGATAACGTCAAATTGATGGAAGCTGTTTTAAACAAAAAGAGCGGGCCGGAATTTGCTTATGGAATATTTACGGCAAAGAGTGGCAGATGGGAATGGTTTTCAGTGGGAAAAGTCGGCGAATCACCATTTGCAGATTCATTCAGAACTATTACTGATGATGCTCTCTACTGCATTATTGACCCTACTTCAATCAACAACTTCTCCGATGCGGAAAAGAAACTGATATGCAATCCCGAAATAATGAACACTTTAAAAGATAACAGAAACTATGTCATCGCAAAAATCACCTTCAAATAATTCTGTTAATAATTAATTATCAGTATTTATGAAAGTTAGGTATCAAGTGGCAGTTGTCGCTTTTATTGCGCTCACGTTGTTGACAACTTCGTGTATCAGAACACAGAAGCTTAAGCTGGTGCAACCCGTGGATGTTTTTAACAGGTATGGAAGAGTGGAAAATTATTCGTTTGACAATAGTAAGAAAAAGGTCATAAATTTTTTTGATGTAAGATGTATCGGTATGGTGATGGATTATACTCCAACCGGGAAAATTGACAGACTGATCAAAAACAATCCCGATTATGATTTCATTTTTTATATAAGTAATTGCAAGCAGAAAGATACGCTTCGTGTTATGAAACAGCTTACAAAGTATCAGTGTGAATTTCCGGTAATTATGGATTATGAAGATGAATTTCGCGCTAAGAATTTAGGCAAAAATAATCCTATGACCTTAATAGGCTATATCTGTAATGAGAAGAATGTTGTACTCGGCATATCTGTTATCGGGACCACACAAAGCTTTTTCGATCAGACATTTGCCAAAATTAAAAGGACCGAAAAATAGACAGTACGAAATTGTAGCGGATTTATTGCAAATATATTCGTACATTTGTAAGACTAATTCATCAGTCATTTTAGTCACTTTTTAATTGAAAACAATATGAAACATCTGAAATTCAGCCTTGTATTATTTATTTTAGTCTTATGTGCAGGTTCTCTTCGTGCAGAAATTCCGTTTAAGGTGGTCCGTGGAGGACAGGACACTGTCTATAACAAGAATCATACATTAATCTGTATCACTGAGCCTGGCAATCTGGCGATTATCAATGATACTCAGGTTAAGGTGCTTCCAACAGGGGCATTCGGAATTGAACTTCAGCTTAAGGAGGGTGACAATACTATAGAAATTTCTCTTTTCAAAAATAAAATGAGGGAAATCAGAGAAATTTACATCTATTATTCCCCGAACAAACCAATAGTACCCGAAAAGACAATGACTCTCTCTCAAGCCCGCAATATTATAGATAAGAGTACTTTGCAGGAAAGGCTTCTATATGTCACATCCAAGGAAGGTGCATATCTTCAATATGGAGACGGAGATGACCGCCTCGGCGGATCGAAGATTAGTTATGTCGATACGGGCATTGTATTCAAGGTTGTCGGAGCTATCGGAGATCTCTACAAAGTTCAGCTTTCTCAAAACAGATTTGCATATCTGCCGATGGAATATGCGGCTCTCTCCGAAAAAATCAACAGTACTGTAAATACCGGAAGCTGGTATGTATCCAATGCCGGCAAATACGACAGAGTCCGAATCTCCCTTCCGGAAAAACTGCCTTACTCTTCATGGAGCGAACTCGACCCTACCACAATCTGCCTCGACATATACGGAGCGATGAACAATAGCAACTGGATTACTCAGATGGCTAATCTTCAAGAGATTGACTATGTTGATTTGAGACAGGTCGAATCGGATGTGCTGAGAGTCATCATCAAAATGAAAAACAAATATCAATGGGGATATTCCGTAAAATATGAGGGAACAAATCTCGTAATTGATGTCAAACACGCTCCTGAACTTTCACTTCGCGGCATGCGCATCGGTCTTGATGCCGGACACGGAGGATCTGCTTCCGGTGCTGTAGGCATTACAGGTGTCAAAGAGAAAGACATCAATCTTGCGCTCGTCAGACAGGTACAGAGAGTGCTTGAAGAAAAGGGAGCGACAGTTATTCTCAGCAGACAAGGTGATGAGGATCTGACTATGACCGAACGCAAAAAGATCTTCAAGGATAACGATATAGACCTGCTGCTCTCCATTCACAATAATGCCGGTGGTTCGGCACTTGTCTCTCCCGGCACAAGTACTTATTACAAACACCTAAGCAACAGAGATTTAGCTGCAACAATGCTCAACAGGCTGCTTGAGATGGGTTTCAGCAATTACGGTCTTGTAGGCAACTTCAATTTCTCGCTTGCAGCTCCCACGGAGTATCCGGCAGTATTGCTTGAAGTGTTGTTTATGAGTTGTATTTATGATGAGGCCAAACTTGCAGAGCCTGCCAATCAGAAAATGATTGCCAAACAGGTACTCCTCGGACTTGAAGACTATCTGACAAAAGTGGATGAATCCATGGTCAATGATAATCCGAAAGCTAAATCAAAAAAGAAAAAAAGATAGATAAGGTAAGTTTATAATGGATTTTCAGCTTCAATCACCGTATAAACCTACCGGAGACCAGCCTGAAGCCATTGAGCAAATATGCAGGTCTCTGAATGAAGGTTCACAGGCCCTGACTCTGCTTGGAGTCACAGGCTCGGGCAAGACGTTTACCATGGCCAACGTGATTGAACGTCTGCAGCGGCCTACACTCATATTAAGTCACAACAAGACACTTGCAGCACAGTTGTACGGTGAATTCAAATCATTCTTTCCGAACAATGCAGTCGAGTATTTTGTATCATATTACGATTATTACCAGCCTGAAGCCTATCTGCCTACCACAGACACTTACATCGATAAGGACTTGAGCATCAACGACGAGATTGAAAAACTTCGTCTGAGCGCTTCGACCTCTCTCCTTTCCGGGCGAAAGGATATAATTGTAATATCCTCAGTATCATGCCTATACGGTATAGGAAATCCGGATGATTTTCACAGTACCACCGTCACTCTCCACAAAGGTGATGTTATAAGTCGTCAGAAACTGCTGTATATGCTCGTAGATGCACTTTATTCGAGAAACGAGGTGGAATTCAACAGAGGCAATTTCAGGGTAAAGGGGGATTCGGTCGATATATACATGGCATACGGAGATACAGGGTGCAGGATTATATTTTTCGGAGACGAAATAGAGAGTATCGAGATGATTGACCCTGTCAGTGGCGCCACCATCGAATACCTCAATGAAATATCCATATTCCCCGCAAACAATTTCGTTACAACCAAAGAGAGACTCAAAGGTGCCGTGGGCAGGATTCAGGACGACATGATGCACCAATACAATTATTTTCAGGAAATAGGTAAACATCTTGAAGCCAAGAGATTGAAGAGCAGAGTGGAATATGACCTCGAAATGATAAAGGAGATAGGATATTGTCCGGGAATAGAAAATTACTCCCGTTACTTTGACGGCAGGACAGCCGGGATGAGGCCATTCTGCCTGATAGATTATTTCCCGAAGGATTTCATGACATTTATCGATGAAAGTCATGTTACGATACCGCAAATCAGGGCAATGTTTGGTGGAGACCGTTCTCGCAAGCAGACATTGATAGAATACGGGTTCCGACTTCCGGCAGCCGCCGACAATCGACCTCTCAAATTTGACGAATTTGAAAATCTTATAGGGCAGAGGCTTTTCGTAAGCGCCACACCCGGTGATTATGAACTCGAAGAATCGGGAGGAGTGATTGTAGAGCAGGTTGTAAGGCCTACCGGTCTTCTCGATCCTCCGATTGAAGTAAGACCTATCAAAAATCAGATTGACAACCTCCTTGAAGAGATTCAGGTTAGAGCCGAAATTGACGAAAGAGTACTTGTCACCACCCTGACCAAGAAGATGGCCGAAGAGCTTGAGAAGTATCTCACTAAAATGGGAGTCAGAACCAGATATATCCATTCCGATGTAGATACTCTCGAACGCGTGGAGATACTTGAAGATTTCAAGGCCGGGAGATTTGACGTACTTGTCGGAGTTAACCTGCTGCGTGAAGGGCTTGACCTCCCCTCTGTATCGCTTGTTGCCATATTGGATGCAGACAAGGAGGGATTTCTCCGTTCCGACAGAGCTTTGACCCAGACAGCGGGAAGAGCGGCACGAAATGTGAACGGAAAAGTGATTATGTATGCAGATGTTATTACAGGCTCCATGAAAATGACAATCGATGAGACAAACCGGAGAAGAGAGAAGCAGGAGGCTTATAATAAAGCACACAACATAACTCCTACGCAGGTGGGGCAGTCCGGCAGAAATATTCTTGCCGGGCCGAAAGCGTATGAGGCTGACAATCAGACGCAGCAGAGATTTTTGGCGGAAGATCCCGTTATTGAGAAGATGTCGCGGAAGCAGCTTGAACAGGCAGTTGCTGCTGCAAAGAAGAATATGGAGGATGCCGCAGGTGAACTCGATTTCCTCAGAGCTGCAAAGTTTAGAGACGAAATGAATGCCTTAAAGAAACTTATCGAATCGAAATATCATGGTGCCTGACAGATTAAAACCGATTATCGGCAACTTTTCAGAAACTGAAACAGAAATGGTTGTTTCAGCATATCGGATTGCCGAAAATGCCCTGAAAGAGAAGGTCAGAGGCAACAATAAGCCATTTATTGAACACCCGCTCGGTGTTGCCGGCATATTGTGTAATGAGATGGGAATGATGGCTGACTCCGTTACGGCCATGTTCCTTCATGAGGCCAATCGATTTCAGGCCGATAATGCCGCGGATCTCAATAAATCCGAGCTGTTAAACACACTCAGAGGGTCATTTCCGGCTGATATTATCGACATTGTCATAAGCCTCAACAACATCTCATTTATCACCCTTCAGGAGACTAATCTCGATGAAGAGCGCTACCGCAAACTCATTATCTCCTACTCTACCGATCCGCGGGTGGTATTGATCAAACTTGCCGACAGACTTGAGGTGATGAGGCATCTCGATATCCTCCCTCCATCAAAGCACAAATCCAAAATAATGGAGACGATACTTCTGTATATTCCTATTGCTCACCAGCTCGGCCTTTACAGGCTGAAAAGCGAACTTGAAGATCTGTTTCTCAAATATG
The DNA here is from genome assembly GCA_028686425.1 of Bacteroidales bacterium. Lineage (GTDB taxonomy): Bacteria > Bacteroidota > Bacteroidia > Bacteroidales > UBA932 > Cacconaster. The sequence continues at coordinate 35,029 of JAQUBZ010000021.1, read as the reverse complement.
CAGAGCCTGAGCAATACAGAGCCATCAACAACCATATCATGGCCACGGAGCGTGACAGAGAGAAACTCGTAAACAAATTTGTGATTCCCCTCAGGGAGAAACTGACCAATAACGGCATTAAATATACCCTCAAAACGAGAACGAAAAGCACCTATTCCATCTGGAAGAAGATGCAGGCCCAGAAAGTGACTTTCGACAAAATATACGATGTATTTGCAATCCGGTTCATTATCGATTCACCACCGGACAAGGAGACTGAGCACGCACTCTGTTGGAAAGTATATTCTCTTGTAACTGAGGAATATACTCCCGATTCGAGCAGATTTAGAGATTGGCTGTCGTTTCCTAAGGACAACGGATACGAATCGCTTCACACTACTGTAACGACCAAAGAGGGAACAAGCGTGGAAGTTCAGATTCGTACCGCAAGAATGGACTACATTGCAGAACAGGGACACGCCGCCCACTGGTCCTATAAGGGGATTAAAAGCGAAGAAGGACTGAGCAGCTGGCTGAACAAAGTCAGGAACATGATGCAGAGTACCGACTCCTCAAAATATCAGCAGATCTCCCCTATCGTACTCGGGGAAATATTTGTATTCACACCTACAGGCGACTTGAGGCAGCTTCCGGAAGGGGCCACGGTACTCGATTTCGCCTTTGACGTTCACACCAATCTCGGTGTTAAATGTTCCGGAGGACGTATCAACGGCAAAATGGTTCCCATCAAGGAGAAGCTCAAAACCGGAGACGTGGTCGATATCATCAGCAATAAGAACCAGAAGCCTACAGCCGACTGGCTCAACATTGTAGTCACATCCAAGGCAAGAAACCGTATCAAGCAGAAAATCAAGGAAGAAGAAAATAAAAGAGCCTCTATCGGAAAAGAACTTCTTGAAAGAAGACTCAAAAATTGGAAGCTTGAGATGGGAGATGAAGACCTTTCTTTCCTTGTAAAAAAATATAAATATCGTACAATCAATGAATTTTTCGGTGCTGTTGGAGATGAAAGCATTGATTTGATGGAAATTAAGGAATTTCTGTCAGATGATAAACGATATGACAGGGGCAGAGAGATTGACAAGAGCGACAAATATCCGATAAAGGAGCAATCTTCAGACTATCTGATTATCGGAGGAAAGCTCAACAACGTTGACTACAAAATGGCCAAATGTTGCAACCCTATCTACGGAGATGAGGTATTCGGCTTTGTCACCATCAAAGACGGAATCAAGATTCACAGGATGTCCTGTCCCAACGCTGCACGACTTATAGAATCGTATCCGTACAGAATACAAAAAGTCAAATGGAAAGAATCTATCGGAAAAGGGAGTTTTCAGGTTGCAGTCAAAGTTATTGCTGACGGTGACGAATCGATTTCCAATCAAGTAATTACAACAGTCAACTCATTCAAGACGTCCATACGTGCTTTCAGTGCAAACGAAAGAATGAAGGGAGATTATGAAATAAACCTGCAATTATTTGTTCCAAGCAATCTCGAACTCGACAAAATTATCGCTTCACTCAAGAAAATCAAAGAGGTAAAACAGGTATCACGATTATAACATGGCAGATGAATTTATCCACATAAAAGGTGCAAGGGTCAACAATCTTAAAAACATTGATCTCGACATACCGCGCAACAAATTTATAGTAATAACGGGGATTTCCGGGTCGGGAAAGTCGTCGCTTGCCTTTGACACTCTGTTTGCCGAAGGGCAGCGGAGATTTGCCGAAAGTCTCTCATCATTTGCAAGACAATTTTTGGGAAGGATGAGCAAGCCGGCAGTTGACTACATCACGGGGATTCCACCTGCAATTGCCATTGAGCAGAAAGTCAACACTCGCAATCCTCGCTCCACAGTTGGCTCAAATACAGAAATATACGACTATCTAAGATTAATCTATTCTAAGATAGGAAAGACATATTCCCCTGTTTCGGGGAGATTGGTCACCCGCGATACTGCAAAAAATGTTGAAGATTACATCCTATCCATACGGGAAGGAGAGTCTGTCCTGATTCTCTCAGAAATAAGATGGGAGGAAGACAATAAAGTCGAAAAACTGCTCGGACTTAAAGAGGAAGGATTTACAAGAGTCTCTACCTCAAATGGGAATATTTTCAAAATAGATGAAGTTCTGAGCGAAATCAAACGATTTTCCGGAGAAAGTTATAACGACTTGAAACTTCTCGTGGACAGAATTATTGTAAGAAATGATGAGGATACCGCAACTCGCATTCTCGATTCGGTACAAACCGCTTTCAATCAAGGAAATGGATATATTTTTGTGTATTCGGGAGAGAGGTGTATAAGTTTTTCAAACGTGTTTGAAGCTGACGGGATAAGATTTGAAGATCCGACCGAATATCTGTTCAGCTACAACAACCCGCTCGGTGCGTGTCCTGTATGCGGAGGATACGGGAAGATTATCGGAATTGACGAATCGCTTGTCGTTCCCGACCCGTCATTGAGCATTTATCAAGGAGCAATTGCCTGCTGGAAAGGGGAAATCATGAAGAAATACAACAGTGACCTGATCATGTCGGCAGACAAATTCAACTTCCCGATACACAAGCCTTACAGAGAACTCACTCATGAACAGAAACATCTCTTATGGAGTGGAAACGAATATTTTACCGGAATTAACGATTTCTTCAAATGGGTTGAAGCAAATAAATACAAAATACAGTTCAAATATCTGCAAAGTCGCTATTCCGGCAAGACAATTTGTCCGGAATGTGAAGGAAGCCGTTTGAGAAAAGAGGCATTATGGGTTAAAATTGCAGACAAGAACATTTTTGAACTTATGGAAATGACCGTAGGAGAGCTGTCGGTGTTTTTTGACAATCTTCTTCCATCGGCGCAATCCGTCTATTCGCTTAGCGAATACGACTACTCAATCGCTTCACGCCCGATAAAGGAGATTCGCAACAGACTTGAGTATATCAACTCTGTCGGTCTTTCTTATCTGACACTCAACCGTCCGTCAAATACCTTGAGCGGTGGAGAGAGCCAGAGAATCAATCTGGTAAGCTCTCTCGGCAACAATCTTGTCGGGTCTCTCTATATCCTCGACGAACCGAGCATCGGATTACATTCACGTGATACACAAAGACTTATTACTGTTCTGAAAAAGTTGAGAGATCTTGGCAACACAGTTGTTGTTGTCGAACATGATGAAGAAATTATACGGGCAGCAGATGAATTGATTGATATAGGCCCATTTGCCGGCATTAACGGAGGTGAAGTCGTCTTCCAAGGGAAAATTGACGACAATCCCGCTTCCGGCAGATCGCTTACCCTCGATTACCTTTCTGGCAGAAAGAGTGTTGTTACTCTCTCACAGAAAAGACATTGGACATCCTCTTTAGAGGTTGTCGGCGCCATGCACAACAACCTTAAAAATATTTCCGTCAAATTTCCGCTAAAGTGTATCACAGCCGTAACGGGGGTGAGCGGAAGTGGAAAATCTTCACTTGTCGGGGAAATTCTCTATCCTGCATTGTACAGACATATCAACCAGTTTGGCGGCAAACCTGGAATATTCCGCGAACTTCGCGGGGATCTCGGCAAAATCACTTCTGTCGAATATATAGACCAGAATCCCATCGGAAAAAGCACAAGGTCCAATCCTGTCACATATCTCAAAATATATGACGACATCCGAAAGTTGTTTTCAGAGCAGCCTTACGCCAAGCTGAACGGATACGGACACTCCCACTTCTCATTCAATATTGACGGTGGAAGATGCCCTGAATGTCAGGGAGAAGGATATATCACTATTGAGATGCAATTTATGGCAGACGTCAAGATGGTTTGTGAATCGTGTGGCGGAAAACGTTTCATTTCGGACATTCTCGAAGTCAAATATCATGACAAAAACATCAACGATGTCCTGAATATGAGTGTTGACGAAGCCATAGACTTTTTCGGCTCACAAAAAGACCTTACTGCCAAACGTATTGCCGAACGGTTGCAACCTCTTCAGGATGTGGGACTTTCTTATGTTCAGCTCGGACAGAGCAGCAGCTCGTTAAGCGGAGGGGAGAGCCAGCGCATCAAACTTGCATCATTTCTCGAAAAAGACAACGGCAATTCAGGCAAAGGGACCATTCTGTTTATTTTCGACGAGCCTACCACAGGTCTTCATTTTTATGATATAGACAAGCTGCTGAAGTCATTCAACGCCCTTGTCAATAAAGGGCACTCTATTATAGTCGTAGAGCATAATCTTGATATTATTCGAGCTGCCGACTGGGTCATCGAACTCGGTCCCGGAGCTGGAGACAAGGGTGGCGAAATTATTTTTGAAGGGACACCTGATAATCTTGCACTGCATCCCGAACTTCCCACAGGGGCAGCGTTATACAAATCACAGCCGGGAGCCTGCCGTTAAAGCATCCTTCTCTTTCTGAAAATAAGAACGGCTGCAAGTACCGATACGAGCATTACAGAGCCGACAATAATCAAATCCAGATTACCTCCGAGAAGAGGGAGTTTTATATTCATGCCGTAAATACTTGCAATCAGTGTAGGAGGCATCAGCAACAACGAAACGAATGTAAATATTTTCATTATCTTGTTCTGCTCCAAATTAATAAGACCGAGTACAGTATTTTGCAGATACTCAAGACGTTCAAAACTGAAATTCGTATGGTTGATGAGTGAAGATACGTCCTTGAGCAGGATATTGAGCTTGGTGGTGATACTTTTCGGAGTTTTCTCACTCTTCAAAATACTTGAGATCATCCTCTGTTTATCTACTATGTTCTCTCTGACGAGCATCGTATTCTCCTGCAACTGATTGATATCGAGAAGGAACTCGTCCCCGACGTCTTCACCCAGACTGACTCTCTTGCTGTATTGAGCTATCTCTTTGGACATCAGCTCAATCATATCGGCATCCAAGTCTATTCTGTTTTCAAGGATACCTATCAGCACATGAAATCCTGTAGGGTAAGTCCTATGGTTTGCCACAATTCTGCGTTGTATATCGGTAAAGCTGCGTAAAGGTACCTGCCTGATGGAAACTATCGTGTTGCCGCACAAAATGAAAGAGACCGATTCCATATTGTAATTTTCAGGACTTGGAATCAAAAAGTTGGTATTCACGAAGATAGAATTGTCCGTCTCCGAATAGCGGGAAGAACTTTCAATCTCTTCTGCCTGCGCCCTGCTCTGCAAAGTGGTATTCAGAAAATCCTCGACACTGCGCTTCTCCTCTCCTGTCGGAGTAAACAGGTCAAGCCACAATACCTCCTTTGGAGTTATATTTTTCAGTGTGTCTGTTACGTCTGAAGTAACTATTTGTCCGTTGGAATTGTAAAATATTTCGATCATTATCTTCAGTTTAAAGTGGTTAATAAATTCGTTACAGAATTAATTACCACCAACTGACTCGAGGGTTCAGCCTTTCCAATGAAACGCGCCTTCTATTACTATTTATTATTGCAGATATTTGAACCATGATTCCCTCTTTTTGGATTCAACGTGCAAAGATAAGAAAATTTCTAAACAACAAGATGCTCAATCAATATTTTTATTCCTATTGCAAGTAATATTATTCCACCTATCAAATTGGACTTGGGGCCGATACATTTTCCGAGTTTCGCCCCTCCCCTCAATCCTATTTCGGATGCTAAAGCCGTTATAAATCCGATAATCAGCAGTGAATACAATATCCTTGATAATGACATTTGAAGCATGGAAAGTGATATTCCGACAGCCAGAGCGTCTATACTCGTCGCAATAGAAGCCAATACAAGTTTCTTGGTATTGAGCAGATCCACACTGTCCTCATTACATGACGATCGAAATGAATCGATTACCATCTTCCCTCCTATGTATGCCAATAATATAAAAGCAACCCAGTGGTCATATTTATCAATATATTGACTTACACTTGAACCTAACCCCCATCCGACAAAAGTAAAACCGGCCTGAAATAAGGCAAATGAAATGAGAATCTTTACCCTTCTCCAAAAATCTATCTTTGAAATGCAGGCCCCACCTGCCAGAGAGACGGCAAGGGTATCAAAACTAAGCCCCACTGCAAGCAGGACAATTTCTAAAAAACTCATCTTTTTCTTGTTTTATTTTGCCGAAGGCTTGATTCGGCAAAGCCACAAAGCTAAAAATGTAATAGCGCCATTAACAATCAGAAGGGTGAATCCGAGGTCGAAACCAAGATATTTTTTACCTATAAGATTGATAATCAAGCATAACAGTGGCGCCCCAACTGCTATATAAGGTGTGGCCCCGTCTTTAATTTTGTATTTTGTCAAAATGCCGAAGAAGAACAATCCAAGCAATGGACCGTATGTGTATGACGCAAGTTTATAAACCAGATTGACTACAGCGTCATTGCTCACTATAAACAGTACCAAAATAATAATGAAGAAGAGGAATGCAAATCCTGCATGAATCCATTTTCTCATCTTCTCTTTTCTCTCTACAGTCAAGTCGCTGCGATTGTTGAATCCTATAAAATCGACACAGAAAGATGTTGTCAATGAGGTAAGTGCGCCACCTGCACTCGGATATGATGCCGAAATCAGACCGATCAGAAACAGAATACCGACACCTACTCCAAGATACTGACTTGCAATGGTAGGAAACATTTCATCCGTTTTAGTGATTCCGAGAGCATCAAAACCGCCCTTATTTGCCACGTAGATTGACAGCAAAGCACCAAGGAGCAGGAAGAAGAAATTGACAACCACAATAATGATGCTGGTGGTGTACATATTCTTCTGAGCAGCCTTTATATCCTTGCAGGCAAGATTCTTCTGCATCATCGTCTGATCGAGACCAGTCATGGCGATTGTTATGAATATACCTGCGATAAACTGTTTGATGGCATTTGTGCCGTGTCCCCAGTTCCAGTCGAACATATCTGAAAATGATGTTCCCGGAATCTGCGGATTTTCTGCTGAGGCCACAGCTGAGGCCATTCCCGAAAACGACCATCCCATATCCCTACATACGTAAAATATCGTCAAAAACACTGCAAGCAGCATAAATGTGGTCTGCAATACATCGGTCCAGATAATAGTCTTTACTCCTCCTTTAAATGTGTAGAAATAAAGGAGTACTAAAAATATAAAAGTCACTATTGCAAATACCACAATGTCGGAGGTTCCGGCAATCATCCCTTTCGGAATAAAGGCAAAGAACACTACAACAACTACGAAGATTCGCACGGCAGCTCCGAGAATCCTCGACACCATAAAGACGGAAGTACCCGTCTTATATGATTTTGTGCCGAATCTCTCTCCGAGATATGTGTATATTGAGGTCAGATTCATCCTATAATAAAGAGGCAGAAGCACTTTTGCTATGATAATATATCCTCCCACAAATCCGAGGACCAATGGCATATAGTAAAAATTCTGTGCAAGTACATTACCTGGAACTGATATAAACGTTACCCCGGAAATTGAGGCCCCAACCATTCCGTATGCAATTACAGGCCACGGAGCTTTTTTATCTCCCGAAAAAAATGAACTGCTGCCCGCTTTGCGTGCTGTAATCCATGAGATAATGAACAACAAAGCGGTATAGGCTGCAAAAGCCACCAAAAACCATACAAAAGGGAACTCGTGTCTCATACTACGTATTATTAAGGTTTAAATATTTGTCTGTTTTGAATAGAGCGTCCGAGTGTCAGTTCGTCCGTATATTCGAGGTCATCTCCGAATCCGACACCGCGGGCAATTGTAGTAATGTCTATCGGATATGAAGAAATCTGTTTGTAAATATAAAAAGAGGTGGTTTCCCCCTCCATTCCTGTATTGAGCGCCAGCAGGACTTCTTTCACCCCTTCTGACTTTATTCTTTCTATCAATTCTCTGATGTGCAAATCCGAGGGGCCGACTCCGTCCATTGGAGATATTATACCTCCCAAAATATGATACAGCCCCCTGTATTGCCCCGTGTTTTCTATACTTAGCACATCTCTCAAACTCTCCACGACACATACGAGCGAATGATCGCGTGTCCTATCATTGCAAATCGGACATAAGCCGCCATCTGCAATCATGTTGCACACAGGACAAAATTTCACTTCGTTCTTGAGATTTGTAAAAGACCTTGAAAACCGCTCTACATTCTCTTTTGGCTGTTTTAATAAGTGCAAGGCAAGCCTCAACGCAGTCTTTCTTCCGATACCCGGCAAAGAACTGAACTGATCCACAGCCTCTTCCAATAAAGACGATGAGTAGTTTTGCTTAAACATTTATTTTTTCTCTGCAAAATATGTGTCAACTGCTTTCCTTACAGAGCCGTATTTGAGGAGCAATGATTTTGCAAATTCATAATCTGTAATTTTGGCCTCTTCCATAATAATTTTGGTCCCTCTGTCAACAAGTTTGGCATTTGTCAGCTGCATATCCACCATCTTGTTGCCCTTGACGTGACCGAGACGGATCATGACAGACGTGGAAATCATATTCAAAATCAATTTCTGGGCTGTACCTGCTTTCATCCTCGTACTACCGGTAACAAATTCAGGTCCTACAACAGCGACAATAGGAATGTCGGCCTCATCAGCGACAGGAGATCCCGGGTTGCAAGTGATACACGCCGTCAAAAGTCCTCTCTTGCGTGCATGACGCAATGCTCCAATCACGTATGGAGTAGTTCCTGATGCTGCAATACCGACAACGACATCGTCATCACCTACAATAAACTGCTGCATATCTTCCCATCCTCCATCCAGACTGTCCTCTGCAGACTCGACAGCTCTTCTGATTGCCTTGTCTCCACCGGCAATCAGACCGATGAAAAGATCGAAAGGAGCCCCATAAGTCGGAGGTATCTCCGATGCATCAAGAATGCCGAGCCTTCCACTTGTACCTGCCCCAAGATAAAATACTCTTCCTCCCCTCTTCATCTTTTCAGAAATGGCATCAACCAATTTTTCAATTTGAGGAATACACCCCTCAACGACCTGAGGAACGGTTTTATCCTCACGATTCATGTTTTCCAACAACTCATGTGTCGGCATCTTATCCAAATTTGCGTAATAAGACGCCTGCTCGGTAATTTTCATATTTTTATTAAATAACTTCTTTATGATACTCAATCAGTCCGTCGATAGGACTTTTCAATATTTTTCCCATTCTCATACCATTGGCAGCAACTGTTTTTTCCAATATTTCCTTGTAATAGTAAGCTATAGAACCCACAAAATTAACTTCATATTTTTTATAGTCGTAGCTGACAATATTACGCTTCAGAAACTCGTCAAAACTTGATTTGATAAGGTTTGCAATATGAGGATGATTCTTAAACTCGAAAATGAACGGAGAGAAAGAGGCAAGAAATCTGCTTGGAAGCTGCTCTCTATAGACTTTCTGCACAATTGCCGGATAATCGAGATTATATCTCTTCACAAACTCTTTTTCAATGGCCGTAGGAAGCAGCCCCTTGATAAAGTCGGAAATAAGTCTTTTGCCGAGATAGGCTCCGCTCGCCTCATCCCCAAGGATGAAACCTCCCGCCTTTACATTCTTGGCAATATCCTCTCCATCATAGAAACAGCTGTTTGAACCCGTGCCCATGATACATGCAATCCCTGCCTTGTGACCGCACAATGCTCGCGCCGCTGCAAGAACATCTGATGCCGCAATACATTTTGAATGAGGAAAAACTGCCTTGAAACACCTGTCGAGCTTTGAGGAAATCTCTTCCGAAACGACACCCGCTCCGTAAAAATATATTTCATCCACATCCTCTCCCAATACGGGCAGCAAATGTTCTTTGAAAATATTGATAATATAATCATCCTGCAGAAATACAGGATTGATACCTTCCGTGGAAATTTGTTTTACAGAGCCGTCATTAGCTATCGCTCTCCAGTCAACCTTGGTTGAACCGCTATCTGCAATCAGTTGCATGTTAATTAGATTAAAGATTAATTCCGCAAATATACTGATAAAATGGCAATGGGCAAAAAAGATGAATTATCTCTCGCCAAAACTATATGGTAATGCCCTTCTTACGCCAATGATATATGCCATACCCGCACATGATAAGATATATGATGTATAAGATGGCCGTCGGGTACATCCGCAGTGTAAAATACAAGAATATACCTATTACGTTGCAGACCACCCACACATACCATTGTTCAATATACTTTTTTGACAACCAATATGTTGCAAGCATACTTAAAGTGGCGATGAGAGAGTCGAGATATGGTCTCGGATTGTCTGTGAATATCTTGAATACATATCCGAGTGCAAAAAAGACGGCAGTGGCTGCAATGAGACTCAAAATCGCAACCTTAGGACTCATCTTCCTTATCAGAAGCACTACGTCCTTGTCCTCATCCCCTACACTGTATCCCATGCTCTTGTCTCCTTTCACGGCAATACCTGATTTGGCCGATCTGCCCCACTGTATAAAGCTTACTACAGAAAGGACAATGTAATAAAACTGCAGAGACATCATCGCATACAATCCCTGATGTACATACACGGCAACAAAACATATAGCCGTAAAAAAATTCATAACCCACATAAGCCGCTTTTGCAACACTTCCAGCGTCACATAAATAAATCCCAATACGGCAGCTACTATCTCTATATAAAAGAAAAAATCATTCATACTCAAAAGGTATATGACACCTTCAGCATCGCATTAATCCCTGCCTGCGGGAACAATCCTTCTTCGATATAATCTGAAGCGCCATTTGCAAACACAGCCCTGTAAACCCAGGCATCAGCGGCATATTTTCTATTCAATAAATTATCCACAAATATAGAAAACTTTATTTTACTTAAAGAATAGTGAGCCTGCAATGCAAAAATATTATATGCCGGTAAAGACCTTTCAATATTGGATGTATTATCATAATATTGACGTCCCACATATTTGCCGGACAATGAGAACGATAGATTCTTTACAGGATTAAAAGTCACCATTGCCATACCCACAACCTCGGGAGACATGATTATATTCGTACTTTCATAATATTCCGAAATCTGGGACATCGGGGTCCACATATCAGGATTGTCGTAACGATCCACCCATGCCGTATAATTCTTGATCTTATTTCTACTCAATGCAAGATTGGCATCAAACTTCATCCATGAGCACATTCGCCATGCTCCGGAAAGTTCAATCCCCCTTCTAAAGCTCTCAGGCACATTTTCCTTGATATTGTACCCTGTTTCTGAAATCTTGCCTGTTTCGAGAAGCTGGTTGAGATATTCCATAAAAAACAGATTGGCTGCAAATGACCATTTTTCTCCTGAATGATTGTACCCCAGCTCATAGTCACACAACCTCTCCGGAACAACCTGATCGCTCTTACCTGCCTTGATTGCCTCTTTTATGTCACTTCTGGTCGGTTCTTTATGCCCGACTGCCAATGATGCATATATCATATTTTCAGGAGTTATGCTGAAAGAAGCCCCTACTTTGGGATTTAAAAAGTTATATATCAGCTCTTTATCAAGAGAGACAAAATCCTTGTCTTTTCCGTTCAGAGTATATCGGATATGCCTGTATTGCAAGTCGGCAAAGATATGTACCCTGTCTCCGGCAAAAGTATATTCTCCCCTCACAAATGAGCCGAAATCGTGTTTCAGACCATTATTGTCGTACCATTTATGATTGTTGGGAACATTTTCATTGTATTGGGCCCAAATAAGATTGCCGAAGTGGTCGCCGTCATAGATGGAATATGAAAGAGAGCCATTTGCACTGAGATTGTCCTTTTCGTATTTCAAGTTGGAAGAGACCACATAATAACAGTTGTCCATTGCCTGACGTATTATCACATCGCTCTTTTTGTATGTTGTTCCACCAATCGTTTGCGGAGACAGCCCATAATCTGACAATTTCTTCTTCTCCTTGTAATTTTCATAATATCCGTCACCCTTTGTGAAATTCAATACTGTACTCCAGAAAAGATATGGTGTAAATTGGTGAGTATAAATCCCTTGAACATGATGTTGAAGATAATTGTCCGTCTCGTTGTCATAATATTTGACGTTCCCCTGTGCATCGTGATACTCTCCGGCAGGATTATATTTTCTATCTGTTTCGAGCATTGATTTAGATATCCCCTCCCATGTGATTCCACTCCTTTGTTTTCCAAGAATATAATTAATTTTCAGAGAGTTATCGTCCTTAGACCATCCTACGGAGGCATATAGTGAATGCAGTCTTGCAAAGGCATTTCGGATATACCCTTCCGTGGTATTATATGAATATCTCATATCAAAAGAGAGTCCGTTGGTCATTCTTCCACTTCCCGCACCTATTGTGGCTATTCCCGTAAGATATGAACCTGCAGACAGTTCAACCTCTCCGTATGGTTTTTCCTGCGGATACAGCGTGTGCATATTGATACTTGCCCCAAAAGCACCCGGTCCATTTACCGAAGTCCCTACACCCCTCTGAAGCTGAACGGACTGCAACATTCCGCTCAAAGCCGGAATATTTACCCAGAACACCTCCTGAGACTCGCTGTCATTTAGGGCAACACCATTAAGGGTAACGTTGATTCTGGTACCATCGCTCCCGCGAACTCTCATCTTGGAGTAACCGAGCCCAGTCCCCCCTTCATTGGTGGAGACTACGGACGGCTGAAGAGAGAGCATGAGCGGCAGTGAAGACAATGAATTGGAAAGTCGCAATTGCTCTTTTGAAACATCCGTATGAGCTATAGGCGTATTCCTGCCTACTCTGTTGGAAGATATTACCACACTGTCAATCTTGAATATCCGCTCAGAATCGGCATCCTCCGAATGTGGTTGCAGGTTAAATAATTGATTGTTTTGCTGTGCTTGAGCACACAATGAAAGCAGCATCGCTGCCATTAAAAATGTTTTTCTCATAATTCCTTCCTCCGACGGCATTACCCGTATCAGGTTATGTGGGTATTATCTCAGCCCTGGTTGAGCACCCCCGATTAATAAACTATTTATTTTTCTCTACAAGAGAGATTCTATACATTTTAGGCCAATATTTACCGGTCAGATAAATATGGTCATTCTTTGCGTCATACGCAATTCCGTTGAGCACATCGGTATCTCTTTTAATCAGATACCCCGGAAGCAGATTGGAACAGTCAATCATCGATTTGACCTTTCCTGTCGCCGGATCTATCCTCACAATCGTATCCGAGCCATACACATTTGCCCAGATTTCACCTTTTATATATTCCAGCTCGTTAAGGTATCTTACAGGGGAATTTCCCACCGTAACATCTATTTCCCTTATCAACTGGAAATTATCCGGCTTCCTAAAATAGAGTTTGGACGATCCGTCACTCATTATCAAGCTCTTGCCATCTGTTGTAAGCCCCCATCCCTCTCCCTGATAGCGCAAGATACCGAGTTGTTTGAATGTATTTATGTCACATACAAAACATGTATTCTCTTTCCATGTCAGAATGTAGAGCCTTCCATCAAGTGCACATGATCCTTCTATAAAATATTTTGAGGCAAAATTTTCACGTTTAAGAACCATGCCGCTATTCAAATCCACCTTTCTGAAAGAGGACTCTCCATACTGTCCTGCAGACTCATACAACTCCCCATTGTAAAAAAACAACCCCTGCGTATAAGACAATACATCATGAGGAAGTACTTTATCAACTTTATAAGTGTATCGCTTAGGAGTTTGCGCATCGGTACAGGCCGAAAATGTCATAAACAGCAAACAAGATATTAAAATATGTCCGGTAATTTTATGCATTTGTACTACTGAAATGCCCTCAAGAGGCGATGCAAAGGTAATTCATTAAATTGATTTAAAGAAATAATTGGTCTCGTATCTTTTTTTTTATACTTTTAAGGTTTGATTGAACTACTACAACTTTATGAATAAAGGATACGAAGAGACGTTCAGGGTCAAATGCTACGAAGTTGACCCTATGATGAATTTAAAGGCATTCTCTTTTATGAATGCGGCTCAGGAGATAGCTCAGAAAAGCGCCGAGCAAATGGGATGCGGATATTACGAACTTATCGAAAATAATAATGTATGGGTTATATCAAGGGCCAAAGTTAAATATATAAAGGCTCCGAAATGGTTTGATACAGTAACTCTTGAGACCTGGCATAAACGGGAAGAGGGGCTCTTTGCCCTCCGTGATTTCGAGTTGAGAGATGCAGTCGGCAACCCTGCAATAGTTGCCACCACATCATGGCTGATAATGAATATGGAGAGCCGACGTGTCCAGCGCACCGACCATATCATAACGGACGAGATGCACAGACTGTCCATCGATAAGGATGCCATAGCAGAGAGTTGCGGCAAGATACAGACTCCCGAACATCAGGAGTTTGTAATGACAAGGCGAATAAATGTCTCGGATATAGACTACAACTTGCATGCGAACAATGCCAAATATCTCGAATGGGTTATGGATTGTATTGATATTGAGATACTTAAGACGAGAGAAATTGATGAATTTCAAATAAACTATAACGCCGAATCCAAAATACACGATACTGTCGATATGTTTCGCTGCAAAATATCGGAATCAGAGTACTATGTAGAGGGGAGAAGAGACGGGAAGAACTTATTTCAAACAATTATTAAATTTAAAGATTAGTGGAAGTTTACAATCTGATTCTCTTTTGCATGTCTGCACTTGCAATATTCGTATTTATCGCATTGCAGTACTTTAAAGCCGGATACGGCTTTCTGAGAACGCCACAATGGGGTTATTCCATTCCCAACAAGATTGGCTGGGTCATAATGGAAGCTCCTGTATTTATCACAATGTGCATATTGTACGGTATTTCGGACCGCATCGCAAATGTTACGATCATTATCATCACAACGTTGTTTCTAACTCACTACCTGCAACGCTCGTTCATCTTTCCCTTCCTTATCAGAGGCAAGAACGAGATGCCTGTGGCCATAATAGCCATGGGAATGATATTCAACGTTATAAATGCCTATATGCAGGGGAGATGGATTTATACCTATTCACCTGAAAATATGTACTCGGTGCAGTGGCTTGTCACTCCTCAGTTCATCATCGGCACCATTATTTTCATCCTTGGGATGTACATTAATCTTCAGTCGGACTACATTATACGCCATCTTCGCAAACCGGGTGACTCCAATCACTATATTCCAAAGGGCGGAATGTTTAAATATGTATCATCCGCCAACTATTTCGGAGAAATACTCGAATGGGTTGGATTTGCAATTCTGACGTGGTCGGTAGCGGGAGTAGTATTTTTGTTGTGGACATGCGCCAACTTGGTTCCGCGTGCCAACAGTCTCTACGAAAAGTACAAAGATGAGTTCGGGGAAGAATTTACATCACTTCACAGAAAAAGAGTAATACCATTTATCTATTAATATCATGAACGCTTCAGATCAAAACACGTTGTTCACCCCATTCAAGTTAGGGCCAATCACATTAAGAAACAGAACCATACGCTCGGCAGCATTTGAAGGAATGTGCCCGGGGAACAGACCGTCTCAGGAATTGTTCGACTATCATACGGCAGTCGCACGCGGCGGAATAGGCATGACAACTGTGGCATACGCCTCGGTTTCTCAAAGCGGTCTCTCTTTTGAAAGGCAGCTTTGGATGAGGGAAGAGATTGTTCCGGAATTGAGACAATTGACTGATGCAATTCATAAAGAGGGGGCTCTTGCCTCAATCCAGCTCGGACATTGCGGAAATATGTCTCACAGATATATCTGCAAATGTATGCCTAAAGGGGCAAGTAGAGGATTCAACATCTACTCCCCTACCTTTGTTCACAAGCTTTCCATCCCTGAAATAGAAGAGATTGTATCCGACTATGGAAAGGCTGTCATCCTTGCCAAAAAAGCGGGATTTGATGCTGTTGAAATCCATGCCGGACACGGATATCTGATTTCGCAGTTCCTCTCTCCATATACAAATCATCGCAAAGATCGCTTCGGAGGGAAACTCGAACAGAGAATGCTGTTTATGGAAATGGTTATGAAAGAGGTGGTTGCAGCCGCAGGGAACGACCTCGCCATATTCGTCAAGACAAACACGAGAGACGGATTCCGCGGAGGACTTGAAGTCGAAGATTGCATAAAGGTAGCTAAAAGACTGCAAGAGCTTGGAGCTCAAGCTCTCGTACTGAGTGGCGGGTTTGTAAGCCGTGCCCCGATGTATGTTATGGGTGGAGATTTCCCCAAAAAAGCAATTACCCACTATATGCCTATGAAACAGTGGTGGCTCAAACTCGGAGTAGGTATCTTCGGAACAATGATGGCACCTTCAGTTCCATTTAAGGAAAATTATTTTCTGGAGAACTCCAAAAGATTCAGAGCTGCACTCGACATACCTTTGGTGTATGTAGGAGGCGCTATTTCGAGAAAAGGAATAGACGAAGTGCTTGATGCAGGATTTGAAATGGTTCAAATGGGCAGGGCTCTCATAAGAGATACCGATTTTGTAAACAAACTTAAAGACGGAGACAAGTCGGTATGCAGCGAGTGCGAACATGTAAACTTCTGTGTAGGAAGAATGTACACACTGTCAATGCAGTGTCACACAAAATGTGCGGATATTACTCCCGCCCTTGAAAGGGATTGTTGCAAGAGGTCAAACGGTAAATAACCTCAAAAGCGACCTGCGCATCCTCCACTATTCCGGACCAATCCCAATCGGGGTTATAATCGTCATTTGTTGTATGATAGACATTTTTCAGAAAATAATCCCATGTCTCAAGTGCCCACTCTTTACCGTACTCCCTGCTGTCATAACATCCGAAAGCCCAACTTGACGGAACACCTTTCAGATGAAATGCCAATTGGTCCGAACGGAAGAACATCCCGGTATGAGCATTGGGGTCACCTGTAATGTACCTCTCCTGTCTTGCTGCCGCTTCTGAATAAAGCGAGTCAAGTTGAGGGTAATATCCTTTCCCTATTATCATCAAATCCTTCATTTTTCCGCGAGGATACATCATATCGTCATTTATACAGGCAACGGTCTTGTTCATCTCAATTGCAGGATGCTCCACATAATACTTTGAGCCGAGAAGTCCCTGCTCTTCAGCAGTCGGGAAAAATATCATCAGGGAGCGGGCCGGACGTTGTTTCAGCCTTGCGTATGCACGACCTATTTCAAGAGCCCACGCCATCGTGGTGCCATTATCCACCGCACCATTATATATGGTATCTGTTGCGCCCGGTTTGGGAGCAGTATCTACTCCGAAATAATCCCAATGGCCGGATACGACCACAGCCTCATCCGGTTTTGAGCTTCCTCTGAGAATTCCGGCCACATTAACAGAAGCGCTCTCCTCCATGGTGTTGGTTATGCTGACAGAGAGTTTTGTGGTCAGAGGGAATGACTTAAAATCACTGCTGCATGCCTTCATGCGAAGATCCTGCAGGTTATATCCCTCTTTGGCAAGCAATTGTGCAGCACTTTCTCCTTCAATCCACCCCTCGACCGCACAATTGTTCATCAGATCGGGAGTATTGATGTAGAGATTTGCCATTTTGGAACTTCTGCTCGCCACATTGAAATTGTAACCTGCCCCATATTCCTCATGGATGATGATTACCCCTGCAGCACCCTGTCGGGCCGCCTCTTCAAATTTATAGGTCCAACGTCCATAATATGTAAGCTCGCTCCCCTTGAATGGAATCTCACCATTTTCAGAAGTAACAGTTCCGGCAGTCTCGGATAAACCGCTGTTCAGAGAGAGATAGAGTCCCGGATCATTTATCAGCACCACAGCTATCTTCCCCTTGACATCCACATCTTTGTATGAATTGAACCCATATTTCGGAGCCACGATTCCAAAGCCGCAGAAGACCATCCGGACATCTTTCAGCTCTATCTTCTCGACAGGTCTTGAAGAATGGAGTGCCAATCCGTGTATTGAAGCCTTCACTTGAGATGCTATGGAGATTAACGGCACCTCCTGAAAATAGCTGAAACTCCCGTCTGCCTGTCTGAAAGCTGGTTCAAAACCAATTTTGGAGAGCTCCTGCACCAAAAATTCGGTAGTCTTCTTTTCACTTGGAGTGCAAGGCCTGCGCCCCATGAACGAGTCATCCGAAATAGTCTTGTCAAACTCCTTCATCATGACATCCGACATCTCCCCCTGAACCTTCCTGAAATCATTTTCAGCAGAAATGCAAGATACCATCAAAAATGCGGCTGCAAGCACAACCACAAACACCGGTCTGCCGACAACCTTAATTGATACAAATAAAAGTGAATGTTTCATACGTAATTTACTAAGTTTTCTCCAAAAGTAGCTAATAAAACTCTCCCTGTCAAGAAAAAGTTTACTACCTTTGTGTCAAAGGTGAGACATTCTATCGCTCTTGCAAGAGAGAGGAAAGTCCGGGCAGCATAGAGCGCTCCCCTGTGGAAAGCACAGACAGGCGTAAGTTTGTGATAACGTAACAGAAAATAACCGCCGGAGACGGTAAGGGTGAAAAAGTGAGGTAAAAGCTCACTCCTGCTATATGGCGACATTTGCAGGGTACGTTTCGGGAGGCTGCAAGGCCAAATATATCGGCAATTAAGGGCGGCTCGTCCAATGCCGAGGGGTAGGCTGCAAAGATAAATGATAGAAGCCCGGCAACGGGAACAGAACCCGGCTTACCGTCTCACCTTTTTATATAATGATTATTAGCATATTACACATAATTTATCCAGATTAATAATTACCAATCATGAAACATCTATCTCTATTGCTGATTCTGTGTGTATTCTTTTCCTGCAATGGGCAGAGCCGATCAGGCACTCATAACTCCCAACAATCCGTAAAAGCGCTATCAGAAGTGAGATATTCTCAGGAAGATATAACCCTATTTGAGAGCATAATAGACTCTCTTAAAGCCTATAAATCATTACCAATGAGCGAATTGGTCATCAAGACGGCAAAGTTTATGCTCGGTACTCCTTATGTAGCCGGAACACTTGAAATTGATCCGGAAATGTTGACCATTAACCTCACAAAGACCGATTGCATCCTTTTTGTGGAGATGTGTCTCGCCCTTTCGCAAACCGCCAAAAGCGACAATCCCACTTTTGAGGTTTATTGCGGCAATATCAAGCAATTGAGATATCGCCAAGGTATCGTGGACGGATACTCGTCTCGACTCCATTATACATCGTCATGGATAATTCAGGCTTCCGGAAGAGGAGTGCTCAAAGAGATCAGCCAAGAGATTGGTGGAGTACAGTTGAACCAGCAATTTTCATTCATGTCCACACATCCCGATTCATACCGTCTGCTCAAATCTGACCCTGAAATGGTTGCACGCATTCGTAAGACAGAAGAGACATTGAACGGCTACAAGTACTTCTACATACCAAAAACCGATCTGCCGTCTCATATCAACCTTATAAGGGATGGTGACATCATCTGCTTCAACTCTGCAGTCAAAGGACTTGATATCGCTCACGTCGCTTACGCCTATTGGGATAATGGAGTATTAACATTTATCCATGCATCTTCATCAGAGATGAAAGTCGTAATCAATGCTATTCCACTTGTTGAATACACCAACGGTATCAAAAGCCACAACGGACTGAGAATATTGAGATTATTATAGTACTTTCCTTACGGTGGGAATCAGACGCTCATGCGGGAGCGCCATCTCCGTCATGAACACCTTCCGCACCTGTTTTCACATTGAAAATTTACATTTTTTGCCGCATAGGTTGCCCACATCTGATATTATTAGTAGTTTTGCGAGGAAAAGATTATATATTCTAACCAAAAATCATAGTTATGCACACATTGATGGACAATTATTGCGACTTTTCCTCCCACGACATTGTTAAATTTGCAAATATCCTCGGATATAATTTCGATAACGACAGTGCAGGAAAAATTAATGACGAAATATCAGCACTATACTTATCAAAACAAATTTACAATAATCCTTCTGTCTTTCTTGACCGATTATCCAAATTCGAGCTCTCTATGCTTGATTTTCTGATAAATGAAGGAAATAGTATTATCGAACTTGACAACGAGTTTCCAATCTCGGCAGCGATATACTGTAAAATAGTATCATGTGATTTACACGACGACAAACCCGACTCGATATTTGTCTCCATGTCAGAAGATATGAGAGATGTATTACGTGGTTATATCAAAGAATCCCTCAATAATTGCCGTAAAAATAAAACAAAACATTTTGAACAGATTATCATTGGACTGCTGAACATATACGGAGTCATACCCACAGAGGAGCTTAAAAGTATTTTCATCAGTTATTTTGAAAATTTATCACAAAAAGAAGCTTCTGCATTGTTTGAATCTGTCTGCAAAAGTTCAGCTCTGCTTACTCTTTGTACAAGTCATGATTATAACAACAAATCATTGTTCGGGAAAAACAAAAAAAGCCTGATGCACTCTCCTCTTTGCAAAGAAGTTGAATCTTTGTCGGCCCCACTGAACAATTTTGCAGGAATTACATCTTTCAAAAAATATTCTATTGAAGAGGTTACAGAAGCAGGAGCGCTTCCCGTGCCACTAATGCCCAACCCTCATAGACAAGAGTTGATGCAATGGATGACCGGTAAAAAGAAATCGGACAAATGGGATGCAGAAGAGATTGTATTTCATTTATGGAGACTTGCTCAAAATCCGGAATTTTCTTCGGATTCACTGTCTGATGATCTTATCAATCGATTTAAGATTCATCCAATCTCCTCTGAAATTGATAAAATCACGAATATCGTTAAATGTTTCTCCAAAAATTGTTCACAATGGATTATGAAGGGATATTCACTTTGTGATGTTAAGCAAATGACTAACAACTTTAAATAAAATGGAACTGACTCGCAATCAGTGGACAGAGGCCGACGGGATTGAATTTCAAAAATATCTGCTCACCTTGTCTAAAGGGCCGGACAAGGCTGCATGGGAAAAACGGATTGTCAATACAGAGATGCCATGCATAGCCGTAGATGCAAAGATTGTCGGAAACATCGTCAGAGAGATATCTAAAGGCAATTTTATGGAATTTTTAGACCTCAACCTTTGGGACAACTTCACCAATACATCCATCAACGGTTCGCTCATCTGCAAGATAAAGGATTTCGACCTGATGACAAAATATTTAATGGCGTATGCTGAAAAGATTGACAATTGGGCAAGTTGCGACCTGCTGAAATTCAACATCAAAGAGAGCAATAAGGAACACTATTTCTCTTTATCTCAAGAACTTATGTCTTCACGTAAGACTTTTGTCCGCCGAATGGGATTTACCATCCTCTTCAAATTGGTTGATGACGACTCCTATATCGATCGCATATTTTCGGCCATGAACTCGTTTGAGAACGAAGAAGAATACTACGTCAACATGGTCAACGCATGGCTGTTTGCCGAATGTTTCACTAAGCAGAGGGAGAAGACACTCGAATATCTGAAAACCCACAAACTGAACAAATTTACCATCAACAAAGGGGTCCAAAAGTGCCGTGACAGCTTCCGCATCAGCCCTGAAGACAAAGAAATGCTGCTCCGATTTAAGAAAAAATAGCAACAATCTCTAATTGGTTTTATCGGAAATCAAAAGCTCTTGCGATGTTTTGCGGAGGATAGATTCAATTCTATTAAGGTTGTCGAGAGATATATTCTTTAGAATCTCTTCCTTGGGACCACGAGACAGCGTGGCGTAGTATATCTTGCCGGAATCGGGATGTACCGCACCTAACTTGAACATAACAATGCCCCTGAACTGATTTCGATAAAAAGTGGAAAGCTGCAAGCAGAAATCCTTACAGTATGTATTCTGCTCCGGATTGTGAAGATTTTCGACTATTTCTTCGAAATAATCATCATGCATCTCTTTTTCAGCCCGTTCTATGATTCGAGCCAATGCTTTGTCTATTTGGCATTTGAATGAAAAAGGATTATCTTTGGCAACTCCATCCAATTGACTGCGGAGCCACAGCAACACACTCATAAACTCATCAACTGTAAGAATCGCGGAGCGAGAATCCGTCTCTCCTGTTGTATAATAAATAATTTTACGTTTCGTATCGGCAAGAGCAATACGAAAATTCATATTCTGCATGAACATTGAATAATAAGCTTTGTAGATTAACCATTGATAGTTAATGCTGTCCCTATTAAACCACTGATTACCGATATAAAGATTTCTTCGTGCAATCCATGAATCTACTGATCTGAATTTTGCCGCCTTACCCGACAGCTTACCCACCTTCAATCGATCTTCCTCGCAGAGATACTTCAGCGACTGAAGGAATCCCTCCATGGAACCGTAGTGAACTCCGTCCATCTCAAACGAATTAGGATACATATTTGACAGCACATTACCGGGAAATTTGGAGTCAATCCTTATATCGACTGCCTTTCCAATCTTACATTGATACTTGATATGCAGGTCTCCCAATATTTCTTTTAATCTTTCTAATTTTTTCATAACTGAACATCATTATATGAACAATGATTGAATTAATTACAGACTTGTAAAAATACATAAAAAATATCAAATACCAATCTTATCGAATATGTAACCTGCTAACTTATACACAGAGAATCTACTGTCGTCACAACTTTTCGGAACAGCTCTTTAGTCTCTTCAGGTGTGAATTCCAAAGAGTCTATTTCTTCAAGTAATTCTTTTGTCGTTGCCATACTGTTGTTTTTTATTGTTAATAGCAAAGATAATAATTTTTCATAATTATTGATATATTCATTACTTGTCTTGGACTTTAAATTATGCAATTGCAACATGATATAATATACTATAAATAAGGTATTTAATTGAGACATTGCAAAAAAATGGATTGACAAGTCTCAGACCTGCCAACCCATGACCATAATTTTTTCCTTAATTCTACAAACTCTCTCCGAAGTCCTGTCTGAATTTTTCCACAAGTTTGGATGTCCAGTCGGAGGTGGGGAGCATCGTACCCATGAAAAACCGCAATACTCTCGGCTCGTAGTCAAATTTCAGCCCTCCTATCAAACGTCTGTTCTCGTACAACCATATCAGCCTGTCAAGCACGTATTTTGTCTGCGAAAGGGTAAATACTCTCCGTGGAAATGCAAGGCGCAGCAACTCTACATCCGAAAGGACATCATTGCCATCCTCGTCCCTGATACTCGACATGGTTCCTCTCTCCATTCCACGAACTCCTGCACAAAGATACATGGCTGCTGTCAATGCACCTGCAGGATATTCGGATCTTGGAATATGGTCGCAAAATTCCATGGCATTGACGTGTGCTCCAAGCACTCCGGCCGGTGTAACCATCGGAACACCTGCTTTGACTGCGTTGTCAACCAGATATTTGATAAATGACACGCTTTGTCCGATAATCGTCTCATCAAGAGTTTCATAAATACCGACAGACATGGCTTCTATTTCCCTTACAGACATACCTCCGTATGTTAGAAATCCCTCAAACAGAGGGATAAGCGGCTCCATTTTAAGGTATAAATCGTGTCTGTTTGTACAAATGCAGCCTCCGCGGGACGATGTCAATTTACGGGCCGAAAAATAGACTATATCGCTAAGTCCTGTCATCATTTTGATTATGTCTGCCATGGAGTTGCTCTGCCACTCTTTTTCCCTCTCTTTTACGAGATAGGCATTTTCCCCGAGCAGACTTGCATCAAGGACAAGCAGCAGGCCGTATTTGTCGCATACGGCACGCACATCCATCAGGTTGCGGATTGAAAATGGCTGACCACCAATCAGATTGGTAGATGCCTCCATCCTGACAAACGGAATATTTTCAGGTTTTATCCTTAAAATAGCATCCTCAAGTTTGCCGATGTCCATATTTCCTTTGAAAGGATTGGATGATGCAATTATAAAGGCCTCATCGCCGACGAGTTCCACCATGCTGCCGCCAACTTCCATGATGTGGGCCAAAGTAGTGGTAAAGTGATAGTTGGTAGGGACCACGTTGCCAGGTTTTACAAATGTGCGAGCGAGGATGTTCTCGGCAGCTCTTCCCTGATGGACAGGTAGAAGGTATTTTTTGGCAAGAACATCTTCGACACCTTTTTTGAATTTTTCCCACGATTGCGAGCCTGCGTAGGCATCATCTGCCTGCATCATTGCCGACAACTGTTTATCACTCATGGCATTGACACCGCTATCGGTAATCATGTCGAGAAATATGTCTCTTGTTGAGAGCTTGTAAACATTGTAGCCGGCCTCTTTTATGGCGTCACGGCGCCTCTCTATCGGCACCAGATTGAGTTTTTGAACGATTCTTACTTTGTGTAGTTCGAGAGGAATCTCCTCTCCCGAATGAAATTTAACGAATGACATAATTTGTTGTTTTATAGTAAATAATTAATGAATACTGCCGTAGGCTGATGGGGTCAGAAATCAGACAGCATCAGCGGTCCGCACGGAGGCCGTGTATTTTGAACGCTCAATTGTCGGAGTAGCTTCCATCTGTGATTTCAAAATACGGCAAGGCCGGGAGTGCGTGAAATTGCTTCCCTGAGGGAAGCTGCCGTAGGCTGATGGGGTCAGAAAAAAACAATCCCGCTCCTTCATGGACCGGGTTACATCATTAGTTATTGTATATAAAACAGAAAACTACACCCGATCGAAGGAGCGGGAATAGCAATAAGAGTATCTGTTTGACAATATTGTTCTCATCGTCTGCAAATGTACAAAAAATAGCTGTCAATATCCAAATTATTTTTTAAAAGCGGAAACCGCACGCAAAAAAGCATCCTTATCCGAGATTGGAATATAATCCTTTCCAAACACAACTCTATTACGTTCAATGACTTTCACTTTATTGAGATTCACTATGAACGAACGTGACACTCTATAGAATAAATTATCGGGAAGCATCTCCTCAACCGACTTCATGCTCATCAATGTCTGTATTTTCTCACCGGAATCGGTATGAATGATTATGTAGTCCTTCAAACTCTCGATATAGATTATCTCGTCAACCCTTATCACCTGCTGACGATATTCCGATTTGACAATGATGTTTCTGCACACCTGAGCATAAATATCTGTCTGATTATGAAGTTCATACCATTTGTATGCCTTGTCCGCTGCCGCAAGAAATTCTGCGTAACTGAACGGCTTCAGCAGATAGTCAATAGCATTGACCTTATAGCTGTCCACGGCATATTGTTCAAATGCCGTTGTGAATATGACACCGCAGCCATTCAACATTTTAGAGAGTTCCATTCCGCTCAGTTGCGGCATCTGTATATCTAAAAATGCAAGATTTATCTCCATTTCCTTTATTTTGGACAGAGCATCGAGTGCACTGCCGCTTTTGGCGGCAAGCTCTAAAAACGGGGTCTTGCGCACATAATCTTCAATCAGATTCAATGCGAGCGGTTCATCGTCAACAATGATACATTTTATGGTTTTCATCACTTCATATTGATTATCAATTCCGAAACATATACATCTGCTCGTTTCCCACACACAAAGGTGTGTTTTGACGGGTATATGAGCTGTAGTCTGCGGCTCAGATTTTCCAATCCGATACCCGACCCGCTTTTATCTTCTTTACTCTTTGGAAAATAGCTGTTTCTAACCTCACAATTCACTTCGTCATTTTTTTCCACAATATTAATCTCTATAAATGAGGTTGTATCAGGGGATATTCCGTGTTTGAACGCATTTTCCACGAGGGAAATAAATATCAGAGGCGCAATCATCTTGCCGGAACCGCACTCCGGAATATTCACTTCCAATCGTACATTTTCAGGGAGTCGGAGGGACATAAGTTCCACGTAATTACGGGTAAAAGAAAGTTCTTTCTCGAGAGGGACTTTATCCTGACTGTCATCATACAGCACATATCTGAGTATTTTGCTCAGTCCCAGAATCGCATTTTGAGCCTTGTCGGAATCAATATTCATCAAAGAGTATATATTATTGAGAGTATTGAACAAGAAGTGCGGATTCAACTGATTCTTAAGCCCTTTCAATTCTGCCTGACTCGCCATGGCTTCAATTTTGGTTTTTTCCTGCTCCACTTTATACCATTGGAGAGTCATTTTCAATCCGACTGCAAGCGACACAACAAATATCATAAAGATGCAGTCCCTCAAAATGAAAGGCCAGAAAAACGGAGAAACGGGTCTTCTTCGCATTTCAGTCACAAAATGGGTGAAGTAGTAATTGTTCCACACATCCAGCAATAGGGCCACGGCTGCTATCATTACCAGATTTACTATCAGAAACCAACTCCATTGTTTGTTGAATATAAATCTCTTGATAAGTACATAATAGTTAATAAAGAAAACCAGCACGTAGGCAAGGATTGATGAGCAGATGCCGATATACATCTCTACAGTCATTGTTCCGTGGCGCGGAGTCATTATCAGCGGCAGACTGAATATCATAATCAGAGCCACAAATCCGATTATCGCCGATGACCTTTTTTCTATCTTTCGCTGTTGTTCCATATCTTGATTTTCACACATTCAAAGTTATCATTTTTATTCGTATCTGATTGCATCAATAGGATTTAATTGAGATGCTTTCTTTGCAGGATACCACCCGAAGAATATTCCCGTGATTGTGCACACGGCAAATGAAAGGAGTATCGAGTATCCCTGTACAAGTGTAGGGGTGCCGAACATGGCTATAATCTTGGAGACTCCTACACCGACTACGACACCGATGATGCCTCCTGCCACACTTATTATCACTGCTTCAATCAGAAACTGAAACAGGATATGGCGTTCTTTCGCCCCGATGGACATCCTCAATCCTATTTCGCGTGTCCGTTCGGTAACCGAAACATACATTATGTTCATAATGCCTATTCCCCCAACTATCAGCGAGATACCTGCCACACAGGCAAGCAGTACCGTCAACAGGTCCATTACCGAACTCATGGTCTCCATCATCTCTTGTTGTGAACGGACATTGAAGTCGTTGTCCTGCCCTATCTTGATTCCGTGATTGCTCTGAAGTATCTGAGTCATCTCGTCTATCGCCTTATCCGTATATTCTTCAGAGATGGCCGAAGCTGTAATACCTTGAATATAAGTTATTGCCAAAATCCTTTTCTGAACTGTGGTATATGGGGCTATAATCAGGTCATCCTGGTCCATTCCCATAGTGTTGTATCCCTTGGATTGAAGTACTCCCACTATTTTCATAGGTATCTTATTGTATCTGATAATTTGACCGAGAGGATCTTCACCATTCGGAAACAATTCGGTTACGACGGTTTTACCCACCACACACACTTTATTTGCATGTTTTACGTCATTGTCGTCAAACATGGAACCGCTTTCCACTACATATCCTCTGATATCGAGATACTCTGGGTTTACTCCGTAAATGGTGGTCGGTGTGTTATTTGCCCCTTTTATCACCTGACCGCTTGCATTAACGGTGGGTGTGATTTTGGCAATATAACTCGCCTCTCTGACAATCGATTCATAATCAGCCATTTTCAATGTCTGCATACTTGATGCACTCTGGCGGACACCTCCGAAACGACCGTTTCCGGGACTTACCATTATCATATTGGAACCCATTGATCCGATTTCTTCTCTGATACTCTGTTTTGAACCGCCTCCTATGGCCAGCATCGAAATGACGGATGCAACACCGATGATGATTCCGAGCATTGTCAGGAATCCACGCATCTTATTGTTTGCAAGAGCTTTAATTGCTATTTTTATTAAATTTCTATAATCCATGATCAATCATTTTAAACACTTTGTTCATCTTCTTTTGGCATCGTTGCCAACACATCTTTTGCAGAAACAATACGATTATTCTGAATATCATTTATGATATGACCGTCTCTAAGAGTAATCGTTCTGCTGCTGAATTGTGCAAGTTCCGGATTGTGAGTTACAAATACTATGGTTTTCCCCTCATTATGAAGATTCTGGAACAGCGTGAGCACTTCGTATGAAGTCCTCGTGTCAAGATTGCCGGTTGCCTCATCTGCAAGTATCATAACCGGATTGTTGACAAGAGCTCGTGCTATGGCCACACGCTGCTGCTGTCCTCCCGACAACTGATTGGACTTGTGTTTCAGTCTGTCTGACAGTCCCACTGCTTCCAGCGCTGCAACTGCTCTTTTGTATCTTTCAGATGTTGAGACTTCTCTGTTGTACATCAGAGGCAATTCGACATTTTCGATGGAAGTTGTCTTTGGAAGGAGATTGTATGATTGGAATATAAATCCTATCTTTCTGTTTCTCAGCGTAGCTCTGTCATTTTTAGAAATATCTTTGACAGATACTCCGTCAAGATAATATTCTCCCGAAGTTGCCACATCGAGACATCCGAGGATATTCAACAATGTCGATTTACCCGATCCGCTCGTCCCCATTATGGTAACGAACTCTCCCTGATTTATGGTAAAAGATAGTCCCCTGAGGGCTCTCACAACCTCGTCCCCTACCACAAATTCTCGTTTAAGATTCTCTATTTTAATTATTTCGCTCATTTTGTCCTCTTATTTTGTCCTTGTGTCGGAGGTTTAGGCATAAACGGATTGCTATTGCCACTTTTGGCCGGCTGTGCAGAGTCTCCCTGTGAAACTGCTCCTGCCGGAGTTCCATTTGACAGACGTGTCCCCGTGATTACCTTGTCACCTATTTTAAGTCCTGAAATAATTTCCGTATTCACTCCGTCAGATACCCCTGTGGTCACTTCGATCGGATATGCCGAACCATCAGTTCCCTGGCCCCAGACACATTTTTCAGGAATTGTCCCTTTATAATTGTCGGGAGTAAACCTCAATGCACGCAGAGGAACAGCTATAATATTCTGTTTATCAAGAGTATATATTGAAACATTGGCTGTCAGTCCGGGCTTGAGTTTCAAATCAGGGTTGGGAGCGTCTATCACTACTTCGTAAGTCACTACATTTGAGGTAGTTGTAGCTAAAAGCCTCACTTGTGTCACTTCTCCTGAAAATATGTCGTCAGGATAGGCGTCCACCTCAAATGTAACTCGTTGTCCCTGCGCAACTTCCCCTATATCAGCCTCATCCACGTCCGCAATCACCTGCATTTTCTTGAGGTCATTGGCAATCGTAAAAAGTGTAGGGGTACTGAAGCCGGCCGCAACTGTCTGACCTTCGTCAACTGCTCTTGAGAGGACTATTCCGTCTATTGGAGAGTAAATCCATGCGTATCCAAGGTTCTTTTCGGCTTTTTGAATATTTGCCTGAGCCTGCTGATATGAATATTTAGCTTTTGAAAATGAATATTCTGCAGTTTCATAATCGGTTGCGCTGACAAGTCCTTTGTCATACAGTCCTTTGATTCTGGTGTAGTTGGCACTCTGATACTCGTATTCGGTCTTTGAAGCATTCAGATTGGCTTTTGAGGCCTCAAGTTCGGTTGCAAGGACCGACCGGTCCAGCTCGGCAATAAGTTGTCCTGCTTTAACTTCCGAATTGTAATCAACATATATTTTTGAAATGATGCCTGATACCTGTGTACCGACTTCTACCTGCTTGATCGGTTCGACAGTGCCCGTTGCGGTTACGCTCGATGAAATAGAAGTCGGATGTATTGTCGTAATCTGATATGAGAGGGATTGCGCTTTTGGTTTGCCAAGCACTGACACAAGTACTACCGCGAGAATTGCCAGCGCACAAATTGTAATGATAATGATTTTCTTTTTCATATTTTGTATTTTATAATTCGATTGGTTTATTGACATATCGGTTCAATAGCTTGATTGAGAGCACCGCCTGATATTTTGTCTGCAATAGCTGTGACAGAGCGCTTATATAATTGTTCTTTTCGGTGATTAACTCCACGGTATTCTTGATTCCCGCATCAAATTGTTCTGAAACAATCTCATAACTTGTCTGAGCAGCCGTCAGCTGTTCTTTAGCCGCTGTGTATTTGCTCTGTGCAGAAGCTGCGTCATTGTACAATGATTCTATTGTACTGAGCAATTGTTTTTTATCGCTTTCATTCTGAAGGCGTGACGTTTCACTCTGCAATTTTGCCTTTGTGACATTGGTTCTCACCTGTTTATTGTTGAAAATGGGAATACTGAGGCTCAATCCGATATTTTCACCGAGTTTATTGTTAAGCTGATCGATAAACGACACTCCCGTACCCGAATACATTCCGGTTGACACTCCTGCACTTAGAGAAATGGATGGATAATATGCCGCCTTTGCCACCGCAACACCCAGATTGGATGCTTCAACACCCAGATTGCTGCTTTTCATCTGAGGCAGCTCTTCAAGTGCCGTAAAATAAATCTCCTTCAATGGAGGGATCAGGGCCGTCACCGATTCATCATCAATTTCGGGAAACTCCACACTGAAATCTTCTTCAATATCGAGTTCCAGCAACTGTTTCAGTTTCAATTTTGAGACAGCCAAAGCATTTTCAGCAGAAACCACCTGATATTTGTCACTTGAATATTGAGATTTCAGTTGAGCAAGATCCCCTTTAGAAATCGACCCCGCCATATACATCTGCTCTCCGCGCTCCGCCTGAATATTTGACAACTCTGCAGCCTGATTATTGATTTTCAGAGCTTCATTGTCATAAAGAATCTGCAGATATGCCTGAACCACGGAAATTTCGACATCCATCACAGCCTGCTCCATGTCATATTGAGAGGCCTCATTCAAGAGACCCTGCTGTTTGATGTTGTTTCTGATTTTTCCTCCCTGATACAAAGTATATCCCGAATTCAGATTGAAACTTCCCTGATATGTGGTACCACCGTTTTTCTCCATATATTCGTTATATGAAGCAGTATTCTGAAAAGAGACACTGTGGTTGGTGCCGAAGCTCAAAGTAGGATACTGTTGCGCTTTGGCCTGCTCTAAATCGGCATCGGAGCTCTGTTTTGTAATCTCCATGCTGCGAATCTGAATATTGTGCCCTCTTGCATAGTCGAGGCACTCTTTAAGACTCCACGACCTTGCAGATTCGGTTTCTTGAGCCATGGCGCTTGAACAGCACAACAGGTTTATAGCTAAAATTAAAAAAGAAGTTGTAAAATGTTTCATTTCTTTTGTTGTTATTGTACAAAAGCAAAATAACAACATCCGAAAAAAACAAAAAAACAACTTCGATATAAAGCCCTTTTTTATCGACAAAAAGGCGATTTTTCAGAACTAAAATATTTCAGTCCCTTCAAATTATAACTTTTTATTAAAAATCATGGAGCTGGCCTGAGCTACGGGCATAATCACCATATCGTTGATATTTACGTGTGCGGGGCAGTTAATCATAAACATAATGGCATCGGCAATATCTTGAGCCCTGAGTGGGACAAATCCCTTATATACATTGTCGGCACGTACCATATCACCTTTGAAGCGAACCTTTGAAAATTCGGTTTCAACCGCACCCGGACAGATCTGAGACACCTTGATGCCGTAAGGAAGCAGGTCAATTCTCATCCCCTTGGTAAGGGCATCAACTGCGTGTTTGCTTGCGCAATAAACATTTCCGTCAGGATAAACCTCTTTGCCTGCAATAGAGCCGAGGTTGATGATGTGTCCGCCGTTACCGTTATCAATCATTATTTTAGAGACAACTCTGGTCACATATAGAAGCCCCTTTACGTTGGTATCAATCATCCTCTCCCAATCGTCCAACACTCCGTTCTGAATAGGATCAAGTCCCACTGCAAGCCCTGCATTATTTACAAGAACCGCAATATTTCTCCACTCTCCGGGCAGATTTCCCAAATATTTTTCAACATCAGATTCGATGCGCACATCAAAAGGGAGTGAAAGAACTTTCACATTCTCCTTTTTCAACTCATTTTCACACTCCGCAAGAAGTTCTGTGCGTCTTCCTGTAATAATCAGATTATAACCTTTTATTGCTAAGGACTTTGCGACAGCTTTACCTATTCCGGAAGTCGCTCCTGTTACTATTGCTACTGGATTCATATAATGTTATATTTATCCTGCAAAAATATAGAAAATTTGCTAATATTTTTTAAAATATGACAACTCTTCCTATCTTTGCGCTCCAAAAGCCTTTTTAGCTCAGCTGGTAGAGCAGCTCATTCGTAATGAGCAGGTCGCGGGTTCGAGTCCCGTGAAAGGCTCTCAAAACAATATAATCAACCGAATATTATCAGATTATGTGTTGTGCCCGACTTTGTTTATTGTTAATAATACATATAGCCGGCCTTTCGCATCTCATTATATGATTTGAATTTAAATGGTGGATTTAAATATTTCTCCAGAAATTTATAAGTTTTATATCGTACCTCGGATGCCTCTTTGGTGTCAATTCGTTCAAATACATGCGCTCCGGGCATCTTCGGATATATTTCATATTCAAAGCTCTTATTATAGAATGTAAGTGAATCTATCATCCTCTTTACTTCGGTCACACTGACATCATCGTCATTCATGCATGTGGTAATCATCAGAGGTTTGGAAAGATACCTGGCGTATGTAACCGGCGAACGTCTTGCATATTCCTGCGGATTATCTTCAGGCAGCGACCCGACGTGATATTTCGGAGAAAAATTATCTTTATATCCCGATTCCTGATAACTCAATCTGTAAGCCACATCACTTACAGGGACACCGGCATACCCCACGGCATATTTTTCCGGGTATCTCAGTATATTCATCAAAGTAATCATACCTCCGTGGCTCCATCCCATAATTCCGACACGCAAAGAATCTACAATCGAATAATTATCCACCATATAATCTCGCGCAGCAAGGACATCTTCGTTTTCCAGACCCCCATAATCAATAGATCTGTAGAATGATTTGCCATATCCTGTACTGCCTCTGTAATCCGGAGCTATCACAATATACCCCTGAGAGACCATTTCTCTCAAAATATGGGTATATGACGATGCAAAAGTCCCATGAATCCCACCGTGAGGGAATACGAGAAGCGGATATTTGCTTCCCTGTTTAACAGTTTTAGGTATAAAAATATATGAATAAAAAGTAAGTTGATTGTCCCTTAAAGAGTCTAAAAATTCACAATTGGGCTTTCTTGTCTGCACAGCCCTCGGAGGTCCGGCCAATCTTACAATATCAACGTAAGAAACATCCGACATCCTCTGATTGAGAATAATTGTCTCTTGTTTTTTGGCAACATCTTGAAACTCACTATATTCCTGGGCCGCCAAGTGGTTCATTGATACTATCATAAACAATACCCACGAAAGGATAAATACTTTTTTCATACTTTACCGGATTTAGATTATATAATGCTATTGACTTCAAATGTAATAAAAAAATACATCTGAGCCAAAATATGTAGATTTCTGCAAAAATCAAACAAACAGCTGCAACCCGTTCCGGGTTACCATTTTTGAGAATATACAGCTACTTTTTCTCTTTCATACACCTTACCGACTGTCCCATTGCACGACCGCCACCCCATAACGGATTCCAAGTGGAACTGTTGAAACCTGCGCGTGTCGCGGCATTTGCATTGCCGCTTGTCAGATTTGTATTCGTCCAATAGAATCCGTCAGTTCCGGCACTGCCCACTTTTCCTTCTGCCGTATCCAAACGACCTGCCCATGGCAGATAGACTGTTGCCCCGACAGGGTTGGTATCCTCATAATAGAAGTTGCAGCCGTATGTTAACGGTGCAGAGTTCCAACCCGAAACATAGGCCGACATTCCGTTTGGACCGATACCGAAGCTTGCGGCTTTTATGGTCATGGTAAAAGCGTCCTGCGGCGGAACGCAATAACCCTCGGGACACGGATCGTAAACCGATTTGCTGCCTACCGAACGCGGATAATAATCGGGTGTCGTGCTTGTGGTTGGATTGCCCCACAAAGCGTTGTTGCGAGCCCACAGCCAATCTCTACCGGTATTGTAAGGATTCCCTTTCTCGCCGATGAAGGTTGTGGGGTGTTCGACAGAATATTTTATCGTGCCGAATTCTGCCGATGAAGTTACAGATGTCGGAGTCAATGTTCCTGTCGGAGTGTATTGTGTTTTACGTGTAGCCGAATCTGTGTAAACTTGAGCTCCCACAAACGGATCTTTGCGTCCCCATTGGTAGAACAGACCGTATGCCGAGTTGTCGAAACTGTTGGCAGCCGCGGGAGCCACATTCGAAGTGGCGCCGAGGTTGCGGTCCATCATCGTGTATTTCTCCTTGACAATTGTGCGGTCGGTGGTGTTGATTACCGACCACTTTTGGTCATCGGCCTTGCTGCGGTCGTTCACCCAAATGTGATAACTCCACAATATACGGGCATCCGCTGCTGTCGGGTCTTCTTTGTCATAGACGGCTATTACGGCGTTACCTGCCATTCCGTCGCAATCGAAACTCAAAGTATAGCCCTTGCCATTCTTTGCAACAACTACGTTCGTGATATGTGTCGATGATACGTCGCTCCACAACATCGCTCCAGAACGTGGAACACACAAATCGCTTTGCTCGATATTTTCATAATCATACTATTCGGTTATAAACGGCGTAACATCGAACGAATATCTGTCGGACACACCGGTCGGAACCTCGTAGCAGTTTGCCGTACCGTAATAGAACTGCGTATCGGTGTTAAGTGCCGACGATACCGATAGGGGAATATATTTGTCGATATTACCCATTTTGATGTGTATGTAGCACCCTTTCAACGCGATTATCTCATTCTTATACTCAGCGGTGACGTTCGCTTTCAGCGCAAAACGTGTGTCGGCAGTCACCGTCCCCAATTTAATATAGCCATCCACGACGGTCAATTCGTCGGTTGCGCCCGATATTGCTACCGTAAATCAATCGGGCATCACTACATGTGCGGTTTTTGAAGCATCGACAAATTCGATATATGCCGTTGACAGATTGAGTGCATTCTCGGTCTGCAACGCGAATTTCAGAGCCTCCGGTGTTACTGCACCGTCAAACAATTCGACCGCTTTTTTGTCGGTACTGAGAGCATACTGACCGTTAGAAGTGGTGTAGTTGTCGTTCTCGTCAGTAATGACAATCTCGTATTCGAGGTTGCTGCCCGAATTCTTCAAGGCTTCGGCTTCTGTCGGATAACCGTAACTTTTGACTTTGGTAATGGTGATTTTATAGTGACAGTTACGTTTGACGTCCAAAAAAGTTTTTGTCCGGTCATTGCCCGTGGCAAGGTCT
>JAQUBZ010000020.1 GCA_028686425.1 Bacteroidales bacterium | reverse complement strand
AGTGTTACATATTCACGGTCTTTTCGTCTTAAATATGATATTTTCTCGTGGTGAAACGCTTTGCGGAAGCCATCGGAATAGTTGCCGTGTTCGCTCTTAAAGGTTTGTGCCAACGTGTCGCCCTCGGTTTCAAACATTAAGCCAACGCCTTTGTTGTCGTTGAGAATTTGAAAAACGGCGGTTGCACTGCTGTTAGCGGGAATACTAATCGTTTGTAGGAAAAGTAAAAATACGAAACAAATCTTTACAAGTTTTATAAAGGCAATATGCAGAGCCTATTAGAATTGGCAAAACGACTGATTGTTTCCCCAAGTGAACAGGCCCATAGAACAGGTCAATGTTTAAGGTTGGCGGTATTACAAAAATTACGATTACAGATAATGTTTCAAAAACAATTGAATGTTTGTAGTAATCTTTTATACGGTGTAATTCGGTTTTGTATGATTTGTTTTTTGTATCCCAAAGTTTTTTTCGTAATGGGGAACTAAATAATATGGAAAGTGAAGATATTTTAAAACCAATCATTATTGACAAATACGTAATCAAATCAGAATATGCATCAAACTCACTATCAAATAAAAATAGACCACCAATGAAAGAAGTGGAAAATAGAATCCAAAACCATATTAAATCTTTTCCTTTCATTGGTTTATTGCTTTTAACAGGTTTTCTTTAATTTCTGTAATGTCAAATTTGCCGTTTTCATCTTTTGTACAATCAATTTTGATTTTCTGCTGAAAACTCTCTGTATTATAGACAATTCCAAAACCATTTTCATCAATACCGTTGATAATGAGGGAAGATATTTTATTGTCCGATTTCTCTTGCGATAAATTCCTAATGAAATTTTCAATTTTATGTTCACTGTATTTTGCTGTTATCGTAAATTCATTAGGCGCATCTGTCCCTGTCAAATCAACAAGTGCTTGTTTTTTAGTACTATCATCGCTAAACAAATCATTGATATGAGAAAAATTTATGCGATTACACTCTTTGAGAGTATGCAAAAAATCATCTATATTTTTGAATAGCGTTTTGAGCTTAAAATCAATATTCAGCTTTTCTTTAAGCATTCTTTCAAATGTTGTTTTCTTTTGCGAGTTCGATAGATACAATAATTTTTTCTTATAATGATAAAGAAAAAATGCTTGGTTATTTAATTCAACCTCTGTAATTGTACGACTGTTTTCTCGTTTTTCCCCAGTATGTATATTGGTTAATTTTTCGTCTCGTGGTGTTGGATTTCCAAAATTGAAAACAAAAAACGTATATTCTTCCGTTTTTTCAACTGTAATTTCAAAGAGAGTTTGATTGTCATTAAATTTAATGTCATTTTCAATCGTAGCAAAAGTATTTTGTGTCGGAAAAACAAATCTATCTCCCGAATTCGCTGATTCTTCTATCAGTTGCATTACTGAAAATTGCACCTCTGCCATTGCAAAAATTATTTTAGTCTTTCAATTTCTTTCCTTATATCCTCAATCACTTCTTTATTAGCAATTTCACCGTCCAAACTGAAAACGATAAATACTTTTCCTCCAAATTTTTCTTCAAAATCTGCAAAACTTGCTTTCATTCTTTCTGTAAGGGAATAAGAACCGAAATTTGCTTTTGCCGTAACCGGTTTTATTTGAATGCCAATGGCTTTTTTCCCAACTTTTGCAATGTAATCAATATCGCCGGCATGGTCTAATTCGGGGTCGCTTTCATCAAAAGTCAATTCGGGGAATATTTTTGCCAAGCCATCGTTTACAACGGATTTTTCACGCAAATAGCCGTCAAAAGTACGGTTGATTGTGAGGTTATAAATATAATCAATACAATCTTCTTTGGTCAAATGATTGAAAGCATCCTGCCATTCTGGGATAACGACTTCGGTAATTTTTGCGTAAAGGCGTTCGCCAAGTTCTAATAAACTTTCCTTTGTGATTTTAAATGAGTTTTTACCGTCGGTTTGGGCATTTTCAAAATACCATTTTTCCCATTCTTCAATGGTTTGTGGCTGACATTCCCTAATCAAAGCCATTACCGCACCGACTTTATTCGGTCGAGAGAGTTGGTACGTTTGGCAAGCATAGTTCAATACTTTTTCTTTCTTGCCAAAATTCAAGGAATAACGTTTGATTTCATTTTTAGCCATTGCAAAGAGTATTAAATTTTATTTTGTATTTATAATTCATCGATTCGTCCACCAAAGCCAATTTTTCTTTCAGCAAATGAGCATTTATGAAAGTTTTATTTTCTAAATATAGATACGCTAATAAATTATTTTGTGTGTCATATTTCTGCTCGTCATACCGCAAAAAGACACGTTTGCCTGATAATTTATTTTTTAAATATTCTGTAGCTTGTCCATTTATCCGCGGATTCTGTTTTATCCCTATCAAACGAATAATCAGCCCATTATTTAATTTTATCAATTCGGGACTCATCACTTCTTTTACTAAAAACAATTCTTCGCGTCGTGTAGTGCTTTGTGCGTCAATTTTTGAGCCGAATTGCAACTTTTTGACATCTATTTTCTTATCAATTTTATGCGTATCAACAAAACGATAGGGCAAAGTTCCTATTTCGGCATCAAAGTCAATATTTACATCTTGTTTTATTTCTTCGATTTCCGGCGTAGCGTAAAGATTATTTTCTCCAACCTTCAATTTAATTATCGGAATAAATTCGGGGTTAATCTCATAACCAACTGAATTTCGACCAAGATTTTTTGCCGCTAATGCAGTTGTTCCACTTCCCATAAATGGGTCTAAGACTATTTCTTCGGGAAAAGAAAACATTTTAATCAGGCGGTGTGGTAATTCTTCGGGAAACATTGCCAAATGCTTGTCTTGTTTTGCTCCCGAAAAGCACCAATGTCCATTGAAATATGTATTCCATTCTTCATTGGTCATTGCCGAATCCGCTTTTTGTTCCAATGTGGGTTTAGGAGCATTGCCTTGTTTTTTAAACAGCAAAATATATTCAAAGTCCAATTTTACAATTCCATTGCGTGGATTTGGAAAACTTCCCATTACCGCACCGCCTCCGGTTGTGTTCATTGTTGTAGTCTTTTGCCAAATGATTTGTCCCATAAAATCAAAACCAATAGTTTCACAGAATCTTATGATTTCAGAATGAATGGGAATGACTTTATAACGACCATAGTAAACCGAGCGAGCAAATTGATCACCAATGTTAATGCAAAGACGACATCCATCGTGTAAAACACGAAAACATTCCTTCCAAACCAAATTCAGATGATTGATATAATTCTCATAACTATCATTAAATCCGATCTGGTTGTCCGTTCCGTAATCTTTCAGTTGCCAATAAGGTGGCGAGGTAACAATCAAATGAACCGATTGGTCTTTCAATTCACTCATTTTACGACTATCGCCATTGATAATTATATGCTTTGTTTTATTATTCATTCAACGTATTATTAGATTGCAAAATTACTATTTTTTAGCGAGATAATCGGGCTATTTTACAAATACTTTTGTTTCAATCAGTTGGCGTGTCCTAAAGTTTCAGCGGCTTCGGTATCACTGTACAAATCGGCATTATCGTATTCACGTTGGCGGAGTTTACGCACGCCATCGGCATAGATACAAGCTTCTTGGTCGGCTTCGCTTTTGCATTGAATTATGCCGTTTATATCTCGTTTTGGTTTGAAAGTCTTACTATCGGCAGTGGTGCGGGCGGTACGTGATTTGTCCCAAATGGGGGTTGAAATACTGCGGTTGAGGTATTCTCTCACTCGTTGAGGTGTAGTTTTGTCCGCCACAAATACAGGATAACATTCCAAATAAAGATACCATTCGTTAGCGTATTCTGATTTACGGAGTTTAACCGACACTTTCGTGTTTGCAATGGATTTTCTCATAGAGCGTTATTTCTTATTGTTATACAAATTGTCGATTTCTGACTTTGGAGCATATACAAAACTGCCAATCTGCCGAGTTGGAATTGAATATTTGCGGATATGGGCGTAAACTGTACTTGGAGATATCCCAAATTTTTCGGAAATATCATTTATGCAATAGCAGTTTTCGGGTTCGAGGTTGTAGAGTTTGATAGCCGGTGTTTCTATTATCTTTTTTTCATTTTGTTGTCGCTCGGGAAACATTTGTTCTATTTCCGTGCGACTGATACGCAGTAAGCGAGTTCCCAAATTGATTGCTGGTATTTTACCCTGCCGAATAAGGCGGTAAAGAGTGCTTTTTGCCACTCCATAAATGGCAATGGCTTCGTGAATGGAGATAAAAGGCCTATCGCTCGGCACATTGTCAGCAACGGCCTTGAGTTGTTCCGCCTTTTTCTGCTCGGCTTTCTTCTTTCGATAGGCTGCCTCTCCGCATTTCTTGGAACAATAAAGAGAGTTGACCGTTTTGGGAGTAAACAGTTTACCACATATTGCACAAGGCTTTTGAATCTTATTTATCGCCATATCTACCTGTATTTAAGTATTTATTTGTTTTTATAAGTTCTCATTAGTTCCACTATGCAACTAATTAAGTTCCGATACAAATATGGTACAAAAATACAATAAATAATCGACATACAAGCATAAATATCAAAAAATATTTATCAACAAAAAACGGTAACACATTGTGCTACCGCTTTTTACTTATTTATAACTACTGCTTATTTTGCAGTCTTATTTTACTTCCTCAAAGTCCACGTCGGTGACTTCGCCGTCTTTGTCTCCATTTGATGATGAACCTGCGTCGGCTGATGGTCCTTGCTGGCCAGCGCCGGGGTTTTGAGCACCTGCTCCGGCTCCCTGAGCAGCCTTGGCCATATCTTCAGAAGCGGCATGCCATGCATTGTTCAAGGCTTCTGTTGCACGGTCGATTGCAGTAAGATCTGCACTCTTGTGAGCTTCTTTCAATTGACCGAGAGCATTTTCGATAGCGCCTTTTTTGTCTGCAGGAATCTTGTCTCCATATTCTTTAAGGTTTTTCTCAGTCTGGAAGATCATGGCATCTGCACCGTTAATCTTGTCGATTCTTTCCTTTTCGGCTTTATCGGCTGCTTCGTTTGCTTTAGCTTCGTCACGCATCTTCTTGATTTCGTCATCGCTAAGTCCTGAAGAGGCTTCGATACGAATCTTCTGTTCTTTGCCTGTAGCTTTATCTTTAGCTGATACGTTAAGGATACCGTTGGCATCAATATCGAAGGTCACTTCGATTTGAGGTATGCCTCTTGGAGCAGGAGCGATTCCGTCTAGGTGGAAGTTGCCTATGGTCTTGTTGTCACGAGCCATTGAACGTTCACCTTGCAAAACGTGGATTTCAACAGATGGCTGATTATCGCTGGCAGTACTGAATGTTTCAGATTTGCGTGTAGGAATTGTGGTGTTTGCGTCAATCAACTTGGTCATTACACCGCCTAAGGTTTCGATACCGAGTGACAGAGGCGTTACATCCAACAACAATACATCTTTAACATCACCTGCAAGAACACCGCCCTGGATTGCTGCACCTACTGCAACTACTTCGTCAGGATTGACACCCTTGTTAGGAGCCTTACCGAAGAATTTCTCGACAATCTGTTGAACGGCAGGGATACGTGTCGAACCACCAACCAACAATACTTCATCAATGTCCGATGTCTTCATGCCTGCATCTGAAAGGGCTTTGCGGCACGGTTCAATGGTAGCCTGAATCAAGCTGTCGCACAATTGTTCAAATTTTGAACGGCTCAATGTCTTTACAAGGTGTTTTGGAACACCGTCAACAGGCATGATGTACGGCAGATTAATTTCTGATGATGTCTGGCTTGACAATTCTATTTTGGCTTTTTCTGCAGCTTCTTTCAATCTCTGAAGAGCCATAGGGTCTTTTCTAAGGTCAAGACCGTTGTTTTCAGCTTTAAATTCTTCAGCCAGCCAGTCGATGATCACGTGGTCGAAGTCATCACCGCCAAGGTGTGTATCACCGTTTGTCGATTTGACTTCAAATACGCCGTCACCCAATTCAAGGATTGAAATATCGAATGTACCGCCGCCAAGGTCGAATACTGCAACTTTCATGTCCTTATTTTTCTTGTCCAAGCCGTATGCAAGTGCTGCTGCAGTCGGTTCGTTGATAATTCTTTTTACTTTAAGACCTGCGATTTCACCTGCCTCTTTGGTGGCTTGTCTCTGTGAATCGCTGAAGTACGCAGGAACTGTAATCACAGCTTCTGTTACTTCCTGTCCGAGATAGTCTTCAGCAGTTTTCTTCATCTTTTGAAGTACCATTGCCGAAATCTCTTGTGGGGAGTACATTCTTCCATCAATATCTACACGAGGGGTGTTGTTGTCACCTCTTACCACTTTGTAAGATACACGTCCAACTTCCTTTTGTACTCTGTCAAATGTTTCACCCATAAATCTCTTGATAGAGAAGATGGTTTTTAGAGGATTAGTAATGGCCTGTCTTTTCGCAGGGTCACCAATCTTTCTTTCACCGTTGTCGGCAAATGCCACAACTGAAGGGGTTGTTCTTTTACCTTCACTGTTAATGATTACAGTAGGTTCTTTACCTTCCATTACTGCTACACATGAGTTAGTAGTACCAAGGTCAATACCAATAATTTTTCCCATATTAATTTTCTCCTATTTTTTATTTTTATTATTCGTTTGTAAGGTGTCCGTTTTAGCAGACACGACTGACCATTCGCCAAGATTGTGCCATTCATGAAAACATCATTAAAAACTGACAACATGTCAGATTTTGATTTGTCCGTTTTTTTGATTTGCTTTGTACAAATTTTGACTGAAAATGGAAAATAGTGTCTATAGGCTCCTCTCTGAAGAGGAATTTGCCGATATCGCATCTCGGATATTATATGAGGACAATCATCTGCTCATCTTTAACAAGCGCAGCGGGGAGATAGTGCAGGGTGACAAGACAGGGGATGAGCCTCTGAGCGAGACCCTGAAGGCCTTTGTCGCAATGCGTGATGGCAAGCCCGGACATGTGTTTATGGGAGTTCCGCACCGTTTGGACCGTCCTGTAAGCGGAATCGCAGTGTTTGCCAAGACCTCAAAATGCCTTGAAAGGCTCAACGAATCGTTCCGCACAGGAGCCATGCACAAGATCTATTGGGCATTGACGGCTGACAAACCTGAACCTTGCGAGTGTGAACTGACCCATTTTCTTGTCAGGAATGAGAAGCAGAACAAGACATACGCGTATTCTAAGGAAAAAGCTCCGATAGGAGCCAAGGAGGCAAGGTTGCGCTATAAAGTGATAAGGGAGACGGATAGGTATTATCTTATTGAAATAGAGCTTCTTACAGGGCGCCATCATCAGATTCGTTCTCAGATGGCTGCAATAGGATGTCCTATCAAGGGTGACTTGAAATATGGAGCCCCGCGTTCCAATAAGGACGGAGGCATTTCTCTCCATTCGCGCAGGATAACTTTCACCCATCCGGTAAAGAAAGAGCAGATTGAAGTGACAGCTCCCGTGGATTGGAATCCGATTGTAAAAGCATAAATGAATCGGACTGCAAACTCGGCAAAATTGGCAATCGATCAATCTTGCATCTGACAGTAATGAATCATATTAACGCCACGAATAACCTGTCCCTTCGAGCGGGTCATGCTTCTTTGCGGATTCAAAGTCGTTGCGATATTTATCCCACCATTTGCGATATGCGTTGTATGCTGCACTCTGGGATTCTTCATCATTTACCCATTTCTTGTCTGATTCGCGGAGAATAAGCGGATTCAGTGACGGATACCCCATCATTTTAACACAATTCTCATCATCTTTTACCCTGATTGACTCAATAGTCCACAACATCAGTACTCCGAGAGGACATTCTTCCATGTGATACGAAGAAATTGGGTTACACGGATAAGATTTAATCATTCTCGAATCTTTTCCATAGGAGAGAAGTTCTTCTATTGCCTTGGATGAAAAATCGGGAAGACCGCAGCGGGTCTGATATTCGGTTGATTCGCTATATGTGCCGTCTAAAAGCATATCTACGTATTGCTTTACTGTAATTGTTGACTTTCCGTCATAATAATTTTCTTTGGTGCACGACGAAAGCATTAATATTCCAACTAATGTCGCTAATACAATTTTTTTCATTTTATGAAGTTTAATAAATTTACTACAATCTAAACGCAAAATTGCCGAAATACTGCATAAAGTGAAAAAAAATTTGTAATTCAACCGAACAATATTATTTTTGCAGTCACAAATAGTACCAAACGCTGCATTCTTCTAACGGTTAGGAAACCGGTTTCTCAGGCCGGGAATAAGAGTTCGATTCTCTTATGCAGTACAATTCCCCAACATATCATTATGAAAAAGCTTGTTATAGTATTACTGTTAATGTGCTCACTAACAGGGGCATTTGCATGCACTTCGGTCATTATTACAGGGAAGGCCACTAAAGACGGTCGCCCTCTTATGTGGAAGAACACAGATGGAACTTCTTTTCCTCAGAGGATGTCGTATTCCGACAAGGGACAATA
The DNA here is from genome assembly GCA_028686425.1 of Bacteroidales bacterium. Lineage (GTDB taxonomy): Bacteria > Bacteroidota > Bacteroidia > Bacteroidales > UBA932 > Cacconaster. The sequence goes on along the minus strand of JAQUBZ010000020.1, from coordinate 34,540 downwards.
TCCATGGATAGGGTTGTCTTTAGGAAGTACATCCACCACTGCATGGTTCGGAACCAACAGTACAGGGTTCTGCATCATGAATACCAAATCGCACAATCTTGTCGATGATGCCACAAAGGTCAATAATGGCACAGTGATGAAACTTGCTCTCGATAAATGCAGCAATCTGGCAGAGTTCATATATCTGCTCGATACTATCACCAAGCCGCTGAATGTCTCTTCCAATTACGGAGTGATTGATGCCGAAGGCGCTGCCGCATATATCGAGGTCTATCCGAACGGATATTATGTGGTTGATGTAAATGACACCAAAATTGCTCCGAACGGATTTTTGGTTTATACCAATTACTCCGCCTACGGAAAATATGAGGGAGGACAGGGGTATATCCGTTATCAAAATGCAATGGATATTATAGGTCAAGGAGCACACAATAAGGAGTTTACGCCTCATTGGATATTTGACAATCTTTCAAGAGGCTTCTATCAGTCGCTTTTAGGTCTCGATTTGAGGCGCTCTGTTGATGATGGAGAGGATCTTCTCGGAAGCGGATTTTTCCCCGACTGTGATTTCATTCCACGCAGGACAAGTGCCGTGGCTTCTGTCATTCAGGGTGTCAGGAAGGGAGAAAATCCCGAATTGACCACATTGTGGACTGCTCTCGGCTATCCTCCGTGCTCGATAGCTGTTCCGGCATGGGTGAAAGGTGGTTCAAAAGGGCTTCCTCAAGTCATTCAGGCTATAAAAGGGGAGAAGAAACACAACTCTCCTGTCTGCAAAAAGGCTCTTGAACTGAAAGATAAAGTATTTTCAGTCAAAAGAGGCAACGGAGAGAGCTATTTCGATTTCTATAGGCTTTACAATGCGCAGCAGACCGGATATATTCAACTGATAGCTCCGATTGAGGAGCATGTCAGAGTGATTGCTTACGACAAACTCGACAAGTGGAGAGCCAAAGGGGAGATTGACCTCAAAGAGCTCTATTCACTTGAAGAGAGTGTTGACAAATATGTCCTTGACAACTTTGTCAACAGTGATTCCTTAAAATAGTCTCAATTATTTGACATACAGCGTGAATCCCCATCGATAACTTGTATCGGTCGGAATCATTGCATCTGTGTCTGGCACTGCTCCCCAGCTGTCATAGCCTCCTACGCCCATCTGACGATAATCGAGACAAACTTCGACATAGTCGCGTGGTGTAACATCGTTGATATGCTTCTGCTTTCCCAAATCCAAATCTTCAATACTGTTGCGCAATATGTTAAATTCCATGAAGTCGTCGGCAACTATGCTTATTCCGTCAAAGTTGATAAATCGTGTGTCACAATGGTGTCCGCACTCCTGCGGCATGACGTATGGGAAGTATTGGTCTGATGCTGTTGTACTGTATAGCCCTATATTTGAGCCGTATTTACGGTCGCAATAGTTCTCTGCAGGTCCGCGACCGAAATACTGAAAAGCATCCTTTGTGGCAGGAAGTCTGAATCTGACCCCTATGCGCGGTATATACGGAACATTTTTGTATGAACTTCCTGGAGCATCGGCAGCCACTGCACTGAAATATGTCCCTACATGAACGACAGCGGATGGCGTAATAGTATATTTTACCTCGAATATATTATAGGTAGGGAGTGCGTATGTCACCTTTACAACACCATTTTCTCCATCCATCGAGGCGGAAACCTTGCTCTTGAATGCAGAAGAGGCCTCTTTCCAGATGGCAAGTTTACGGTTCATTCCGTTGCCATAGTCATTGTCTATGGGAGCTCTCCAGAAATCCGGGCGGATGCCGTAACCTTCTGCAAATACCTCTTTTCCGTCTATTTTCAGAGAGTTGACCGTACAAGAAGATTTGTCGAATGAGAAGTGTATCCTATTGGAAGAGACCTGCACGGATGCTTCATCTTCACTTATTTTGAGGGCAGAGCCTTTCTTCATCTTGAAAGGAGTTTTCTGCTCTCCAAATGCAACAGCCTTTTTCAGAGAGAGCGGGAATTGTTCGGATGCAATCTCATATCCTGCCGGAATAAGCCTTTCTTCCACTTTCGTTTTTACTGAAAATACGATGTAATAATCGGAATTATCATTGAATTTCAGTCCTTTATAGGATATGTTAAATGGCTCGGCTTTCTGTGGAGCCGTATTTAACGAAAGTTTTCCTGAACGGATGCTCTTTCTGTTTTCAAGGATCGAGTAGGAAATATCATATTTTGAGAGGTCTGTAAAATAAAAGCGGTTGATTATGTAAAATTCCTTTTCTTGAGAAGGGTCGGCTCTGTCGAAAGCCACATTCGAGTAGGCTTTTTTGACCTCTTCCATTGCAGGATGAGGTCTGCGGTCCGGCGCCACGATACCGTTGCAGCAGAAATTGGCATCACTCGGCATATCTACCCCATAATCGCCACCATACGTCCAATACTGCCTGCCATTTGGATCCGTCTCCAAAAATCCCTGATTTACCCAGTCCCAGATGAATCCTCCTTGAAGGTGAGGGTAGAGGTTTATACTTTTCCACTGCCTGACTATTCCTCCATTGGAGTTGCCCATTCCGTGAGAGTATTCGGAAGGGACTACAGGTCTGTCGCATCCTTTTTCTCCAATTTCTGCAAACCATTCGGCAGTAGGATATTGTGGTACATACATATCGGTATTCCATTCAAGTCCGGCCCGTTCATAACAGATCGGACGGTTCATATTGTTCTCCCCTTTTTCCCTCTCTTCAATCCATTCGTATGCCTTGTAGAAGTTATATCCGTTGCCGGCCTCATTTCCAAGGGAGAGAATCGTTACACAAGGAAAGTTCTTACACCTTTCGTACATATTGATAATGCGGTCCATGTGTATGCCGTAGAACATCCTGTTGTTGCCCAATGTACCCCCTTCTCTCAGGTTGTAACCCATTCCGTGAGACTCTACATTGGCTTCACAATAGACATACATACCTATTTCGTCACACAATTCATAGAAATAGCGGGGTTGGGGATAATGAGAGGTCCTGATGGCGTTGATATTGTGTTTACGCATCAGTTCAAGGTCTTTACGCATGGTCTCTTTTGATACATAATGTCCCGTAATCATGTCATGCTCATGAATGTTGACACCCTTGAATTTGACCGGCTGTCCATTGACAAGAAACATCGAATCCGAAATCTCAAATCGTCTGAATCCAACCCTGTAAGGTATATATTTGTCATTGACCTTCATTATGAGAGTATATAGATGCGGGTCTTCTGCAGACCAGCTCTTTATGTTCATAATCTTTGTTCTGAACGACACCTGAGTTTCGGTTTTCCACTCCTGACCGGCTGCAATCCCCTCGTCTATTTTCCTGCTTCCGGATGCAACTGTAATGCCATTATTATCAATAAGTTCGTATGATACATTGACAACCTCCCTATCCGCATTGTCCACCATCATGTCAATTTTGAAAATACCGTTTTTCAGGGAGGTGTCCAAAGTTGACAATATTCTGAAATCTTTCAACGAGATTTTGTCCTGCGCACTCAGATAGACATCACGTTCAATTCCGCTTATTCTCCAGAAATCCTGACATTCGAGCCACGAACCTGTACTCCATCTCATTATCTTGATTACCAACGTATTGTCTTCTTTTGTAATATAATCGTTTATCTTGAACTGAGCTCTGTCCTTGGAGTTTTCGGCATATCCTGCCTCCTTTCCGTTGACATATACATATACACCCGATTTGGCTCCGTCTATATTCAGATAGACATTTTTGCCGTCCCATTCCTGAGGAACAGTGAAATCTCTGCGATAGACCCCTGCAGGTATTATTTCGGGAAGTTGAGGGAGTATTCCGCTGCCATATTTGAATTCGTATGGCATATTGACATAGATGGCTGTGCCGAATCCCTGTCTTTCCCAATTTCCGGGCACCTTAATGCTCTTCCATTTTAAATTGGAAAAAGAGGGTTGTTCTATATCTTTCGGCAGAGTACGATAATCATCGACATAGACAAATTTCCATGTTCCGTTAAGTGAAAGATAATACGGAGAATCTTCGTATTGCCCTTCGATAGCTGAAGTTCTGCTGTCAAAAGTGGCAAATTCGGTGCGAGGATATTCTCTACCCACTTCGGTAATCTGGACATTGTTCCAATACGGAATCTGTGCCGAAATAGTCAGTGAGGATGCAAACAGTATTGCACAAACGCTCAAGAGTAGATGTCTCATAGTTATTATGTTTTAAATATTAATTTCACTTGAGCTGAAAATGACGGCTTTACCTCCAAATCGAGCATGAGTGTGTCGTACAGCCATATACTCATAAGGTATCGAGCATGCGGGGTTTCCATGAAACAACTCGCTTGTAAAAGCATCAACATGATAGTACGCAATATTCATAGAAAAAATACTTTCCTACAAATATAAAGAAACTTAACGATAAAGACAATAACGTTACAAAATATCTTTCAGCTCGGATGCGGATATGGATTTGACAGCCATCTTCTTAAGGGCCTTTTCCTGCTCTTCCGTCAGAGAAACCATCAATACATTGTGCCCGGCTATTGACTGTTTGACTGCCGAACTCTTGCTGCCGGCGACATAGATATTTTCGATAAAATTATAGTTAAGGGCATTGGATACGTTGACAAGCTTGTCTATGTCAATGCTTTTGCATCTGAACAGATAATACACTGAAGATCTTTCACAATGCAGTTTCTTTGCAAATTCCTGATAAGAAATGCCCTTGCCATCAACAACTTGTTTGATTAAGTTGCCTATATGGACTTGATTAACTTCATAGTCTGATTTTAGCATAGTAATTAATATTGCTAAGAAAGGTGATTTCAATTCTTAGACATGATGCAAAATTCGGTATGTTATTTTGAATATGAAACGATATTCTGTTGAAAGATTAAACAAAAGCGTTGAAATTTTCAACACATGCCATAGGTGGCCCTCGGAGGCCTATTTTATTTTTTAAAAACTGAAAAAATACCTGATTTTTTAAAAACTCAAACGACCCTAAATAAAAAATACTACACTTTCCACCTGCTCATGTCTTCACCTTTTGCCTCCGATTCGCGGATAAAAGTTGAAGATATGTTGTATAAAGGGGCATCAAGGGGAGTAATTTTTGAAGAATTTGAAACAATTTTATACTTATCGCACAATTCCACAAGATTGAATCCTTCACGAGGATATACCCATATTTCAAATTCATCAAGAATTTCTTTCCATCTGTACCAATTCTCAATAATTGCTAAATTGTCGGCTCCTATGACAAGAACGTGGTCAAATTGAGGCTCATTCTTGCGTAAGTATCTCAAAGTTCTAATAGTGTAGAGAGGTTTTCTCAGATGAAACTCCACATCGGAAACCTCAATGTCCAAGCCGTTTTTGGCTACTGCCTCTCTTGCTGCTTCAAGCCGTTTACGTGCCGAAACATTGTTTTTGCTTTTTATGGGATTTTGAGGAGATACAATCAATCTGACACTGTGTACTCTGCAATTGTCTCTGACATATTTTGAAATAGCGATATGGCCTACGTGAATAGGGTTGAAGGAGCCGAAGAATAATGCTACTTTGTTGCAGGTATATGTCTCGTTGACAGTCATTTATTTGGATAAGAACGATTGAACCAATTCTTGCGCCCTTCTCAGGCACTCTTCGAGATTGTCATTTACAAGCACAACGTCAAATTTTGAGGCATATCGAACCTCTTTTTTGGCTTTTTGAATCCTGTCATCGATGGCTTCGGGAGTGTCTGTACCGCGATTGACAAGCCTTTTGCGGAGTTCGCGAATAGAGGGAGCCTTGATGAATATAGATAAAGCCTTATCTCCGAAGAGCTTCTTCAGATTAACTCCACCCTTTACATCCACATCAAATATGATGATATTCCCTTTTTCCCATATACGCGCAAGTTCCGATTTGAGAGTTCCATAATATGAACCGGCATAAACCTCCTCATATTCGATAAATTCATCGTTCTCGACTTTGGCAATGAACTCTTCCGGAGAGAAAAAATAATATTCTCTGCCATGCCGTTCCTCTCCGCGCGGTGCTCTTGACGTGGCCGAAACGGAAAATTCCAAATTATCGAATCCTGTGAGCAGATGATTAATTATTGTACTCTTTCCCGATCCTGATGGGGCTGAAAATATTATTACTTTTTCTTTCATACTGATTAGTCTTCGTAAAGGTCGCGTTCGTTTTTGACTTTGGAAAATTCAACAAGAAAGTCGGCAACTTTATCAATACATTTTCCCAAAAATATCCTGCCTTTTTCGGGATTGGCTTCAAACGGACATCCGCATCCTGTACTGTCGGTGACATAGGTCCACCTGCGTGGTGACCATGCCCATTTTTCCCTGAAGCCGGCAATCTTCATCTTCCGCTCTTTTCCGTCGCCTGCAATATCGAGAGGATAGACAAGTTCCGGCCTGAAAGCCTGCATACAGGATGTTTCAAGTTCTCCTGCATGGTCTCCCGGTTCTATGAAATATTTCTCAGGCTTCTCTGCAATCCACCATTTGGTTGTCACCATAATGAAATCGGGGTATTCATGTCCCAATTCTCTGATCATCGGGACAAAATCATTCCCTCCATGTCCGCTGAAAATAATCAGTTTTTTGATGCCGTGTCCTTTTAATACTTGCAGAATATCGTGAATCAGAGCCATTTGTGTGGAAGGATTGATATTCATGCATAATTTGATGTCCATTTGTCCCGTGTTGATTCCGTATCCGATAGGAGGGAGGACGACACATTTCGCCCCTTTTTGCCATGCTATCTCAGATGCCTTGATGGCAACATGTTCTGCCAAGAGGGTGTCAGTTCCGTACGGTAAATGATAATTGTGCGCCTCTGTGGCGCCCCACGGTAAAATTGCTATTTGATAATCCTGCTTCTGAACATCGTACCAGCGGGATTCCTGTAGATTGATCGGTTCCATTTTTTTTGCAAAAATATCAATAATAGTTGACTTATCAGGTAAGTTGTTTTAATTTTCTGCAAAAAAATAGCTGTTTCACATTTTTTCGTAATGAAAGTTGTGAAACAGCCATAAGTGATATGAAGACAAATTATTCTTTAACTTCGCCTTCTTCTATAAATTTTTCAGACAGTCTTTTGTAAATTGAAGCTTCCACCCCGATGTAAATTGCAGCCATAACTAAACTTGCAAGAAAAGCGAGAATTGAACCTACTGCAGGAATCAGCGACAATATCCATGCTATAAGGCCTATACATAGAACTACAACCAGATTGAGGAAAAATATGGTCCATTTTTCTCCGAGAGTAATCTTGTAACTCAAAGTCAACGCTTTGGTTGGAGTCTCCTTCCTGTCTATGAGAATGTAGATTGCATAACCCCAAGCAATAGAAATAACGATTGCAGGAAGAATCATGAAACACAAGCCGATGGTGATACCCATGCTCATAAGGCCGAGGAGCAGGAATACGTCACCGATCTGATTGAAATTCTCCTTGTTGAAAATGGCTACAGGGTCAACACTCTCACCCTTGCTTATCTTTAGTATGGCTCTGTAAAATCCCACTGTCGTTCCCACATTCAGATATGGAATCCAGCATGTGATGATGTACAGCAATGTTGTCAAAAATAATGGGAAGAAATTAGCGATACCCGATTTGACACCGTCAGTCAGTGTTTCTGTGAAGTTTAATTTTTTGGTAATGATTTCCATAATTATATAGATTAGTTGGTTAAAATTTTCTCCTACAAATATAGCAAACAATTATCAAAAAACATATATTTTTGCACAACATTTGCATAATTTTTGCACTTGCTGTTTATTTACTTGAAAATTCAAATCAAAATTAAAATAATATGATTTCTTACAAAGATTTAGGCTTGGTAAACTCAAGAGAGATTTTTGCCAAAGCAGTAAAAGGCGGGTATGCAATTCCTGCTTTTAATTTTAACAATATGGAACAGATGCAGGCCATCATTCAGGCTTGTGTCGAGACCAAATCGCCTGTCATACTTCAGGTATCAAGCGGAGCACGCAAATATGCCAATCAGACTTTGTTGAGATACATGGCTCAGGGAGCTGTCGAATATGCCAAAGAGCTCGGTTGCAATATTCCGATTGTTCTTCACCTTGACCACGGTGATACTTTTGAATTGTGTAAATCATGTATAGAATACGGCTTTTCATCTGTCATGATTGACGGTTCAAAGCTTCCTTATGATGAAAATGTGGCTCTGACCAAACGAGTTGTAGAATATGCACATAAGTTTGATGTTACGGTAGAGGGAGAACTCGGAGTTCTTGCAGGTGTGGAAGATGATGTTCATGCCGAAAAACACACTTACACTCAGCCTGAAGAGGTTGAGGATTTCGTAAAGAAGACGGGTGTTGACTCTCTTGCAATATCAATCGGTACTTCTCACGGTGCATTCAAGTTCAAACCGGGGCAGAAACCCGAAATCCGCCTGGATATTCTTCATGAAATAGAGAAGCGTATTCCCGGATTCCCTATCGTGCTTCACGGTTCATCAAGTGTGCCTCAAGATATTGTTGCCGAAATCAACCATTATGGCGGAGCACTTAAAGATTCAATCGGTATTCCTGAAAGTCAGTTGCGTGAGGCTGCCAAATCTGCAGTCTGCAAGATAAACATCGACAGCGACGGCCGTCTTGCCATGACAGCTGCCATCAGAAAAGTGTTTGTTGAACAACCTGCCGAATTTGACCCGCGCAAATACCTTGGTCCTGCAAGAGACAAATTGAAAGAACTTTACAAGCATAAAGTAGTTAACGTATTGGGCAGCAACGATAAAGCATAGTTATTACTGCTGTCTGCAATAAGATTGAGAGAGGCCGGCCAATTATGGTCGGCTTCTTTATTTTCAGATTAGCTGCTTGGCGATAAGATATGCCGACATGGCAAGAACAACTATCAGGACACAGATTTTGATGATTTTTTCGCCCCACCTGATTGCAACCATAGATGCTGCAACTCCTCCGATGATATTTCCTATAGAATAAATCAGGGCGACAGGCCAGTTAATCTGTCCGTGATATGCAAATATGACAAGAGCTATCGGGGTATAGATTACTACAGCAAGCTGCTTGATGGCGTTGGAGTGAACAAGGTCAAGACCGAGAAAAAGAAAAGAACCGAACATTATGAGCAATCCCACACCTGCATGAGTAAATCCTCCGTAAATCCCGATAATAAAAAATATAAGGTATTTCCACACAGACATTTTGGAAGAGCCTGTCAATTTGTATTTCTCCGTAAACTTTTTTTTGTCAATCAAAAGCAGAACACCCATCACGGGCAGCATACACCCCATGGTTATCTCTATGATGTTGGTTGGGAGTTTGGAGGCAAGTTCGGCTCCGAGAAATGCACCGAGAGCCACCGGAATACCCACTTTTGTGGCAAGCGATACATCGAGGTATCCCTTTTTCTTGAAAATGAGTGAATTTACAGAAAATTGAGCCAATACACCAAATCTTGTTGTTGCATTGGCGATGTTAATAGGCATTCCCATTGCCATAAAAAGTGCGTATGAAATGGATGTGGCAAGTCCTGCAATAGTATTGACAAATCCTACAAATGCACCCACTCCAATCAGGACGGAGAGCATTTCCACAGACCAAATAGGCGTAGTGGAGAGGAAATTGGCGATTTGCTCAAACATGGGTGCAAAGGTATGAAAAAACAGTCACATTATTCTGCCATTTTGTCGCTGATAGTCGTATGGCAAATAATTTGTTTCTATCTTTGCGTAATTTTTAAATAAAGTAGTAATGAAGAAGAACAAATCAAATAGGGAAAAAGACAGCGAATCAACTACCAATATGAATAATCCTCATACGGAACACGTTAATAATCAGAATAAAATGTCTGATAACAAGCAGGATGAATCTGTTTTGGAAAGTGCAGCCGAAATTGAACAGGCAGCAGCCGGAGCAGAAGAGCCATCCGAAACTCATGCCGATGACGGAAGGAATGAGTTGAAAACTCTTAAAGAAGAGCTTGCCGAAGCAAAGGATAAATATGTTCGTCTTTATGCCGAATTTGACAACTATCGCAGACGTACGGCCAAAGAGCGTTTGGATCTTATCGGAACGGCAAGTGAGGACGTTCTCGTAGGTTTCCTGCCTGTATTGGACGATTGTGAAAGGGCTCTTCAGGTCTTGAAGGAGACTAATGCTGCCGATAAGGCGGCTATTGAAGGTACAGAATTGATATACAATAAGCTTGTAGGTTATTTGAGATCAAAAGGTGTCAGTAAAATAGATGCGGTGGGCAAAGATTTTGACACCGATTTTCATGAAGCTGTGGCACAATTTCCTGCACAAGATAAGAAACAAAAAAATAAAGTAATAGATATAGCACAACAAGGATATACGCTTAACGGCAAGGTAATAAGATTTGCCAAAGTCGTTATCGGAATTTAATTATGGCAGAAAAAAGAGATTATTATGAGGTACTTGGTGTCTCCAAAGAGGCCACACCAGAAGAGATAAAAAAGGCTTATCGTAAGAAAGCCATCGAGTTCCATCCGGATAAAAATCCGGGTGACAAGGAAGCTGAAGAAAAATTTAAAGAAGCAGCAGAGGCATACGATGTATTGAGTAATCCGGACAAGAAAGCCAGATACGACAGGTTCGGTCACGCAGGGATGAGTGGCGCTGCCGGTGGAGGATTTAGTGGAGGCGGATTCTCAATGGACGATATATTTGCCAATTTCGGAGATATTTTCGGAGGCAGATTCGGCGGCGGATTCGGTGGATTCAGCGGATTTGGCGGATTCGGAGGCAGCGGGTCGCAACGCAGAGTTCCGAGAGGCTCGGATATAAGGATAAGGGTAAAACTTACTCTGTCGGAAATAGTCCACGGAGTAGAGAAAAAGGTTAAAATCAACAAAGCAGTCTCGTGTCCCGATTGTCACGGGCGCGGAGCCGTTTCGGAAGCGGATATCAAGATTTGTGATCACTGCCATGGTACAGGTATGGTTACCAAAGTCACACAGACCATTCTCGGCCAGATGCAGTCGTCCTCTCCATGCCCTTATTGTGGAGGAGAGGGGAAGAAAATCACCAATCCGTGTAGGAAATGCGGTGGTTCGGGACTTGTCAAAAGCGCAGAAGAAATATCTTTCAAGATTCCTGCCGGTGTTGCCGAAGGGATGCAGCTTACAGTTCAAGGTAAAGGTAATGCGGCCCGTAGCGGAGGGATTAGCGGCGATTTGCTTGTAGTCATTGAGGAGGAGAACAATACAGAGTTGCAGAGAGACGGAAACGATTTGATCTATTCGTTGTTTATTTCGGTACCCGATGCAATCACGGGATGTGATGCCGAAATACCGGCTGTTGACGGCAAACTGAGAATCAAGATTGAGCCGGGGACACAACCTGGTAAAGTTCTCAGATTGAGAGGTAAAGGCGTTCCAGATTTAAATGGCTATGGTACAGGAGATTTGCTTGTCTATGTTCAGGTGTGGATTCCGAAGAAACTCGACAAGTCGGAGAAGGAGATGATGGAAAAAATGAAAGTTTCACCTACTTTCAGGCCCAATCCCGATAAGGATGACAGAAATTTATTTGACCGAATTAAAAAAATGTTCGGTTAGAATGAAGAGACTACTTTCATTCTGCTCTTTGTTTTTATGTTTCTGTACAATTGGTGCACAGGAAAAACCAATACTACCTTTAGATATACCTATCTCATTTTCAGGAACTTATGGCGAGTTGAGGCATGACCATTTTCATTCCGGATACGATTTTAGGACTGGTGGAAAAGTGGGGGACCCAATACATGCCATAAAGTCCGGATATATCTCAAGGATTTCGGTTTCCGTATCGGGCTTCGGCAATGCTGTTTATATCACCCATCCCGACAGTACGGTGTCCGTTTACGGCCACATGCTTTCATTCTCAGACTATATTGCCAAGATGGTGAAAGAGGAGCAGTATTCCAAACGGAGTTATAACGTTTCAATATCTCCTGCTCCCGGAGAAATGCCTGTAATTCAAGGAGATATAATAGGTAAAGTGGGAAGTACGGGAGCATCCGCCGGTCCGCATCTTCACCTCGAAGTACGTGAACTGCCATCAGAAACCCCTATAAATTATTTGCAACAAGGCTATTACGAAATAGAGGACAAGGTACCTCCGGTATTTCAGAAGATTATATTCTACGGTTTCTGCGATTCACTTCAGGTGCCATTCTCTTATAAGTTGAGAACCATTTCAAGACCTGTTTCAAACGGAACAGTAGTAATGCTGCCTGCCAAAAGCTATATCGGGATAGATGCAGTGGATAAACAACCCGGAACATGGTCCAAACTTGCCATCGAAGAGTATCGTGTAACCCTTGATACCACTTTGATTTTCAGGTTTAAAATAGGAAATATCCCATGGTCTGAAGATAGGTATATCCAAAGTCTGATAGAGTACCGCGAGAGCTACAGAGGGGGAGACGATATTGTCCGCACGTATATCGAGCCGGGCAATTTGTTATCCTGTAAAATAGCCTCCGAGACAGGTGGATTGGTTGTACTTGACGACTATAGAGAGCATAAACTCAATATTGATGTGGAAGACGAGCATGGCAATACATCCTCTCTGTCGTATAAAGTCAAGAGAGACGATTCCATTTCTCATCCTGACCATCTTCCGGACACTTTACAGTCGGTTCAAATGCTTTGGTTTGCTCCTAATGTCTTTAAAAATAAGGAGATAACATTCGCTGTCCCGACGTCCGCACTATACAGTTCAATAAATTTTCCATACAACAAGATTATGGAAGCTCAACCTCACAACGGAATATATTCCTCTGTGTGGAAAATGGGTGACGAAAGCGTTCCGATGCACCGTCCGGCCTACCTTAAAATAAATTGCAATATTCCCGACACCCTCCGGTCAAAGGCTCTGATAGCACGCTATTCAAATGGCCGGCTTTACTATGCGGGAGGCAAATGGGAAGAGGGCGGAGTCTCGACTCATACACGATTCGGAACATATTGTGTAAGTATAGATACAATTGCCCCGACAATCAGTTTTCAGGAGAGAAAAGGGGTACTTGTAAATAGTAACGGACAAGCCGTTATCTATGTGAAAGATGAATTTTCAGGGGTGCAGTTTGTCTCGGTGGAGGTTGACGGAGAGTGGGTTCTTTCCCAATTCAAGAGGGGGAAGGTGACAGCTATGATTGAGAGGGGGCGTTACAAAAAGGGGCGGCATACGATGACCGTCATCGCACAAGATAATTGTGGTAACGAAACTATTGTAAATAAAGAATTTAATTGGTAAATCCCAAAACCTTGCAATATGGAAAAATATGATCTCAAAAAAGGAATAAATGTTATCGGGCTTATGTCCGGAACATCGCTTGACGGTCTGGATTTGTGCTGTGTCGATTTTAAGTACGATGGCAAATGGGAGTACAAAATCGTTAAGGCCGAGTCGTATTCTTATCCGCAGGATATGAAATGTGCGCTTTCGACAGCCCAGAAAATGAATGCTATGGAGTATGCCAGGCTTAATTCGGATTATGGTTTGTATCTCGGACGTGAAGTGGCCCGTTTTATTAGTGAAAATGACCTGAAGCCCGACCTTATTGCATCTCACGGACATACCATATTTCATCAGCCTGAAGTGAGATTTACGGCTCAAATAGGCTCCGGGGCGGGTATTGCCGCTGAGTCGGGTGTTGATTGCGTATGTGATTTCCGCACTACTGATGTGGCTCTGTACGGGCAGGGGGCTCCCCTTGTTCCGATTGGAGACATGTCTCTGTTTGCGGAATACGACTACTGTCTCAATATGGGAGGTTTCTCGAATATCTCGTTTACTGAAAATGGGCAAAGAGTGGCGTTCGATATTTCTCCGGTAAATTATGTGCTGAATTATTATACGAGGCAGGTCGGGAAGGAGTATGATGAGGACGGGAATATGGCTCGCAGGGGTATCGTGTGTATTCCGCTGTTTGATGCGTTGAACAATCTCGACTTTTATACTCAAAAAGGACCTAAATCTCTTGGAAGAGAGTGGGTTGAAACTGTGGTAATCCCGTTGATAGACTCATACGGACTGCTGACCGAGGATATTCTTGCCACATTTTGCGAACATGTCGCAATACAGATTGGAAAGCAGATAAGAGGGGGGAAGGTGCTGCTGACAGGTGGTGGCGCCCTTAACAAATACCTTGTGGAGAGGATGTCGTTTCTTGCGCCGCAATGTGTTTATACCATTCCTGATGCTATGACAATTAATTTTAAGGAGGCTTTGATATTTGCCCTTCTCGGAGCGATGTATGTATCGGACATTCCGAATTGCCTGAGCACCGTCACCGGGGCGAGACACGACAACATCGGAGGCTGCATGTACAAAGCGTAACACACACGCTGGCTTCTCCGCCGCTGGTTGCTTGCGCCTGAAGTCACACGCTATCTACACAACGCTGATTATGAACGATATACACCGCCGTTTTTCTTTATTGCTGAACAACTAAGTCATACGATGATGCAGATAATTATTCATAATGATGCCAGAGGCATTATCGCTGAAGTCAGCGACTTCACCCCGTGGCAATCAAGCCCTCGAAAGCCACGGGATGGAAAGCAGCAAAAATACAATCTCCCGCAGACACACACCGAAGGCATCATCGCTGAAGTCAGCGATTTCACCCTGTGGCAATCAGCCCCTTGAAAGCCACGGGGTGGCGACCCTCCCATGAAAACAATCCCTGCCGGATATGTGTAACGTTGGATGAGCGAATGGTGTAAGAGTCATCTGGAGGGCGCTTTCGTTCGCTTTGCTCACGGCGCTTGCAAACCCTCCATCTGCCTCTTTCACCATTTCGCTCTATAATACTATGGAACAATGATTTATGATCTTCCGGCTTTGTCGTGTCACCAAAATCACTCCCCAGCCACATTTTAGCTGTAATATTTATGCCAGCCTATGAAAAAAAGCTTTAAATTTATAATAAAGTGTTACCTTTGTGTCCGTAAAATTTGTATGCAAAATGAAACACAATAAACAAAACATCAAGGACAATCAGACTAATCAACATAAACAAAGTGTGTCAGACGCTGAATTAGCTAATGTAACCGGTGGAGTCCAATTAGGACGCCCATTAACAGATTGTAGCGGAAATTCTAGAGAAACTTGTGAAAAGAACGGCTGTATGTGGGTTTCCAATAGTAAAAATGGATGTATTCCATTTACGTAATAGGTTGAAATACTGAAAATTATCTTTTTGATAAGCGCATCGCTCTTGCGCATATCATCATTGTTATTCTCCCATGAACTATTGGCATTATCATCTATTTTCATTATAATTTATTGGCATTATCATTGTGATTTTTGCTTTAATTGTTGACTACCGGGCATCATCGTTTTCGCATTATTTGCATAAAAGATGTGTCAGTATCAATAATTTGATGAAAATTATTTGTACAGTCTAAAAATATTTGTACTTTTGCAGTCCCAAAACAAAAAGCAACCTCTTGCGGTAGTACATAATGTAGCAACGTTGCGCTAAAAACTTGATAACAATGGATTTAATTAAAGTTGCAGAACAAGCTTGTGCTCAGGAAGTTAAAACTTTCCCACAATTTAAGGCAGGTGACACTATTACAGTTACCTATAAGATTAAGGAAGAAAATAAGGAACGTCTTCAGAAGTTTCGCGGAATCGTTATCCAAAGACGCGGTGACGGTACAACCCAGACTTTCACAGTAAGAAAGATGTCTAACGGTGTAGGTGTTGAAAGAATATTTCCTCTATTCTCACCATTTATCGATTCAATCGAATTGAACAAGTCTGGTAAAGTTCGTAGAGCACGTATCTTCTATTTGAGAGAGTTGACAGGCAAGAAAGCACGCATCAGAGAGAAAAAGATGCCTGTTGCTTCAGCATCGGCAGAGTAATAATTTTACTATACAAGGCCCCATAGCATAACTGAATAGTGCACTTGACTACGGATCAAGAGGTTACAGGTTTGAATCCTGTTGGGGTCACAAAAAACGCCTTTGTAGGCATCTCTGAAAAGGGGTGGGGCAAGAAAAAGGGCAAGAAAAAAGAGGGTGACTAAAAAGTAAAGTCGCCCTCTTTCTGTATCCGGTTTTCTCCATGATCTAAATGACCAGTCAGGCTATCGTGGGCTGCCCATCTCAATGCAGCCATCACAAGCCAGCCATCAACGAGCAATCGGCTTCCACCAGCCATCAACGAGCAATCGGCTTCAACCAGTCACCGCCGGTTTACATGTATCGGATGTTGTCGGCAATTTTTTGGATGAGGCATTTGCGGGCTTCCCGGCTCGCCCATCCTATATGAGGCGTGAGAAGCAGTTTGCCCTTGTCTTTAATCGAAAAATATGGATGTCCGGCAGGTAGAGGTTCTTTGGTGAAAACGTCGGTAGCTGCACCGGCTATAAGATTGTCATTCAGCGCTTTGATGAGATCTGCTTCATTGATGATGCCGCCACGCCCCATATTGATAATCAGTCCCTGAGGCTTCATCATCTCAAGTTCCTTATATCCGACAAGATTTTTAGTGCGCTCATTCAAAGGGGCATGGATAGAAATTATGTCACACTCACTCAGCAACTTTTCAAGTGAATATGCCTGATATTTATCACTGTGAGCTATCCCTGAAGTAGGATAATAGGCAATCTGCATTCCGAAAGCAGCACCAATCTCGGCAACCCTGCTGCCTATATGCCCAAGCCCTATAATACCGAGCTTCTTCCCTTTCAACTCGGCAAAAGGAACAATAGCATTCGTAAAACACCCGCTTTCAGAATATTCTCCGTTTTTGACATATTCATCAAAATAATGAGCCTTGCCCACAAGATTCAGAATATGCATAAATGTAACCTGCACAACGCTCTCTGTCGAGTAATCAATGGCGTTTTTGACAGAAATTTCTTTTAGACGGGCATATTCCAGATCGACATTGTTCATCCCGGTTGCAGCAACACAAATCAATTTCAGCTCGGGTGATGAGTCAATCTCCTTTCGACCCATATATACTTTGTTGGTAATGACCACATCGTAGCCGCTGATTCGTTCAATGACCTGTTCCGGAAGCGTGGATTCGTATGATTTATACTCTCCGAGTGAAGAAATCGGCTCAAATGAGACATCCTTCCCAAGTGTGTTTGCATCAAGAAAAACAATTTTTAAGTGTTTCATGTCGTGTTTTTTTAAATTTATCTCCACAAAATTATAAAATATAATTGCACCTCTGCAATTTTTAGAAAAGAGAGGCAATTTTTAAATTTGAATTGCTACTTTTGTATAATATGACTTATCAAAATTATACAAAATGAGACAATTTATTACCATCTGCCTGCTGTCGGTATTATGCATCATATCCGTGCATGCTCAGACTCCGACTCTCAAGTTCAACACCGACGGAGAGTTCAAAATCGTTCAATTTTCAGACGTACATTATAAAGTGACCGAACCGGGATCTCAACCTGCAAAAGATATTATTGCCAATGTGCTTGATTACGAAAAGCCTGATTTAGTGATATTTACAGGAGATACTGTGTATGGAGCCCCTGTACTTTCAGGACTTGAAACCATACTGAAAATAGTACAGCAGCGCCACATTCCGTATGCCGTTACATGGGGCAACCACGACTCGGAATTTGACAAGTCGAGGGCTGAGATTCAGGCCTTTGTGGAGAGGCAGCCGTATAATATAGGCTTTACTCCCGAAAATATCAGCGGATATTCAAATTTTGTCCTTCCGATAGCGGCGGCAGCAACGGCAAAGGAGGCCCCTGCAGCAACAGCAACAGCTCAGACCTCCGGAAAAGTTGCAACCTCTTCAACTGCTACGTCGGCCCCGGCAGCGGTAATCTATTGCTTTGACACTCACGAACGTAACAAAATTGACGATGTGCCGGGCTACGATTGGATTCACAGCGACCAGATAGAGTGGTACAAACAAAATTCCCGCATGTTCACCAAAAATAACGGAGGGAAGCCTCTCTACTCGCTGGCTTATTTTCACATAGCGTTTCCTGAATACAAGGAGGCTGCCTTGAACGATAAATGTGTCCTATACGGCAATAGAATGGAGAGTATCGGGTGTCCGCAGATCAATTCCGGACTATTTGCAGCAATGAAGGAGTGCGGTGACATCCGTGCTACATTTGCAGGACATGACCATGATAACAACTTTATTGTCAAGTGGTATGGGATTTATCTCGGGCAGGGGCAGTGTTCAGGAGCAGCGGATGCCTACTATCATGTGCCGGGGCCTCGCGGAGGTCGTGTAGTTGTTTTGAAAGAGGGGAGCGAAGCGTTTACAACATGGATTCGATATCAGGATGGCACGGCTTCTGCACAGATGACGTTCGAATAACGAGTTTCTGAGACAGAGATGCTGTTTTAAAGATTATTTGCAGAAAATTAAAACAGCTTCGTACATTTGCAGAATCATTTTAAACGATAAATATGAATTTAAAGAAGATTTCTTTCTACACGATTGCAGCGGCCATCTTGGTCTGCTCGCTTGATTCGTGTAACCACAAAAAGATTGATCCGGTAGAAATACCGGCAACTGTGTTGAGCGATCCAGAATCTGCCAACAGCTATATAGCGTGTTATATAGGCCAGAAATATGCTTTCAGAGCCGATGTCAAAGGCAACGGTATGCCGACTGCTTCAGGCAGCCTTGAAGATGTTTCCATAACGCTTCCTGCCAATGCGACAATATCCGTTTTGTGGCAGTATCCTGCAGATGCGCAACTGATTTATAATATCGGATATGACAAAGGATCCAAAAATATAGTTTTCAATACAACCGGACTTGAAGGAAATGTGATAATCGGCATTTTTGAGGATAAAAACGGCAATGGAACATGGAACAGTGACGGCAGCGAACCTATAGTTTGGAGCTGGCATATCTGGTGCACATATTACGATCCCAACGCCGAAGGTGGATATCATATTTACAGCCATCCTGACTTGAAAGGGACCAAATCGATGGACCGCAATCTCGGAGCTTTCATCAACACGCCTGGAGGATTGCTCGAAGAGAATATTTTAGCATCTGAAGGGTTGAATTACCAATTCGGGCGAAAAGATCCGTTTATTCCGCTTGGTTCACTTCAAAATTACGGAACAGACGAAATCCCCGTATATGAACGTATGAGAACTGCTCCGGATGATGTATGGCGCTATGAAGACAAAGCCTCCTCTGTTAATATGGACTACGCCGTCAAACACCCTACAACCCTGATAACCAATGAACAAAATTGGCTTCTTGGAGAAAATAACGCCGAGGCATGGGGATACAGGGAAGGTAATTCTTACAGAAAAACAATATACGATCCATGTCCTCCCGGATGGCGCGTTCCCGACTCTGCCGTTTACAAAGGTATCGTGGACAACCCTGCAATGATTTCGGGAGCAGATAAGATTCAATCGCAATTTGGAGCTTACTACATTTATAATGCCGATAAAAATAAGACATTTATTCCTGCTTCAGGTTATATTATTACGAACGACAACGATTTGCGAGTGGGAATGGCAGGTAGAAAAGCATATCTTCTGACCTCCGATTCTCATCAGAATACCTCCGCATACAAGTTTTTCATTGATGCCGAAGGGTGCGGATATGAAATTTCAGCAATGACTGAAACGGCCAATATCAGATGTGTAGCAAACGAATAATGAATAATCGATTTTTCAAAGGGAAAACCGCCCTTGTAACAGGAGCGGGCTCAGGCATAGGAGAGGCAATAGCAAAGCAGCTTGCCCAAAGAGGAACAAACGTCATAATTTCAGGACTTGACATCAAGGCACTTGACAGAGTGAGACAGACTTGCGAGGATTACGGAGTGAAAGCATGGTCGTTTGAATTCGACCTTTCAAATACCGATTCCATCGATACTCTCGTCGATTTCATCAACAATAACGGCATCAGACCCGACATATTTGTGTTCAACGCAGGAGTGTCACAGAGGGCGCTCACACTTGAATCGGATTTCAGCGTGGACCGTAAACTGATGGATATCAACTTCTTCGGGTCAGTCTATATAACCAAGCGGTTTAAAGAGCTGCTGATCTCAGCCCAATGTACTTATATAGCGGTAAATACCTCTATTTCAGGACTTTTCGGATTTCCTTTAAGGTCTGCCTACTGCGCCTCCAAACATGCACTTTTCGGATTTTTCGAGTCACTCGAACTTGAAAACCGTAATATCAAGGTCACTTTTATCATTCCGGGTCGTGTCAACACTCAGATCAGCAAAAGTGCAATCACTGCCAACGGTGAGGCTTACGCCAAAATGGATGCCGGACAAGCCAACGGAATGGATGTCGACAAGTGTGCAAGGCAGGCTGTCATGGCGATTGCAAAAGGGAAGCACAAACGTCTTATCGGCGGCAAGGAGCTGCTGATGGCATATTTCTATAAATACACCCCTTGCATCTTCTATAAGCTTGCAAGAAAAGTATCAGCTACTTAAAATGAGGAACGTTTACATCTCTGCACATTGCAGGTGTCTGCCTGTGGTGTCCATGCCGGATAAAATGACAAATATTACCTACTTAACAATTATACATTATGCAAAATAAGATTATCTGCGGTATCCAACAGGTCGGAATCGGAGTCGAAAATGTCGAACAATCATGGAAATGGTACAGGGACAATTTGGGATTTGATGTCAAAGTGTTTGGAGATGTGGGAGTTGCAGAACGAATGCTTCCATATACCGGAGGAAAACCTCAGCCACGTTATGCGATTTTAGTGCTGAATCTGACCGGCGGTGGCGGATTTGAAGTGTGGGAGCCTCGTGAACGTAAGTTGAATTATCCTGAAAATGAATTCCTTCTCGGGGATCTCGGTATTTCTGTATGCAAGGTGAAGAGCAGTGATGTGGATGGTGCATATACCATGTTGAAGAGCAGGGGCGTGGATATGGTCACTCCGGTAGGTGTCTCAAGTTGCGGTCTGAAGCATTTCTATATCAGGGATCCGTGGAACAATCTGTTTGAAATAGAGGAGGATAGCTATATCTTCCTGAAGGAGAAGAAGTCCACTGGCGGTGTCAATGGCGTGGTCCTCGGCGTGAGCGATATGGACAAGAGCATCGGATACTATGGCAAATTGCTTGGATATGATATTGTCAAGAGTGATGTCACGGGTGTGTTTGAAGACTGGAAAGGACTTCCGGGATCTGAAGGTAGTTTCAGAAGGGTTGTTCTCGAGTCATCGGCTCCTCTGCAAGGTCCGTTGTGCGAAGTCCTTGGAACCTCTCATATTGAGCTGGTTCAGGCTCTTGACAGAGTCCCTCTGAAAATATATGAGGGGCGTCTCTGGGGCGATCCCGGTTTCATCCACCTTTGTTTCGACATCAAGGGGATGGAAGCTGTCAGAACTGACGCAAAAGCCCTTGGATATGATTTCGTGTGCGATAGCGGCGTTGACTTCGATATGGGTGAAGCAAACGGCCATTTCACATACGTAGAAGACCCTGACGGCACATTAATCGAATTTGTCGAGACCTTCAAATTCCCTCTGATCAAGAAGCTCGGCATCAGTATCAGTCTCTCACACCGCGACCCTGTCAAACCGCTCCCGAGACTCATCACAAAAGCCCTGAGATTTTTGAAATAAAGAACATAATCCCTGAAAATACCTATCGCCTGGTGGAATCAGAAACATGAACCCCGCCAGGCGATACTTCTCATTATCAAATACTTTTGCCAAAAAGCATTTATTTGAATAATAATGTTTACATTTGCAGGTTAATCGTGGGGAAAATGCCTTTTAGCAAAAGAAAAGACCCCTTTCCCCGAAGACAAAATATAGAAAAGCGCATTTTTATTTATTCCTACCACGTGAACTTCGGCAATCACAAATGATACAGGAATAATGTTGCGAGGTGCTTATTAGTTGTATTCGATACTTTCGATATATAACTTGTGGGGGCTTCAATCACATTTCCGTATCATTGGGAGTCGAAGCCCTACGTGGAGAAATGATGTCCACTTTTCTTTTTTATAACGTACCATAGAGTCTGGGTACAACAGAAATTAACCGACATAAACACCTTAACAAAAAATAACCACCTTGAACGATTATATCCGGTTGTTGAATATAAATACATTGATTATCAATAAATAAACGAAAATATTAACTAATTAATTTATACCCATTTATGAAAAAAGAAGGAAATTATCTTTATACGCCTCCAATAATTGAGGCATTGGAGTTCAATTCTGAAAATGGCTTTGCACAGTCGCAGCCAGTCGGCACGGAGCAATTCGGTCAGGACACTGAAGGTGTCTGGAACTAAAATAACGGAGTATATAATATATAAAGATAATGATAATGATAATGATAATGATAATGATAATGATAATGATAATGATATGAAATACAATATATTACACGTATTCTCAACAGCTTTGACTGCTGTTGCTTTGATTTCAGCTGCTGCATCCTGCACTAAACATGATAATCCATATATCCCTGAAAATGAGACATCTTCGCAGGTCATCACTCTTGATGCAACAATGGAGTTGCCTCAGGCGGCGGCCACCAAGACGACAGCGGATGCTGTCACAAAGACCTCGCTGCAATCCGACCGCTCTGTTTTCTGGAGTGAAGGAGATAAGATCAGCGTATTTTTCGGAGATGATGCAACGAACAACGAGTTCACTCTTGTCGGTGCAGGAAATTCAGCATCCGGCAGTTTCACGGGAACTGCACCTGATCCCGTACCTGCAGATGTCTATGCCGTGTATCCTTATAAAGCTGGCACAAGCATGGATATGTCAACCAAGATAATTACACTCAATCTTCCTGCCGTCCAGACATATACGGCCGGAACTTTCGATGACGGAATGAATCCGGCAGTTGCATACAAGACGGCAGCAGGTAATCTCACATTCAAGAACCTTTGCGGAGTGCTTAAACTTCATCTCAAAGTGGCATCATGAACAAAGACCATCAAGAAGATAACCGTTTGCAGTCCTGATGACAAACTCAGCGGTACCGGTACGATTGCAATGAATTACGGAGACGGAGAGCCGTCATTGACCATGTCTGACGCTGCATCCAATTCGGTGGTTCTGAATCTTGGAGATGGCATCGAATTGACGACTGAAGCCAAGACATTTTATGTCGTAGTGCCAGCTACCGCCACCACATTCTATGTAACCATTGAAGATGTCAACGGATGGACAATGACAAAGAGTACGAATGCCGTTATCAATCGTAATAAGATACTTCCGATGAGAGAGTTGAGTTATGCACCAGCTGTATTTAATCTTAGTGCATCAGGCACGGCCAACTGCTATATCGTACCCGGAGCAGGCGACTACTGTTTTGACGCCACTGTTATCGGAAACGGAACTTCCGGACTGCTCGGGCTGCCACAGACACAAACCAGATTCCATACAACAGATGTGACCATTGATCCACAATCCGCTCAACTGATATGGCAGGATGTGAATGGACTCGTTACAGTTTCAACCCCGAGTATCGTAAATGGCAAAGTCAATTTCACTGCATCGAGTGCCAGAGGCAATGCGCTTATAGCAGTCTATGCAAGTAATGACTGTAGTGGCGACATCATTTGGAGCTGGCATATCTGGTGCACAGAACAGCCTGGCAATCAGGTGTATAAGAAAGGAAGTAAATACTTCACCCTTCTTGACCGTAATCTTGGCGCTACAACAGCCACAAAAGGATCTGATGATGAAGAAAAGTTGGCTTCTTATGGACTGTTATATCAGTGGGGACGTAAAGATCCGTTTATCGGTCCAAATGGAATCACATCAACACATGCAAAGTCATTGTATGATAAAAATGGGAATATATACTCAATGCCGAGTCCTGCTGAAGTTGACAAAGGAGTTCCATCCATATCGTATGCCATTGCCCATCCTACCTTGTTTTTGACAGGGCTGTGGATCACAGGCTATGACTGGTATTACGGGTCTGCCGATAAGACGTCAGTAAATAATCATTATCTGTGGGGCAACCCTTATGGGTATAATTATAATACTGTACGGCCATATACAGAAAGTGGGACTTCACCTATTTATCCAAGCAAAACAATTTACGATCCGTGTCCTCCGGGATATAAGGTGGCGGAGAGAGATACCTGGACAAATTTCAACAATGGCGGTATAAACGCAGAGGGTAGTTTCTCAAATGGATATGACTTTCATATGCAAGGGACAGATGCTGCAAAAGGTACGACATGGTACCCCGCTGCGGGCTATTTGACTTTCGCTGCCGGCCTCCCGCTCTCCGCGGGTAACATCGGCCGATATTGGAACAGCTCTCCTTACAGCAACGGCAGTCCCAACGGCGGCTGCCTCGAATTCAACTCCACACAAGTATTGCCGCTGGCCAGTTACTGCCGCGCTAACGGAAAATCTGTTCGCTGCTCTAATTGAACCTACGACCTTCTTTTGCAGGTTTGCGGTGAGGGCGCAAACCTGTAAAAAGAGATCATAGTCAACAATTAAAACATCATCTTTCGACATTATATAAAGATGCATATTCTGCATATTGTATTGAAAAAAAGTTAATTGACCGATTACATGATAAAACCTTATGTTGATATCAGGTAGTTTATACTTTGAAGAAGGGCAGGTGTGATTCGTAAATAATTACTATTAAAAATAGGAATCTCATTGATAAATACGTGGTTAGTATGGATGATTTTTTAAGTGATTAATGTAAATATTTTTCACTAACTTTGTTTATCGTGAAGTAGTTTATTGTTAAAATAATTTTCTAATTTATGCAACTGGTTGGAACAAAGGCTCCTGAAATATTGGGGTATGACCAGAATGGTCAGCAGATCAAATTGAGCGATTTCGCAGGGCAGTATCTTGTGCTCTATTTTTATCCGAAAGATTCAACTTCTGGATGCACGGCAGAAGCGTGCTCATTCAGAGATGGTTACGAGGAGCTGCGCAGACGTGGAATTGCCGTTGTCGGAGTAAGTGTCGATAGTGCAGCCTCTCATCAGAAATTCATTGCTAAAAACGAGCTTCCGTTTTCTCTGATAACCGATACGGAACATACTCTTGTTGATCATTTCGGGGTGTGGGCTGAAAAGAGCACGTATGGTCGCAAATATATGGGAACTCTTCGCACGACCTTTATTATCAATAGGGAAGGAATAATTGAAAAGGTTTTCAGCCCAAAAGAGATCAAGACTTCAAGTCACGCCGCCCAGATATTGGCAGAAATGGAGAACATCTGAAACTGCCAATCAACAATCAAATCCGGATTGGCTTGTTGCCGGTTTGCACTACGTGAGGTGTTTTTTGTATATCGTTTAACATCAGACACATACGCAAAATCGTTAGTACAGATTTGCACTAACGATTTCTTGCAAGAGGCTATTTATCAAATTGTTGACAAAAACACTTATCGACTGAATTGCGGAAGAATCACTATTTTCAGGGCGGTGCAAAATGAGATTGAGAATACCACAAAAGTACCGATTAAAACACAGCAAAAGTACCGATTTTCTTGTTTAAACCAAACTAAATCTTTACATTTGTGCACATAAATATATATGGTATGAAATACTTAGAAAGAATAGCGGATGCAATGTTGCAAGAAAGGCTTGAAGCTTTTGGTGCAATACT
The DNA here is from genome assembly GCA_028686425.1 of Bacteroidales bacterium. GTDB lineage: Bacteria > Bacteroidota > Bacteroidia > Bacteroidales > UBA932 > Cacconaster. Next base: position 8,936 of record JAQUBZ010000020.1, on the reverse strand, counting down.
TATTGAAGGGCCTAAGTGGACAGGCAAGACCACCACTGCTGAACAGCATTCAAAGAGTATTATTAAGATGCAGGACCCGGATAAGGCCGACGAATATATCAGTACAGCCAATACAATGCCTTCACTTCTGCTGAAAGGAGATAAGCCTAGGCTGATAGATGAATGGCAAGATGCTCCGACATTATGGGACGCTGTGCGTACAGCCGTAGACAATACTGGGGGAATACCCGGACAATATATCTTGACTGGAAGTAATACTGTTGATAAAACTAAAATACACCATACAGGAACAGGGCGCATTACACGAATGAAGATGTATCCTATGAGCTTATGGGAGTCGTTGGATTCATCTGGTGCGGTCTCAATTCACGAACTATTTAGCAATCCTGACTACAATATTGATGGCTCCGATAGCAAACTGACTATTCCTGAGCTAATACGAGTGGCTTGCCGAGGTGGATGGCCTGTCACCATAAAAATGGGAGAAAAGGCATGTATGCTAATTGCAAGGGACTATGTTAATAGCGTATGTGACAATGACATTTCTGCAGTTGACGGAAAACAAAGAAATCCAAAAGTTGCCAGATTATTATTGAGATCATACGCCAGAAACATAAGCACATTGGCAAATAAAAGCAATATTCTCTCAGATTTAACTACATCAGGAGATGTCTCTATTTCCATGGATACCTTTGATAACTATGTAGCAGCTTTAGAGAAACTGTTCGTGATACAAGATATTGACGCTTGGTGCCCGTCCATTAGAAGCAAAACTGCTATCCGGAGTGCCCCCAAACGATGCTTTACCGACCCTTCCATCGCTGTTGCAGCAATGGGATTGAACGCAACTGTTTTGGAAATGCAATTGAAGACTTTTGGGTTTATCTTCGAGCAGATGTGTGCAAGAGATCTCAGAGCATACACAGCAGACTTCGATAGTCACCTATCATACTATCGCGATAGATATGGATTGGAGTCCGACCTTGTACTACACCTTGCAGATGGACGTTATGCGCTTATCGAATGCAAACTTGGCAGTCGAGATATTGAAGATGGTGCCAATCACCTATTAAAAATCAAAAGACTCATTCAAGAGCATAATAAAGAAGAGAAGCAAGTTCCTCTGCGTGAACCAGACTTGCTTATTGTCATGACTGGAGGGCAAATGGCCTATACTCGTCCTGATGGTGTAAAAGTTATTCCATTGGCTTGTCTAAAAGACTGAAGAAAGTGTGTCTTATAAGGCCGGGAGTGCGTGAAATTGCTTCCCTGAGGGAAGCTGCCGGAGGCTGATGGGGTCAGAAATAGGAAGTCCGCATCAGCGGACCGCACGGAGGCCGTATGTTTTGAATGGAGCCGGAAATGCAAATGACCACATTTCAACGCACTGAACCACAGCAACTTACAATCGTAAATAAAAGAAAGTAATTCAGAACACGGCAAGGCCGGGAGTGCGTGAAATTGCTTCCCTGAGGGAAGCTGCCGGAGGCTGATGGGGTCATAGGTAGTACCCCCGGGCAGAATCGAACTGCCATCTAAAGTTTAGGAAACTTCCGTTCTATCCGTTGAACTACAGGGGCCACTGTTTTACAAAATTACCGAGAGAAATCTCTCCCGGTAATCTGTATTTTGCAATTATCTTAACTACGCATTAGTCTTGTCGATAATTTGACGTCCACGATAATACCCGCATTCAGGGCATACGTGGTGATACATTACAGTTGCGCCACAATTTGAGCAAGTAGCCAAAGTCGGGACAACGGCTTTGTCGTGTGTTCTTCTTTTATCTCTGCGTTGTTTAGAGATCTTGTGTTTCGGATGTGCCATTTCTAAATATTTTAATTGTTTTTATTATTCAATAAATCTTTCAAATTACTAAAAGGAGTATCATCTCCATTTTGTCCTTTAGTCTTATCTTCCCCGGCAATTCTCTTTATCATCTCTATGTCACACTCTCCATCCGGGTGAATCTTCTGCAAAGGGACGGCGAGACAGATATAATCATAAACAAATTGGTTCAAATCAAGATCTGCATCTCTTTCGTCAAGTATCATAATATCGTCATCATCACTTTCTTCGCTCTCTTTTGCAAACTTCACCGAAAGTGCTCTGTCAATATCTATGGGAATAACAAGGTCTTCAAGACACCTGTCACACTCTACAATCACCTTTCCGTCAATTCTGCAGTCAATCCCCATATAGGACGTATTCTTCTCTGCCTCAATTACTACCTCACAATGGGCATCCTTAATCTGACTATTGCCAAATTCTGAAAAGAACTCTCCATTGACAATGAAATCAAAACAATGTCTGCCACAAGCAAGTCCTTTAATCGGAATGATAATACTATTTTGTTTTTTATCCATATTGCAAAATGGGCTGCAAATATAGCAATTATTTTTAAAACTTCTACCCTCTGGCTCTTTTTCTTGCCGTTTCGTCAAGAAGAATCTTCCGGATTCGCATCGATTTCGGTGTGACTTCCACCAATTCATCTTCCTGTATGTATTCAAGGGCTTCTTCCAGACTGAACTGTATTGGAGGAGGGAGCATCGCTTTCTCATCGGTACCAGATGCACGGACGTTTGTCAGCTTCTTGGTCTTGCATATATTGATGGTCAAGTCGTTTTCTCGTGTATGTTCCCCGACAACCTGTCCTGCGTAAATCTCTTCTCCCGGGAAAATGAAATATCTTCCTCTATCTTGAAGTTTATCCATTGCATATGCGACAGACATTCCGGTTTCCATTGCAACGAGCGATCCGTTGGTCCTCTTTTCTATATCTCCCTTGTATGGTTCGTATCCCTTAAATCTGTGAGCTACAATGGCTTCCCCTTGTGTAGCAGTGAGCAGGTTGCTTCTTAGCCCCATCAGTCCGCGTGCAGGGATTTCAAATTCGAGATGTGTGCGGTCTCCGCGTGTTTCCATGTGAATCAGGGCCGCTTTTCTGCGAGTTGACATCTCGATGGCACGTCCAACAAACTCTTCAGGGACTTCAATCGTCAGATATTCAATAGGTTCGCACCTCTGACCATTGATTGTCTTATCAAGTACGCGAGGCTGTCCCACTTGGAGTTCAAATCCTTCACGGCGCATGGTCTCAATCAGAATAGACAAGTGCAGAACGCCTCGGCCATATACGATAAACGAATCGGAACTATTGCCCGGTTTAATCCTCAATGCCAGATTTTTTTCGAGTTCGTGCTCAAGCCTCTCTTTTAAGTGTCTTGAAGTGACATATTTACCTTCTCTACCGAAAAATGGCGAGTCGTTGATGGTGAAGAGCATGCTCATGGTCGGTTCATCCACGGCAATCGGAGGAAGCGGTTCAGGGTTTTCGATGTCTGCAATCGTGTCTCCAATCTCAAATCCTTCGATTCCCACTACTGCGCATATATCTCCGCTTTTGACACTTTCGACTTTTCTCTTTTCAAGTCCTTCAAAGACCATCAGCTCTTTAATCTTCTGTTTCTCTATAATATCGTATCTTTTGCATAGGGATACAGGCATTCCCGCCTTCAATTCACCTCTTGTAACTCTTCCAACAGCTATACGGCCTACGTAAGGGGAGTATTCGAGGGAGGAAATAAGCATCTGCGGAGTTCCGAGCTTCTCTTCAGGGGCCGGAATTTCTGCAATTATCGTATCGAGAAGGGCGATGATATCATTGGTGGGCTTTTTCCAGTCCAAGGACATCCATCCCTGTTTCGCACTACCATATACAGTCTTGAAATCGAGCTGGTCTTCAGTTGCATTCAGAGAAAACATCAGGTCGAATACCTCTTCGTTTACTTCGTCCGGACGGCAGTTGAGTTTATCGACCTTGTTGATTACGACAACAGGTTTTTTACCCATTTCAATCGCTTTCTGGAGGACAAATCTTGTCTGAGGCATTGTCCCCTCAAAAGCATCCACGAGAAGCAGAACGCCATCTGCCATGTTAAGCACCCTTTCAACTTCTCCACCGAAATCGGCGTGCCCCGGAGTGTCTATAATATTGATTTTGGTACCTTTGTAAGGCACAGATACATTTTTTGCCAAAATGGTGATACCTCTCTCTCTCTCCAAATCATTGTTGTCGAGAATCAGGTCGCCCATCTTTTCGACATCGCGTGTGAGCTTTGCCTGAAGTATCATTCTATCGACCAAAGTAGTCTTACCGTGGTCAACGTGGGCTATAATTGCTATATTTCTAATGTTTTGCATAAGGAGTGCAAAAGTATGAATAATAATCGGAAAGTGTCCATTTTTTCTATATTTTTGCACTTTAAAAATTTATAAATACACAATTATGACAGAAAAAATACTTATTCTCGACTTCGGTTCGCAATTTACACAATTAATCGGCCGTCGTGTCAGAGAATTGAATGTCTATTGCGAAATATTTCCATACAATAAAGTTCCTGTTCTTGATGACAGTATAAAGGGGGTGATTCTTTCAGGAAGTCCATTTTCAGTAAATGACCCGAATGCTCCGCAGATAGATCTTTCCGCCATAAAGGGAAAACTTCCGCTTCTTGCGGTGTGCTATGGAGCCCAATATATAGCCAAACATTTCGGTGGTGCGGTAAATGCTTCTTCCACAAGGGAGTACGGTCGTGCCAAAATATCAGTCAAAGAGAAAGACTCTCCAATTTTCAGGGGAATTGCAGAGCACTCCCAGGTGTGGATGTCTCATGGGGATTCTATTATCCGACTTCCTGAAAATGCCGAAGTTATAGCTTCTACGGAGGATGTCGTCAATGCTGCATACCACATAAAAGGGGAACAGACATACGCATTTCAGTTCCATCCGGAAGTATTTCATTCGCAGTTCGGTCCCGAAATGTTGAGTAATTTTGTCATTGGGATTTGCGGATGCCGCGGAGATTGGACTGCAGCCTCTTTTATAGATACGACTATTGCCGATTTAAGGCTGAAAATAGGTTCGGACCGAGTGATTTTGGGGTTGAGCGGGGGAGTGGACTCCACAGTTGCCGCCGTTCTGCTCAATAAGGCGATCGGCTCCAATCTGCATTGCATATTTGTGGATAACGGACTTCTTCGCAAGGATGAATTCACTTCCGTAATGGCATCTTATAAAGATATGGGACTGAACGTAATAGGTGTGGATGCCTCGGAGGCTTTTCTCGGAGCATTGGCGGGCGTTACAGACCCTGAGGCAAAGCGCAAGGCCATAGGAAAGACCTTTATCGATGTATTCAATGCAGAAGCTCAGAAGGTTGAGAATGCCAAATGGCTTGCACAGGGGACTATTTATCCGGATGTAATCGAATCGGTTTCAGTCAACGGTCCCTCTTCCAAAATCAAGTCTCACCACAATGTGGGAGGTCTTCCGGAAAGGATGCATTTGTCTATAGTTGAGCCGCTTCGCTCCTTGTTTAAAGACGAGGTTCGTCGCGTGGGGCGTACTCTGAATATCAAGAACGAACTTATCTCACGTCATCCTTTCCCCGGTCCTTCGCTTGGAATCAGAATTTTAGGGGAAGTGACTATTGAGAAGCTGAATATTTTAAGGGAGGCCGATGCTGTATATATCAATTCTCTGCGCGAGTATCCTTGTGATTTGCAGGCTGCGGCCGATAGATTACAAAGAGCTGATAATCTGTATGATGCTATATGGCAGGCCGGAGCAATACTTCTTCCTGTCAAGAGTGTGGGGGTGATGGGGGACGAGAGGACATACGAATATACGATTGCTTTGAGAGCTGTAACGTCAACTGACGGTATGACAGCCGATTGGGTCCATCTGCCTTACGAATTTTTGGCAAAAGTGTCCAACGATATAATAAACAAAGTCAAAGGGGTAAACAGAGTGGTTTACGACATCTCTTCCAAACCGCCTGCTACTATTGAGTGGGAATAGCTTATAATAAGGGACTTACGAGGCGGGCAACCGCCTCTTTTACTTTTTGGAATGGACTGCGTTTCTTCCATTTTAAAATGGATATTTTTGTACATCTCGAGAGATCTTTTTGAAATTGAGATTCTATTGTAAGGGCACAGTCGGCGTCATACAGCACGGATGTGATTTCAAAGTCCTGAATCATGCTTCTGTTGTCCATGTTGGCCGAACCGACAATGCAGAGCTCTCCGTCAATACTGATCGATTTGGAGTGATTAAATCCGTTTTTGAACAAATATACATTGACACCGGCCTTTAACAAATCGTTAATATAAGACATTGAACAATAGTGTATCAGGGACGAATCAGCCCTTTCGGGAATCATTATGTTGACACTTACACCACCTAAAGAGGCAATCTTTATGGCATTAAGCAGAGATTCCGAAGGAGTGAAGTACGGAGTATTGATATAAATACGACTGTGGGCATTGGTAATCAGAGTAAAATAACATTGCATTATGCTTGCCCAGTCGCTGTCGGGGCCGGAAGAGAGTGTCTGAGAGTAAATTGCATGTTCGATATTGTCCTCTGTCGGTCTGGTTATTTCAAAATCCGGATAATATTTCTTTCTGCGCGGCAAGTGGCGGTTGATGATGAAAAATCTGTCACGTAAGAAGCACGATTGCATGGAAAACACCGATTCTCCGATAACTTTTATCTGAGTATCTCTCCATTCAGGATAGACACCTCCGTCATAATATCTGTCGGCAATATTTATTCCTCCTATAAATCCTATTTTTCCGTCAATGACAAGTATTTTGCGGTGATTGCGATAGTTTATTTTAGAAGTAGGCATCAAAATATGAACCGGCGAAAATTCGAGAACTTCTATTCCGGATTCTCTCATTTCATTGAAGAAATGTCTCCTGACACCAAGTATGCCGGCTCCGTCAACTATAATTCTCACTTCCACGCCACTTGCCGCCTTTTGAATCAACGCTTCCTTAAATCTTTTGCCGATAGTATCGTCTAAAAATATAAATGATTGTAAATGAATATGTTTAGTAGCTTTACCGATTTCGGCAAGCATCGCTTCAAGGGCATCGCGACCGGAAAAGAAAAACTCTACTTCCTTGTTCATGCACAAAATGCTGTAGTCGCTGTTAAGATTTTGAGAAATGAGTTTTCTATAAGGATACAACTCTTTTACAAAAGAATCCGGATTCTTGAACTCGGTGATTTGTGCGGTGGCAATCTGCTTTTTTATTTGTTCGTCAACCAATCTTTTCTTGCTGAAAATAGCTTTCTTACGATAATTCTGCCCCAGCAACAGATAGAGAATCACTCCGATGTAGGGGAGGAGTATCAATACTAAAATCCAGGAAAGGGTCTTGATCGGGTCTGTTTTCTTGAGAATCAGCTTGATTATTACATAGATGACTATGGCTATATTGGCAACATACAGCGCAATCGAACAGATTTTCCAAAATAATACCCATGATATCATAATCAATTATTTTTTAGCAATATACAACAATGCAATTCCTCCACTGCATTTGGCATAAGTTACATCTTTAAATCCAGAACTGCCAAGTTCGGCTGAAAATGCCTCGTATTGAGGAAATCCCATGACCGATTCCGGCAGGTAAGAGTAGGCGGAGCGGTCTTTCGAGACCATCCTCCCGATCAATGGGAGAATATTCTTAAAGTAGAACAGATAGAGTGCCTTCCAGATTTTATTTTCAGGGATGGCGAATTCGAGAATATATAATCCTCCTCCCGGCTTTATTACTCTGTAGATCTGCTCCAGACACTGTTCCCTGTTGTCGAAATTTCTGATACCGAAAGAGATGGTGACGGCATCGAATGAGCTCTCTTCAAATGGAATATCTTCTGCCGATCCATTAAGAAAAGAGGGGAGACGACTAATCTTCCGCACCCTTTTGCCGGCCTTTTTCTCTGCAATGAGCAACATCTTATCGGCAATATCCATACCCGTGGCATTACAGCCGTTTTCAGCCAGAGCAATTGTCAAATCCCCTGTGCCGCAAGCCAGATCGAGAACGTTTACGGCACCGCTCTTTCGGAGCTGCCTGATTAACTTTTTTCTCCATAGTTTGTCAATTCCGAAAGAGAGAGTATGATTAAGCAGGTCGTACTTGTCCGCAATATCGTTGAACATCTTGGAAATGACACTGCTCTCTTTACTGATGGTAGCAGACATAAGGCTTATTTACAACTAATTAATGTATTCGTTAATGGTGCCGTAAGACTTATCATCTACTCTCAGGCTTCCTTTTGTTATGTGTCCGAGCAGAGTTATGTCGATATTTTTGTCAAACATGGTATCGACAAACTGATTTTCCTGATTCTCATTGACCGTGACGACTGCCACGTATCCGCATTGTCCTTTCAAAAATGTATCGACATCAAGCTCTGAAACGGATGTTATGTCAAATCCGAGCATGTTCGGGGTCGAACATTCAATCAGTGTTTTGAATAGTCCTTCATTGGTGATGAAGCTTACACTTTCCACAATACGGGCGTTAATGGCCTCTACCAATGGGAGGAGAATAGATGAATCTATCTCATTATCATCATTTTGTGATAATTTGCCATACAGATACAATGTGTCTCCCTTTTCTCTGAAAGCGGATGGCACCATCTTGGTAATTTCTTTAAGGTATTTCTCAATCATAATCTTAACGTCTAAAAATATCTACTAAGATAGAGTTTTTTTTGTTAAAATACGAAAAAACATTGTATATTTGCGCACTCATTGCCCGGGTGGTGAAATTGGTAGACACGCCAGCTTGAGGGGCTGGTGCCTGCTTTAAGGCGTGCAAGTTCGAGTCTTGTCCCGGGCACATAAAAAAGGAGTTCGCATTCGCGAGCTCCTTTTTTATGTGCCCTGATGGGCAGTATATATCTCTACCCCTTTTGTCGCTATCGCGACATTTTCCTGCTCACCCGTAAAAACCTGTGTTTGGAAAAGTTTTTAACTTTGCAAAAAAAACATGAATCCATATTTAAAGTTAACGAGTTACATATTACCACAAGAGATTAATGAATCATTTGAATTAAAGGAAGT
>JAQUBZ010000019.1 GCA_028686425.1 Bacteroidales bacterium | reverse complement strand
CGAGATTGTAAGCATTCATATTTTTTGTATTTTTTGTCATTTACAAAGTTATGAATGCTTTTTTCTATTCCTCAAAACGGGGAATTAACTTTGCGAAAATTCGGGGATTCAAAGTTACTGATTACAACTGTGCTGCTGGCGTTGAAGATGGCGTTATCGGCCAGAGTGAGAAAGCCTGATTTAATTTTTCACTCAGACAGAGGTGTTCAATATGCCTGTGAAGCCACTGTTAGACAATTAAAATCTTTAAGTATAATACAAAGTATGAGCAGAAAAGGGAATTGTTGGGATAATGCTGTCGCAGAAAGTTTCTTTAAAACACTTAAAGTGGAATTGATATATGGTAGCAAAAAACTGAATTATACAGAAATGGAATCTGCAATATTTGAATATTTAGAAGTGTGGTATAATAAAAAAAGAAGGCATTCTACTCTTCATAATCTTACAATTGAAGAATATTGGGATGAATATTATAAACAAAATAAATTAATTAATGTGGCTTAACTTTTTGTACCAATAAAGTTTGCAATTCCAAATCTAATACTTTTTGAGCGCACCGGGTGCGCTCCTTACAAACAGCTGCAGTCCGTTATGGGGTGCAGCTGTCATATTATGATAACCAATTGTGTGCTATTCATGATATGGTATATTTATTTAACTTGTTTTCAGTGATTTGCAAATTCTTTGTAGAGTTTTGATAATCTTGTGTCATGCCTCTGTGATTTTTTATGTATATTTGAAGTTAGATTTTTTACGTATGAAAAGTATATTTGATAAAGTCATTGACAGGCGCGGAAGTGGTGCCATCAAGACAGACGTTTTAAAGGAACGTTTTGGAGATGAAGATCTTATACCGTTATGGGTGGCCGATATGGATTTTAAAACTCCCGACTGCATTGCCGATGCATTAAAAGAAAGATTGGAGCATCAGATATACGGATATTCCATTCCGAAGGAGAGTTATTGGGAGTCGATCATCAATTGGGAGAACTCTATTCACGGATGGGAATTTACAAGGGAAGAGTTGACGTTTATTCCTGGGATTGTAAGGGGGATAGGTTTTGTGATACAGTGTTTTACAAAGCCGGGAGATAAAATAGTCATTCAGCCGCCGGTCTATATGCCATTTATTCATCTTCCTCAAAACAATGACCGTGAGCTGATATACAATCCGCTCATATACAACAGAGGTGTATATGAGATGGATTTCAACCAACTTGAAGAGTGCATGGAGCAGAATCCGAAATTGTTGATATTGTCCAATCCTCATAACCCTGCAGGACGTATTTGGGGGGAGAAGACTCTGGCAAGACTTGCTGAAATTTGTGCAAGGCACGGTGTATTAGTCATTTCTGATGAAATTCATGCAGATATGGCACTTTATGATAAAGTTCACGTACCTTTTGCAATGGCATCGGAAATTGCGGCAGACATCTCTATTACTTTCGCTGCTCCCACCAAAACTTTCAATATGGCGGGTCTTGTAAGTTCATTTGCCGTAGTTCATAATAAAGAAATTCGGGATAAGTTCTTTAAGTATCTGAATGATAATGAATTAAATGCACCTACTTTTATTTCTGCGATTGCGACCGAGGCAGCTTTCACCAAAGGTGACAAGTGGAGAAAAAATATGCTGAAGTATGTTCAGAAAAATGTTGACTATGTGTATGATTTTCTGAGTGTTAACATTCCTAAAATATTTGTTGTCAAGCCCGATGCTTCATTTTTAGTATGGATTAACTGCAACAGATTGGAATTGAGCCATGAAAAGTTGATTGATCTGTTTGTAAACAAGGCTCATCTTGCACTTAATGACGGTGAGGATTTCGGGCATGGAGGAGAGGGATTTATGCGTATGAATGTCGGGTGTCCGCGTTCAATACTTGAAAAGGCTATGAATCAGTTAGTGAATGCGTATCATACTTATTATGAGAACGTTGAATAGTCTTTGGTCGCTCTTTGGAAACTGATAAATAAATCTAACCGATGCTAATTGCTTGTAAAATAAAATATTAACACACTTAAATTATATTATGAGAAAATTTATTTCTATTACATTGTTTGTCCTATCTGGATTGTTTGTAGCATCATGTACTGATAACAGTGGGGTCCGGCCGGAACCTATTCAGGAAGAATGGTCAATTGTACTTCACGGAGGGGCAGGGGGAAAATCGGAAATGCCTGCCGAGGATGAAGAGATATTTAAAATATTTTTAAACGAAGCTCTTGTAGAGGGAAAAACCATTTTGGAAAACGGAGGCAGCGCTCTCGATGCAGTTCAGGCTACAGTCATCTACCTTGAGGATTGTCCTTTGTTCAATGCCGGAAAAGGGGCTGTGATGACATCCGACAAGCGTCACGAGCTTGATGCATGTATAATGGACGGGAGTAATCTGATGGCCGGTGCAGTGGCAGGTCTTACCGATGTCAAAAACCCGATAAAAGCAGCAAGATTGGTCATGGAAAAGACTCCTCATGTACTTCTTATTGGAGAAGGAGCTTCGCATTTTGCCAAGGAACAGGGACTTGAGATAGTGCCTAATTCATATTTTACAACAGAAGGCAGGGTAAAAGAGATTGAGAAGCTCCTCTCCGAACGCAAGCAGGGATCCCCGATGGGTACTGTAGGTTGTGTGGCCATTGACAAAAACGGCAATATTGCCGCTGCCACTTCGACAGGCGGTATGGCCGGGAAGAAATGGGGCAGAGTGGGAGATGTTCCAATTGTAGGGGCTTCTACTATTGCACATAACGGTGTGGTAGGAGTATCGAGCACCGGTCATGGCGAGTTGTGGATACGTCAATCTGTGGCTCATGACATTTATGCTCTCATGGAGTATAAGGGAATGACACTAAAAGAGGCTGTACATGAAGTTCTTTGGAATAAAATAGACAAAATGGAAGGCGGTACCGGCGGTGGAGTAATTTGTATAGATGCCACAGGCGATATTGTAATGGATTTTACGACCAAGATAATGTTCAGAGCATGGGCTAAATCGTCAGGGGATACAGGTGCTGCAGTCAATAGAACCAATCCTGAAGAGAAGAAGATATGAAAAAACTCGGATTACTGCCTAAAGTGCTGATAGCAATTGCTATAGGTATTATATTTTCATTCTTTTTTCCCGATTGGGCCGTAAGGATATTTATTACGATTAATTCTTTGTTCAGCAATTTTTTAGGGCTGATTATCCCATTGTTGATAATAGGCCTGATTGCCCCGGGGATAACCGAATTAGGCAATAATGCAGGTAAGCTGCTGCTAATAACCGCATTGATAGCATATTTATCAACGATATTATCGGGATTTTTCTCGTATTTTACGTGCGGATGGTCCTATCCTCTATTATTGGGAGAGTCTGTATCTTCACTCGGCAATGTAGATATGTCGGGTGGATTAGCTCCTTATTTTGTGATAGATATGCCTCCTGTCATGAATGTCACGACATCTCTTGTCATAGCATTTGTAATTGGACTCGGACTTGTTGCAGTAAAAGGAGATACGTTTAAGAATCTTATGGTGGATTTCAGGGACTTGATATATATTGTCATAAAAAAAGTCATCGTACCGCTGCTGCCTCTTTTTATTTTCGGTATATTTCTTCAAATGGGAGCCGAGGGAAAGGTTGGAGCTGTCATGGGCATGTTCTTGAAAATCATAGTGATTATCTTTGCCATGCACGTCACATTCCTTGTTTTGCAATATTGCATTGCCGGAATCATTGCAAGGAAGAATCCTTTTAAGGCGCTGATAACCATGCTTCCGGCTTATGTTACTGCGCTTGGTACTCAGTCTTCAGCCGCCACTATTCCCGTTACTTTGGCTCAAACTCTTAAAAATGGTGTAAAACCTGAAGTTGCGGAATTTGTAATTCCTCTTTGTGCGACAATTCATCTTTCGGGAAGTATTCTGAAAATAGTGGCTTGTGCGTATGCTATATCATTGAGTATGGGAATGCCGATAAGTCTTGAGGTATATGGAGGTTTTATATTGATGCTCGGAATCACAATGGTGGCCGCTCCGGGAGTGCCTGGAGGGGCTATTATGGCAGCTATCGGATTAATCGGAACAATGCTCGGATTCGATTCAAATCTTCAAGGGCTGATGATAGCGTTGTACATAGCAATGGATAGTTTCGGTACTGCCGGAAATGTTACCGGTGATGGGGCTATAGCATTGATAATTAATACCATAAAAATAAAAAAGAAAGAACAGCCCATTGTTTATGAACACTCTTAAAATATCATTATGTCAGACAGATATTCTTTGGGAAAATCCGTCAGACAATATCGGAAGATATGATCTGACGGTCCGTGAATATTGCAGACAGGTGGGGAAGCCTGACATTATGGTTTTTCCGGAGTTTTTTACTACAGGATTTACCATGGACCGCAGTTTGGCGGAAGACGATAAGGGCATATCTGTCTCATGGCTGAGAAATATTTCAAAAGAATTGGGTATTTCGGTTGTGACCTCCGTTCCTACACTCTCAGAGGGAGGAAAAAGGGTTAACAGATGTTATTTTATTACAGATTCGGGAGAGGAATACCATTATGATAAAAGGCATCTTTTTAATGTGGCAGCAGAAGGAGATACTTATTCTCCCGGTAACGAGCAGGTCATTGTCCCTTTTAAGGGGTGGAAAATCGCACTTTCCGTCTGCTATGATTTAAGATTTCCGGTATGGAGCAGAAACAGGGAGAATGGTTATGATTTGATGATAAATATTGCAAATTGGCCATCATCGAGAATAGATGCTGCTCAAATTTTAGTAAAGGCAAGATCGATCGAGAATGTATGTTATTATCTCTTTTGCAATCGCGTTGGATCGGATACTTCCTGTGATTATAACGGACACTCTTTAATCGTTGATTCAAGGGGAATTGACGTTGGCAGCACGATTAATGTGGCAGGTACCGATTTTATATACGGAGAGATTGACATCGAACCGCTTTTAATATTTAGAGAGAGATTCCCCGCGTGGAAAGATTCCGACAATTTTATAATTGAAAAATAAGCAAATATGAACAATAAAACATTTATATATTTAATATTGGCTGTAATCGCTTTAATTTCAATCTCTTGTGATACGACACCAAGAAAACGGAAAGTGATAATATGTGCAACGACCGATATTCACGGCAGATATTTTGATTCATTGTATGTGGGAGGCCGCACCAATCAGACATCTCTTGCCAATGTGTCAACTTATATCAAACAACTTCGCGAAAACGGAGACAATCCCGTGCTGATTGATGTGGGGGATAACCTTCAGGGAGATAATGCCGCTTATTTTTTCAATTATGTACATAATAATGAGGAACATCTGTTCTCAAAAATAACAAAATACCTTAAATATGACGCATTGGTTGTGGGGAATCATGATATTGAAACAGGACACGATGTCTATGACAAGTTCAGAAAAGAGGTGAAAATACCATATATGGCAGCCAATGCGATAATTACTGAGGGGCAGGATAAAGGCAGACCATATTTTGACCCTTATACCATAGTCAGGCGAAACGGGTTGAAAATAGCTGTCATAGGTATGACCAATCCATGTATAAAGAGCTGGTTGTCTCCATCTTTATGGTCGGGAATGGAATTTGGTACCCTTACATCCGTTGCCCAGAAAGTTACAGATATGGTTATTGCCAAAGAAAAGCCCGATATTGTAGTTATGGCAGTACATTCGGGAATCGGAGACGGGAGCGAAAGCAATTTTGAAAACTCCGGAAAATTGCTTGCTTCTCAAATAAGAGGAGTAGATCTCATTTTATGCGGACATGATCATCATGCCGCAGCAAAAGAAGTTGATAATCCGAATGGAAACGTGGTGGTGCTTGATGCGGGAAGCAAGTGCGTGGTGGTTGCGCAGTGTGAAATATCAGTTGAGCGTAAAAATGGCGAAATATCTTCAAAATCTATTAGTTACAGGTTGGTTCCGATGTCCGATATCCCTATAGACAAAGACTATACAAAAACATTCAAACGAGAATATAATTTAGTCAAAAACTTCACTAACAGGGTTATAGGATATTTGGCCGATGATTTGTATTTTTCTGATGCACAGGATGGTCCGTCATCATATCTCAATTTGATTCATACTGTTCAAATGTCAACTTCCGGAGCTGAAATTTCTTTCGCAGCCCCTTTGACAAAATCGGGGAAAATAGATAAAGGTAGTGTGACATATCAAGACTTATTTACTATTTATCCTTTTGAAAATCAATTATATGTGATTAATTTGACAGGCAGTCAGATTAAAAATTATCTTGAGTATTCGTATGACTGCTGGATTAACAAAATAGGACCTTCATTCAATTATGATTCGGCGGCAGGCATTATTTATACAGTCAGCAAAAGTGCAGAAAAGGGAAATAGGGTAACTATCGTGTCTATGGAAAATGGAGATACATTTGATTTGTCGAAAACCTATAAAGTGGCGATTAATTCGTATAGAGCAAGCGGAGCAGGGGGATTATTGACTATCGGAGCAGGGGTGGATGCAGATAATCTTGATGATATTACCATCCATAATTTGCCCGAAATCAGAGAATTGCTCAGCGATTATATAGTCAAACATAAAGAAATATATTTAATTACTTCAACTAACTGGAAATTTGTTGAATAATATTTATTAACTTTGCACAACTTGCATTTTTATTTATGGAGAATGACTTGATAAACGGATTGAAAAGCAAGATAGAGCAACTTATATCTCGATATGAGTCGCTTATATCCGAGAATGCCGATTTGGCTGAAAAGTTATTCGAATGTAACAAACAATTAGAATTTAAAAACAAACAAATACAATTACAACAACAACAGATAGGTAACTTACAATTGAAAGAAGCATTCAAAAACTCATCTGACGATAGACATGAAGCTAAACTTAAGGTTGCCAAATTGATAAAAGAGATTGACAAGTGCATAGGGATGTTAAATGAATGAGGAGATAAATAAACAGAAGATTTCCATACAGGTTGCCGATAGGAGATACCAGATGAGTATTGAGCCGGCAAGCGAGGGGAAGTTGCGTTTAGCAGTGGAGCGAATCAACAACAAAATCACCGACATTCTTAATAGTTATGACCACAGGGATGTTCAGGATGCCCTCAGCGTGATACTTATACATTTGGAGATGGATCTTATTGCATTGGAGAACAGAGAAGAAGTCAATGATATATTGCAGAAGTTGCAATCACTTGATGAACAACTTGGAGATTATTTAGTTAGCCGTTAGTTTTTGCTCTTTGCTAAAATCAACACTAAAAAATAAACCGAGCCAACTCGAAAGTTGAAGACAGGCCTGGGTTACTCTTCGGAGGATTCTAATTTATAGGACGTTGGAAGTCTGAGACATAATTCGGAGCTCAAATCTTATTCATTTAAGATTTTTGATAGATCATACTAACGGCTTTTTAATTTAAGTTACTATCATATAGTTGAATACTAACAAATAAACTATATATATACTTAAATTTATGGATTCAGTTACAATTATCATTATTACAGCAATTATTTCTGCCGCCGTAGCAATAGGATGCTACTTGTTTGTCAGGAACATTATATTGAAGAAAAAGAAAGATGCTATTCTTCAAACTGCAGAACTGGAAGGAGAAAATATTAAAAAAGAGAAAATTTTTCAGGCAAAAGAGAAATTTCTTCAATTAAAGAGTGAGCATGAGGCTTACATCAACGACAAAAATGCTCAGGTTCAACAACTTGAAAACAAATTAAAGCAAAGAGAACTTGTCCTCAATCAGCAAAATTCTGAACTTGGCCGTAAACAGAAAGAAACGGAAACAATCAAGGAAAATTTAAAAGTTCAGCTCGATCTTCTTAATAAGAAGTCAGAAGAGTATGAAAAGCTTAGAGATCAGGTTATTACAAAGTTAGAGGAGGTTGCCGGACTATCTGCCGCAGAGGCAAAAAGCCAATTGGTGGAGACTATGAAGGCAGAGGCCAAAACTCAGGCGATGTCCTACATCAACGATGTGATGGATGAAGCCAGACTTACTGCAAGTAAAGAAGCTAAACGTATAGTAATCAATACTATACAGCGTACAGCTCCGGAGACGGCAATCGAAAATGCCGTAACGGTATTCAATATTGAAAGCGATGAGATAAAAGGTCGCATTATCGGGCGTGAAGGTAGAAATATCAGGGCTCTCGAGGCCGCAACAGGCGTTGAGATAGTTGTTGATGATACTCCTGAAGCTATCCTGTTGTCCGCCTTTGACCCTGTTCGCAGAGAAGTGGCTCGTTTAGCGTTACATCAGCTTGTTGCTGACGGACGTATTCACCCTGCAAGAATCGAAGAAGTTGTGGAAAAGGTAAAGAAACAACTTGAAGATGAAATCATGGAGACAGGTAAACGTACATGTATCGACCTTGGCGTGCATGGCCTGCATGTTGAACTGATTCGTCTTATAGGAAGGATGAAGTATCGCTCATCATACGGTCAGAATTTGTTGCAGCATTCTCGAGAGGTTGCCAATATTTGTGCAACTATGGCTTCAGAGCTCGGTTTGAATACTAAAGTGGCAAAGAGAGCAGGTTTGTTGCACGATATAGGCAAAGTTTCGGAAGAAGATCCCGAATCGCCGCATGCTATTTTAGGTATGAAACTTGCCGAAAAATTCAAAGAAAAACCGGATGTCTGCAATGCTATCGGTGCTCACCACGAAGAGGTTGAAATGACATCATTGATTGCACCTCTCGTATTGGTTTCCGATGCTATTTCAGGTGCACGTCCGGGTGCAAGACGCGAGGTGATCGAATCTTACATCAAACGACTTAAAGATATGGAAGATATAGCCCTTTCACACCCAGGAGTAACTAAAACTTATGCTATTCAGGCCGGTCGTGAATTGCGAGTCATTGTTGGGGCTGAAGAAATTAATGACAAGCAGTGCGAAGATCTATCAAATGACATAGCCAAAAAGATTCAGGACGAAATGGTATATCCCGGACAGGTGAAAATTACCGTTATCCGCGAGACTCGTGCCGTGGCTTTTGCAAAATAGGAACTGTTTTTGTAGAAAATTAAACATTAATAATTGAGTATTATGGCCGAAAACAGACAATTAGACATAGAACTCAAGCCTGAGGTGGCTCGTGGTTCGTATTCCAATCTTGCTATCATAACTCATTCGTCGAGTGAGTTTATTTTGGACTTTGTACAGATGTTACCGGGAGTTCCGAAGCCGGAAGTGACCAATCGTATAATAATGACACCGGAACATGCCAAACGTCTGTTCAATGCGTTAAGGGATAATATCTCGAAATATGAGAGTCAGTTCGGAGAGATTACTCTGATTCAGAATCCGGGCCCTGCCATGCCGCCAATGGGATTTGGCGGAGAAGCGTAGAGATGCAGATATAGTTGTGACACAAGAAAAAAGACAAATATTTCTCGAATATCTCATTTATGGGATTATTTGGGTCATTATGTTTGTGATGCCGATAGTCGGCGAGCTCAGAGGCGCTACATTCAATTGGAATGTGGTCTTTTGGGAGTGGAAGATGACGGTTCCTTTCATTATCATCTTTCTAATTAACAACTTCTTTCTGATACCATATTTTCTCATCAAAAAGAAATATTGGCAATACCTTCTTATCGCTTTGTGCATGATAGTGTTGCTATTTGCCTTTTACCCACATCTCTCACCTGATGGCCGCAGGCCGTTCCGTGAAGCAAATCGGGTAGAAATGGGGCAGAATATGACACCGAATCGGGATTCATCCCTTAAAATACCTCCTGCACAGGGAGATAATAAGATGATTCCTCCGGATGATAATTTCCGCAAGCCTCCTCGCAAACCAATGGATTTGTTTCCACCTGCTCATAGGGCTCCGTTGTTCGGAAATATCATTCTTGCTATTTTTATAATAGGCTTTAATATTGCCATTAAGCTGTTATTCAAGTCAATAAGAGATGAAAGGCTGATGAAGGACCTTGAACAGCAGAATCTTCAGACACGGCTTGATTATCTCAAGTGGCAGATTAACCCTCATTTCTTCATGAATACTCTCAACAATATACATGCGTTGATAGATATTGATAAGGATAAAGCCGGGGATGCCGTGATCAAGCTCTCCAAACTGATGAGATATATCCTTTCGGAGGCTGATAAACCATTGATTTCGTTAGATAAAGAGATACAGTTCATGACCAATTACATAGAACTGATGAAATTGAGATTTACCGACAATGTGGAAATCGAAGTATCGTTTCCGGATGAGATACCTTCGGTCAATATTCCTCCGCTGCTGTTCATTTCATATATCGAAAATGCCTTCAAATACGGTGTCAGCTATAAATATAAATCATTTATCAGGATAAATTTTGAGAATGAATGTGATAATCGCCTGAAAATGACAGTGGTCAACTCCAATTTCTCATCCGACAATAAAGTGAATTCCACTTATGTCGGTATGGAAAACACAAGTAGGAGATTGCAACTTATCTACAATGATGATTTTGACTTGAAAATAACAGATAATAGTGACACATATTCCGTAACCCTTACAATTCCAGTATAATGATCAATTGTATCGTCATAGATGATGAGCCTCTGGCTCTTGCCCAAATGTCCGATTATATCGGCCGTACTCTGTTTTTGAATCTTATCTCTTTGTGCAACAGCCCGTTTAATGCAATTTCAGCTTTAAAAAACAATACTGTCGATCTGATGTACGTTGACATCAATATGCCGGACATTAACGGACTTGATTTTGTTAAAACATTGGCGGAAAGGCCTATGATAGTGTTTACCACAGCTTATGCAGAGTACGCTGTGGAGGGATTTAGGGTGGAAGCAATCGACTATCTGCTGAAACCGTTCAGTTATGCGGATTTCCTGAATTCTGCAGTGAAGGTTCAAAAGATGGTTGATCTGGTGAAAATGGCAGCATCTCATCCATTGTCCCGCAAAGTTTTTTTCAAATCAGGCTACAAAAATATCGGAATAGAGATTGAGGATATTACATATATCGAGAGTGAAAGCGAATACGTGAATATCCATATCGAGGGTGGAGAGTGTGTTATGACCCTTTCATCAATGAAAGCCATCGTAGATAAATTGTCGGATGACAGGTTTGTGAGAGTTCATAGGTCTTATATTGTCAACAAACTGAAAATAAAGGAAATAACCAAGAATACGATTACACTCTTCGATTATTCTGCTATACCTGTGGGGGAACAATACAAAGAAGCACTAAATCAACTGATTTAGTGCTTCCCAACAGTTATCCGTTTAATGCTTAAATATCTTCTACTGCATTCATTCCCACAGTAATAGCCTGTTCATTCATAGGTATTAAATTGTGGTGACGTACAGGTAGAGATTTTTTCAGTCCCTTCAAAACATTTTCCATGGTCACAATCGGTTTTTTCTTGAGGAAAGCGCCGAGAATAATCATATTGTATGCTTTTGCATTGCCGAGTTTTGCTGCTTCATCGACAGCCGCAATACGGCAAATAGTTATATCTTTTCTTTGCGGATGGCGTGTAATTCCGTTAGGGTCATAGATGAGAAGGCCGCCAGGTTTGACCTGATTTTCAAACTTGTCCATTGACTGCTGGTTAAGAATGATGGCTGTGTCAAATCTGCTCAAAATAGGTGAGCTGATCTTGTTGTCACTCAAAATAACGCTTACATTACATGTGCCCCCACGCATTTCAGGACCGTAAGAAGGCATCCAAGTAACTTCCTGATCCTGCATAATTCCACCGTAGGCAAGTATTTTGCCCATGGAGAGGACTCCCTGTCCTCCGAAACCTGCTATTATTATTTCTTCTTTCATAATTGACATTTTTAATGATTACTATCTGTCTTTCATATCACCAAGCGGATAGAAAGGAAACATATTTTCCTCCATCCATTTGTTTGCCTGTACAGGAGGTATTTTCCACCCTGAGTTACAGGTACTTACAACTTCAACAAAAGAAGTGCCCTTCTTCATCATCGAATTTTCGAATGCTTTTCGAATGGCTTTTTTGGTCTTGCGCACAGCAGCAGGGTTTTGAACGGACTGACGTGTAACATAGCAAGTACCTTCAAGTTGTGCTATCAATTCGGTGATTTTCAGAGGATAACCATTAAGATCGGCTTGTCTTCCGTAAGGAGTGGTGGCAGTAACCTGTCCTAAAAGGGTGGTAGGCGCCATCTGACCGCCGGTCATACCATAGATAGCATTGTTGATGAAAATGACCACGATATTTTCACCTCTGTTGCAGGCATGCATAATTTCAGCGGTGCCGATAGAAGCAAGGTCGCCATCTCCCTGGTATGTAAATACATATTTGTCAGGCATAAGTCTCTTGGTAGCTGTTGCGAGTGCCGGAGCTCTTCCGTGAGCGGCCTGCTGCCAATCTATATCGAGATAGTTGTATGCGAAAACCGAACAACCTACAGGTGAAATACCGATAGTTCTATCCTGAATACCCATCTCTTCAATAATTTCAGCGATGATTTTGTGAACTGTGCCGTGAGAACATCCGGGGCAATAGTGCAAAATGGCATCTTTCAAAAGAGGTGTTTTTCCGTAAACTTTGTTTTCGGGTTTGATTATATCTTTTATATCCATAGTCCTGCTTATTTAATTGTTTTAATGAAAGCTTCAAAGATTTCTTCAGGAGATGGAACCATACCACCCTGACGTCCGTAGAAATTAACAGGCACTCTGCCGTTGGAGATAAGACGAATATCTTCAATCATCTGACCTGCATTAAGTTCAACCGACATGATGCTCTTCAATTGAGGAACAAGCGCGTCGATTGCAGCTTTAGGATAAGGGAACAATGTAATCGGACGAAGAAGACCGAGTTTGATGCCTTGTTCTCTTGCAAGCTCAACTACATTTTCGCAAATTCTCGACATACAGCCGAAAGCAACAATAAGATGTTCGGCATCTTCAGTCTTGTATGTGCTGTATCTCACTTCATTGGCCTCTATTTCGGCATATTTTTTCTGCAACTTGATATTGAATCTTTCCTGTACGTCAGCTTCAAGAGCAAGTGATGTAATTGTGTTAGCCTTTCTGTCGGCAGTTTTGCCGATAGTAGCCCATGATGCACACAATTTCTTGATTTCTTCATCTGTTCTGCGTGCCTTTGCAGGTCTCAATTCCACTTTTTCCATCATCTGGCCTATAACTCCGTCACCTAAAATGATTGCAGGGTTGCGATATTTGAAAGCAAGTTCAAATCCGAGGTCAACAAAGTCGTACATATCTTGTGCTGAAGCAGGGGCAAGCACTATATTGCGATAGTCACCATGTCCTCCACCTTTTGTAGTCTGAAAATAGTCACCCTGACTCGGCTGTATAGTTCCAAGTCCCGGACCGCCACGCATGACATTGACCACAAGGCACGGAAGTTCCGCTCCTGCAAGGTAGCTGATTCCTTCACACATCAAACTGATTCCGGGGCTGCTTGAAGAAGTCATCACTTTCTTACCGCAGCAAGCTCCGCCATATACCATGTTGATTGACGATGTTTCACTCTCTGCCTGAAGAACCACCATTCCTGTTGTTTCCCAAGGCTTTTCTTTCATAAGCGTCTCCATCACTTCGGACTGAGGCGTGATAGGGTATCCGAAATAACCGTCACATCCGCAATTGATTGCAGCGTATGCAATAGCTTCGTTTCCCTTCATTAATATTTTTTCTGCCATATTATAATATTTAAAGTTTTACACGATATACAGTAATCACTGCATCCGGACAAACGGTTGCGCAATTGGTGCATCCGGTACAATTGTCCGGATTGGCCATATACAAGTAATTATACCCTTTGCTGTTAACCTCTTTGGATAAAGCAATGGTGCCGGTAGGACAGTTGGCAATGCAAACGCTGCAGCCCTTGCATCTCTCTGTATCTACTACAATAGCTCCTTTTAGTGCCATATTTTTCTCCTTTTTTATAATTGTTGTTAAATATTCTATTTTGTCGAATAAAAGTTAAATCCTTTGGCTATGTGTTCCATAATATAATCCCACCTGAGTATAATGCCTATAATCAGCACAATACCAAACCAAATCATCCCTTTTGTCGTATCGCTCTGGGACTTATACCATATTTTAATCTTATTTAACATCTTTCTCTATTCTAATTTGTGCATCAACTGCTGTCAGACCTTTCATGTTGCCGAGCAATGGATTGATGTCCATCTCAAAAATCTCTGGAGCGGCCATGCACAAAGCAGAGACACGTCTGATTATTTCATTGAATACCACTTCATTGATACCTTCCTGACCTCTTGCCCCCTGAATAAGTTTGTAGCTTCTCAGATGCTTGATCATCTCATCGGCTTCAATCTGTGAAATAGGGGAGATACTATATGAAATATCTTTCAATACTTCAATGTAAATACCACCAAGTCCGCACATTACCATGTGTCCGAACTTCCCTTCGCGTTTGGCTCCGACAAAAATCTGCTGTCCGCTGAGCATCGGCTGGAGCAAAATGCCTGTCGTGTCTTTAATCTTCATCATCCTCGCAAATTCGGCCGAAAGTGTATTTTCGTCATTGATGTTCAGAACGACACCTCCGACATCCGATTTGTGGACGGGACCGACAACTTTCATCACGATAGGCCATCCTATTTCCCTTGCTCCGATAATCGCTTCTTCTTCCGTCCTTGCAATAACCTCCTTTGAACGATTAATCCCTGCCGCATCTAAAAGCATCTGAACATCATTTGGAGCGAGATAACCATTGTCACAGGAGTCAATAACTTTTCTGATGATATTAATATCCACAGGTGGAAGATTTGTCTGTGTTATAGGGGCGGGAGTGTTCATAATCTTGGCAAATACCGAACCGAACATTACCTCTTCAGGAAAAGATATTCCACCTTCTGACTGAAAATGAACTATTTCGTCATGAGCATTCACTATGGAAGTGAGAATCGGGAAAATAGGTTTTTTGCAGGTTTTCTGTTTCTTCAGAATGGAATCGGTGACATCGGTGATATTGCCGAGTCCCGGATTTCCGAAGATTACGGAGATACAATCGACGTCAAAGTCGTTTTCGCAGGCATCAATGATCTTTTCAAGCTGTCCTGCAGTGCCCGTGGCAAGAAAATCAATAGGATTACCGACTGATGATCCGAGATAAAGCTGTGAAAGCAACTCTTTTGCCTTCTCACCTTCAATGTGAGGTATCTGTATTTTGTTGGAAGACAAAACATCCGTAAGCATTACGGCAGGTCCGCCGGCATGTGTGACAATTCCCATCTTTTTGCCTGAAGGCTTTGGAAACATCATGACAGCCGCAGTGGTTACCAATTCGGTTCTGCTATAACATCTGACTATGCCTGCTTTCCTGAAAAGAGCGGTTACTGCCTTGTCAGGAGAAGCCAAAGCTCCGGTATGCGAAGAAGCTGCTCTGCTTCCTGCCTCGCTGTACCCCGATTTGATAGCTGCAATTCTTGCCCCTTTACTGACAAGAGAAGCCGCATGCTTCAATAATTTCTGAGGATTGTTGATGCTTTCGATATATAACATCTTGACAGGGGAGCTCTTCCCGTGCTCATAAGTGAGGTCAAGATATTCAAGCATGTCTTCGACACCTATCTGTGCGCAATTCCCTATGGAAAATACACTTGCAAAGCGTAATCCGAGCTGCATGGCTATTTCGAGAATAAATACGATAGTTGCTCCCGAACCAGAAATGAAATCCACGCCGTCGTGGGAAAGCTTAGGGATAGGCTTGGTGAAAACGCCTGTATATGAAGGGGTTATTACTCCAACGCAATTCGGTCCTATCAGAGAAGCACCTACGCTGTCTGTAATCTCTACTATTTTTTTCTCAATCTTTACACCTTCGGGACCGTCCTCTCCGAATCCGGCGGAGATGATGATTATGGCTCCGCAATTTTTCTTGTAGCACAATGTATCGACAACATCGACACACAATTTGGCAGGGATTGCCAATATAGCCAAGTCTATTTCCGGAATCTCTTCAACGGCGTGATAAGTAGGCAGACCGTGTATGTTTCCGGTTGCTTTGGGATTGACGACAAGTACCTGCCCTTCAAATTTGTTGTCTATAAGATTCTGTAATATAGTCCCTCCGGGCTTGTGAATATCATCGCTGCCTCCAATTACGACAATGCTTTTGGGTGAAATGAGTTGTCTTGTAATCATTATTTATGTTTGTTATATCATGCAAATATAATAAATATATGAATATATATAATAAAATATTCATTATAAATTACAAAAATTAATTATTTGTTAACAATAACTAATGATTTGAATTATTTAGGCTGAATTTACTAACACTATTGCCGAAATAAATAACTGTTGCTTTTCCGCCAAATAATATTTAAATTTGCTGAATTTTAAGAGAGGTAAAACAAATATGAGTACAATATTACTTGAGCAGGTAACAATTAAAGGGGAGAAGAAAGATGTTCTGATTAAAGGGAACATAATTGCTGAAATCGGTGATTTAAAGAATATTAAGGCGGATAGAACTATTAATTGCAACGGCAAATGGCTTCTTCCCGGATTTGTAAATATGCATACACACTCATCAATGACCCTGATGAGAGGCATAAGCGAAGACTCTCCTTTGCAGGAGTGGCTCAATAAAATCTGGGACATAGAGGAGCATATTGACGGAGAAATGATATATTGGGGGGCCAAGCTTGCAATCCTCGAAATGATTAAAAGCGGGACTACTTGTTTTCTCGATATGTATTGGATTATTCCGCAGATTTACAGAGCTGTCGAAGAGATGGGCATAAGGGCCGATCTTACATACGTCCTACTTGATAATTTCGATAGAGAGAAGGCTGCAAGGCAGATAAAGGAGTGTGAAAGTCTGTATGAACGCTCAAGAGAGTGGAATCAAAGATGCCGGTATGGTGTAGCAATTCATGCAGATTATACTGTATGTGAGGACACTATGCGATGGGCTGGCAGTTTCACCAAAGATCGCGGTCTGGTTTTGCACACACATATATCAGAAACTCTCAAAGAGAATCTGGAAGACAAAAAGAGGTATGGCATGACCCCTGTTCAACATTTTGAGTCTCTCGGACTTTTAGATAAAAATACAGTAGCGGCTCATTGTGTATGGGTTGATGAAAACGATATCGAAATCCTCGGCAAGAGGGGGGTCAATGTAGTACATAACATTAATTCCAATTTGAAGCTTGCTTCGGGGTATAAATTCAAATACAATGAATTGAGAGATGCGGGGGCCAATGTGTGCCTCGGAACAGATGGGGCAGCATCTTCCAACAATCTCGATATGATTGAGACCATGAAGACCGTGGCAATGGCCCAGAAGGCATGGAGAGAGGATCCAAAGGCTATGCCTATCTCGGAATTGATGGAAATGGCTTCGCATAACGGGGCTGTGGCACTGAATATGAATGCAGGAATTATCAGGGAAGGAGCATTGGCAGATTTAATATTGATAGATACACACTCTCCTTTCTTCGTTCCGGACTTTAATTTTGAAGCCAACCTTGTGTTTTCCGCCAACAGCTCTTGCGTAGAAACTGTTATTTGTGACGGAAATATAATCATGGAGGGGAGGAAAGTTGTTGGAGAAGACGAAATATTGGAGAAAGCCAATGAAATTGCATGGAAATTATCAAAAATCAATTAATATGGAAGAACAACTGAAAAAAATCTATGAAGCAGCCGATTTTATAAAATCAAAGCTGAACGGAAAAGTTCCGCAAGTGGGAATTATTCTCGGAAGCGGATTGGGCAAACTTGCCGACAAGATAGAGAATACGCTCGTTATTCCTTATACACAAATTCCGAATTTTGCCAAATCTACGGCGATAGGACACAAGGGGAACTTTATTTTCGGACAATTGTCCGGCAAATTTGTCTGTGCCATGCAGGGGAGATTTCACTACTATGAAGGATATGGCATGGATCAGGTGACACTTCCCGTACGTGTCATGAAAGTGTTGGGAATCGGGTATCTGTTTGTCTCCAATGCTGCAGGTGGTGTTAATTTTGACTATAAAGTGGGTGATCTGATGATTATCAGGGATCATATCAACAAATTACCTAATCCTCTCGTAGGAAAGAATCTTGAAGACTTCGGACCGAGATTTCCCGATATGACACGTCCATACGATCTTAATCTGATCAGAAAGGCGGAGGCAATCGGAAAAGAACTCGGTATAACCCTGAGAAAGGGGGTCTATCTTGCAGGAACAGGACCATCTTACGAAACACCTGCCGAGTATGCATTTTTCAGAATGATCGGGGCCGATGCCATAGGCATGTCAACAATACCTGAGGTAATTGTGGCTCGTCATTCTAATATTCCCGTTTTCGGAATGTCTGTGATAACCAACGAAGCTCACGGTGACTTTGCAGAAGATTTTGTCAATGACGGTGATGATGTTGTCAGAGCTGCCGATGCTGCTGCCGATAAGATGTCGGCAATATTCGGAAAAATAATAGAGACACTGTAATGCTTGCGAGTGTGTTTTCATACGATTCCGTTGAGTTGAGCGCTAACGGAAGGGAAGTGATTATTCTTGATCAGACACTATTGCCCAATCAGGAAAAATTTCTTCATCTGACTACGGCCGAGCAGGTGTTTTTTGCAATAACCCTCCTTAAGGTAAGGGGTGCGCCTGCCATCGGAATAGCGGCCGCATTCGGACTTGCGATGAGTATCAATCGTTTTAAGGCCAAAAATGTAGAGGCTCTCGAAAAAGAATTTTTGAGAGTAAAAAGATACCTTTACATATCAAGACCGACAGCGGTCAATCTGATGTGGGCTTTAGATAAGATGGAGAGGTGTTTTTATGTCACAAAATCAAAACTTGACGATAAGGACAAAAAACCTATAGAAGTTATAAAGAACGCCTTGATTGCCGAGGCTCGTTCCATCAAATTGGAGGATACGAGGATGTGTCTCTCAATATCCGAGAACGGATGCAATCTGCTGAAACCGGGAGTGGGAATACTTACACACTGCAATGCCGGTCATCTTGCCGTATCGCGCTATGGTACAGCTCTCGGCCCGATTTATCTTGCCCAACAACAGGGATATGCCCCGAGAGTGTATGTCGATGAAACGAGGCCGCTGCTTCAGGGAGCAAGGCTGACGGCATACGAACTGATGAATGCCGGAATCGACACGACATTGATATGTGACGACATGGCTTCAATCGTAATGAGCCAGGGAAAGATAGATATAGTACTCGTGGGATGCGACAGAGTGGCTGCCAACGGAGATGTGGCCAACAAGATAGGGACGAGCGGTGTGGCAATACTTGCCAAGCACTACGGGATTCCGTTCTATTCTCTCGGACCTACAAGCACAATTGATTTCAACTGCCCTTCAGGCGATAACATTGTGATAGAGGAGAGGGCTTCATACGAAGTGACAGATATGTATTTCAGCAAACCTTCAGCTCCGGAAGGGGTGAAAGTGTATAATCCGTCATTTGATATAACTCCCGCCGAGTTAATTACAGGAATTGTTACCGAGAGAGGCATTTATAAACCGAATGAATTGACTAAATTATTGTAATGATTACATTTATCAGTTTATCGAGTGGTAGTAACGGAAATTGCTATTATATTGGAAATGAGAAGACTGCAATACTGATAGATGTCGGTATCGGAGTCAGGACCATAAAAAAACGTCTCGCTGAAAATGACTTGTCGATAGATAATGTGCATGCGGTGCTTATTACTCATGACCATGTGGACCACATCAAGCATCTTGGAAGTTTTACAGAGCGGTATATGCGCCCCGTATATACAACAGAAAAGCTGAGCAAGGCGTTGAATTATCACTTTTGTACTCGCGGACGCATGATGGGATGTGTCAACGAGCTGAAAATGAGGGAGCAGAGTATTGCGGAGGATATTGAAGTCACCCCGTTTGTGGTGCCTCACGATGCGACAGAGACGGTCGGGTATTATATCGATTTTTTTGGAGAGACATTTACATTTCTGACAGATCTCGGTGCACCTACTGAAGATGCCGTCAAATATGCCAAGATTGCCAATAATCTTATAGTCGAGTCTAATTACGATGTGGATATGCTGCTTACAGGTACATATACCAAAGAATTGAAAATGAGGATAATGCAGGATCACGGACATCTCTCTAACGAGCAGACGGCCTCACTTATCAGGAGAGCGTATCATAAGGAATTGAAAAATATATACTTATGTCATTTGAGCCAAAATAACAATACTCCCGATTTGGCATACGGTTATGCCGAAGATGCTCTGCATACCCTCGGATTGAAGGTCAAAAGCGACGTAATGCTTCACTGTCTGCCGCGCTGTCAGCCTTCATCTAAATTTTGTATTTAAAACTAATTGTTTAATTTTGTAGATAATTAAAATTTATAGTTATGAAGAAATTAGTTACCGTGTGTTTATTATTTGTGACAATAGGGTTATTGTCAGGATGTTCCAAATTAAAAGTCGATTCTCAGCTTATAGTTGGAACGTGGACTTCCTATGCTTATTACAAAACTATGGAAAGTGAGCCTTCCACCTATACCAAGGAAAAATATATATTTCTTGAAGATGGAACAGCTATATGGTACGATTCGGGATCGATAGTATTTCAGGTTCCTTATGTGTTTGACAACACCAAAAAAACACTGACATTTAAAGATGGAAAAGAAGACTTGGTTTATGAAGTTTATGCTTTTGAAAACAACAGTTTGATTATCAATTATAAAGAATATTATATCGAATATCGTCAGCGATAACGACTAATCGACATATTGCATTTTATAGTATTTGGCAGTCAGTTTTTCTCCTGTTGCACGCTCTATCATTTCATTCCATTCGTAGCATTTGCCGGTATTGAATATATACTCCTGCATCCATTCACCGACTTCCTTTTTCCCGATATAGCACTCTTTGTCTGTATCGCCCGATTTGGTAATGTTGGTAACGATGTAGTGGTGTATTTGCGAAGCAAATAAATCTCCGAGTTGGTAGTTGTGATAATAGCATGGATATAAGGCTATGTGAATCTTTGAAGCCCAGTCCGGTTCATTGCGACCTTCGGGGCGGTTAATCATCTGATATTTTTCTACCAGATCCCACCATAGTTTGTTTAAATCCTGTTCTGGATTGGCATACATCTCCTTTTCAAATCTGTAAAGTACCTGAGTCCAGCGGCTGAAAACGAGTTTCTGAAGTCTTGCCGATTTTTTGCAGTCTCCGGCTATTGATGAAGCCTCTTCCTCGCTGATGCCAAGCATCTGCTTCATCCATTCAGGATTACGTGAGACTCGCTCGAACATCATTGCAACGGCTTCTGTAGTGAATGTGTGAGCCGCATCGCGAAGAAAATAGGGATTGCCGGCAGCATCATGGCCTGCAGCATATACTCCGTGCCCGAATTCGTGAAGCATGGTGGACATCCATGTTTCATTGTCTGTTATATTGCAAAGAATGCGAATGTCTC
The DNA here is from genome assembly GCA_028686425.1 of Bacteroidales bacterium. Lineage (GTDB taxonomy): Bacteria > Bacteroidota > Bacteroidia > Bacteroidales > UBA932 > Cacconaster. The sequence goes on along the minus strand of JAQUBZ010000019.1, from coordinate 22,696 downwards.
CGTTTCTGTTTATATCAGTGCAGAATGCGTGCTGATTTTTCTTTTTTTTCGGATATAAGTCACTGTTATCCATGATTTTGGTAACATCAAGACCTATGCTTGCATAGAAATCCGTTGTCAGCTTTTCGAGATTTTTGCCTTTGTAGTATTTATCGAGGTCAACAGGATAAAGATTGGGCGCTTCCTGAAAAAAACGGCCCTGATAGTGCCACGGCATGAGTTTTTCGACAGGGACATTATATCTCTTGGAAAAAGATTTGTCCATATCGCTTTTGAGGGTGGCAAATCCATCCCGAGTCATTTCGTCCAATTCGTCAAATAGTCGTGATATCTCTTCAGGATCCTGTTCGTCAAGGGTAAGTTTCATTGTATGGTAGTTGTCAAATCCGAGCGATTGGGCAAGCTTGTTGCGAAGTCTTACTATTTCGAGAATATCTTCGGCAACATAAGGCCCGATGGCTTTGTGTGCTTTCCATACAGCTTCAAGATCCGAATTGTTGGTAGAAGTGTGAAGTATTTCTTCAACTTCGTTGTCATTTATCGGTTTACCTTTGAAAACGGCTCTGAATTCCCCGTATTTTTGTTCGATGGTACTTCCCTTTATAATAATTTCGTTTTGTAGCTTAGTATCTGCCTGCCCTTCAAGATAGGCATTGTATAATACTGTCAACTGACGTTTGAGAAGCGGATTTTTGATACTTCTGCCATCCTTGTATTTTTTCAATTGTTCAAATGTGTTCTTATCGGAAAAAATAGAAGCGAGTTCCATATTGCTTTCGGCATTCAATTTAAAATCTTCAGGGTTGCCTGTAGTGGCGCCTCTCCAATAAGCTGCTTCTGCTTTTGCGGAAACAGGCGCGGAAATCTGTTCGATATTATCGATAAGTGTATTGAGTTTCATTTCGTTACGTTGCGTACATCCAATCATCATGAATGAAATTGTTAAAAATGCAAAAATTCGTTTCATATTATTAGGTTTAGTATGATTAAATCAATCGTCATTATTCCTGTTCATATCCCAAGTGGTGCCAATTGAAAACATATCCTTCTTATCCTCAGATACTTCCAATAATAATCTTTTGGATGTTATCTCTTTGATCTGAAAAAGGACTATGGTTGAAGATGGAAGATTGGTCTCCTTGTCGGGAATCAAAAATTCGGTATGAAGAGTGAAATTCTTTTTATCGTAGGTGAATTTCCCTTTAATTGTGTCATTTACAGGATTATCGGTACTCTGTCCCATACGGTTGATAAACTTAAAATCGCCGTCTTTCTCGAAGATGTAAGTGTATTTAGTATTCTCGTAATATTCCTCACTGTCATCCACATACACTTTGGATACATCCCAACGTCCGTATAGAAGAGAGAGTTCACTTGTAAGCATCTCCCACAAATCTTCGCATCCTGAGGTGGTGAGAGCGGCAATAAGGACTGTAAATAAAAAAATCGCTTTTTTAATCATTATACAATAAGTTTAAATTTTAGCCCACAAATATAAAAAAAGAGGATGAATATTTTTCATCCTCTCATATTTATTTGAAATATTTACATAAAATTATGCTTTCGGGCCGGCAACAACCAATGCCGCTCCGGCAGGATTTCCTGTAAATTTCGTAAAGTTCTTTACAAATCTTCCGGCAAGATCTCTGGCCTTTACTTCCCATTCCTGAGGTGTTGAGTATGTGTTGCGAGGATCAAGAATGTTGGTATCTACATTAGGCAGCGCTACAGGCACAGCAAGGTCGAAGATAGGAATATTGATGGTCTGAGCCTTATCCATCGAGCCGTCAAGAATAGCATCTATGATGGCTCGTGTATCTTTGATTGAGATACGTTTGCCCGTGCCGTTCCATCCCGTGTTTACAAGATAGGCAGTTGCACCGCTCTGTTTCATCCTCTTTACAAGTTCTTCACCGTATTTGGTAGGATGAAGTGAAAGAAATGCAGCACCGAAACAAGCCGAGAATGTAGGGGTAGGTTCGGTAATACCGCGTTCCGTACCTGCAAGTTTAGCTGTAAATCCGCTCAGGAAATAGTACTGAGTCTGTTCCGGAGTAAGTTTGGATACCGGAGGTAGCACACCGAATGCATCTGCGGTCAAAAATATGACTTTTGTTGCAGGACCTGCCTTGGAGATAGGTTTGACAATGTTGTCAATGTGGTAAATAGGGTAAGAAACACGGGTGTTTTCTGTAACGCTCTTGTCGTTGAAATCTATTTTGCCGTCTTTGTCAACAGTTACATTTTCAAGAAGGGCATTACGTCTGATGGCATTGTAGATGTCAGGTTCGGCATCTTTGCTCAAATTGATTACTTTGGCGTAGCAGCCCCCTTCAAAATTGAAAATTCCGTCATCATCCCAGCCGTGTTCGTCATCGCCGATGAGCTGACGTTTAGGGTCGGTTGAAAGTGTGGTCTTGCCTGTTCCGGAAAGACCGAAGAAAATAGCGGTGTCACCATTCTTGCCCACATTGGCAGAGCAGTGCATTGCGGCAATTCCTTTTAGTGGAAGCAGATAGTTCATGTATGAGAACATACCTTTCTTCATCTCTCCACCATACCATGTGTTGATAATCACCTGCATTTTCTCTGTAAGATTAAATACAACGGCTGTTTCGGAGTTGAGTCCAAGCTCCTTATAATTGTCAACTTTTGCCTTTGAGGCTGTCAGAACGACAAAATCGGGCTCGCCGAAGTTCTTTAACTCATCTTCTGTAGGACGGACAAACATATTTTTTACAAAATGTGCCTGCCATGCCACTTCCATGATGAAACGAATCTTGATACGAGAGTTCTCGTTTGCTCCGCAGAAAGCATCCACTACATAGAGAGGTTTATTTGAAAGCTCTTTGGAAGCAATCTCCTTCAACACTTTCCATGTTGCGGGAGAAGCAGGTTTGTTGTCATTCTTGTATTCGTCCGAAGTCCACCAGATGGTATCTTTGGTGACATCGTCCTTAACCCAGAATTTATCTTTGGGAGAACGGCCGGTATAAATGCCTGTCATAACGTTAATTGCATCAAGTTCGGTCTTTTGACCCACTTCAAAACCGGTCAGTGACGGATCTGTTTCTGCCTTGTACAAATCCTCATAACTCGGATTGTAGATCACTTTTGCGGCATTTTTAATGCCGTACTTTTCTAAATTGATATTTGCCATGTTGGTATGTATTTAATCTTAAATTGTTAATTTCATTTCAGGCGCTCGTGGTGCCGTAAACTCCATGCAAAAAACATACCAATTTATATAAAAAATGTTCCGCCCGAGATGATTCTCAAACGGAACATAAATAGTTTAAAATAGTCTATTTCAGTTTTTGATGGCAGCTATTTCGGTAACCGCCTTGATGGCGGTGTCAACATCCTCTTCGGTGGTGAAAGCGCCGATACTCATGCGGACAGTGCCGTGCATGTCAAATGTACCGATGACTTCGTGAACTTTAGGGGCGCACTGCAGACCTGTACGCACTGCAATATTGTAATCTACATCAAGCATGATCCCAACGTCTCCTGCCTCAAATCCGTTGATATTGAAGCTCAATACCGGATTATGGTTGTCGGTGGAGTTGGCACAATATGTGGTTACACCTTTGATGTTTTGAAGAGCAAGACGGAGTTTGTCCCATAGAGCTATCTCGCGGGCGTGGATATTCTCCATTCCCTGTTCGTTAAGCCATTTTACGCCGGCATTAAGACCTGCGACACCGAGAAGGTTGAGAGTACCATATTCGAGTCGATACGGATATTCTTCGAGATGAGCGGGATAAGCGGATCTTACACCTGTTCCGCCTGCGCGTGTCTTATTGATGGTGATGCCTTCTCTGACATAAGAACCGCCGATGCCGGTAGGGCCCATAAGACATTTGTGCCCCGTAAAGCAGTAAACATCCACATTGAAAGCCTGCATATCCATAGTGTTGCAACCTGCTCCCTGACTTCCGTCAACTACAAAGATGATATTGTTCTCCTTGCAGATTTTACCTACGGCAGCAAGCGGCTGGACGGTCCCGATGACGTTGGAACAATGGGTCATGACCACAAACTTGGTGTTCGGACGGATTGCCTTGCGCACATCTTCCGGATCGACATAACCGTTTTTGTCGAAAGAAAGGTAGGTGACATCTATTGTACCGGCTTCTTTATGCTGATATAGAGGCCTTAAGACCGAATTATGCTCAAGCATGGTGGTAATCACGTGAGCACCCGGCTCTACAAGTCCGTTGATAATCAGATTGAGAGAGTCTGTGGCATTATAACTGAATGTCAGACGGTTATAGTCTTCTCCGCCGTTAAACAGCTTGGTCAGGAGTTTACGGGTATTGTTGACAACTTCTTCAGTTTCAATGGCAGCATCAAAACCGGAACGTCCCGGATTTACTCCATGTTTGCGATAAAATGTGTTCATGAAGTCATAAACCGATTCGGGTTTGGGAAAGCTGGTGGCTGAATTGTCCAAATAAATTAATTTGCTCATATTGATAGTTTTAGGATTATTATTTTGATGAATTGGAATCAGTGTGGAGAGGGTCGGCAACTGTTTCGGCGGCGGTATCCGCGGGGTTGTCATGTGGTGATGCCGGGTCGGGGAGGACAAGGGCGTCTGCCACTATTTCGGCGACAGTCTTGATGGTCACCCCCAATTTGTATGTGTGATTGATCTGCATCAGCTGGTCAACGCAATTGTGACATGGAGTAATCACGATTTTGGCACCTGTGGCCTTAATCTGATCGGCCTTTATGCCTCCGATTTTCAGACGGCGTTCATTATATTCACTCATGGCAAGCTGTCCTCCTCCACCTCCGCAGCAGAAGTTGTCGTTTCCGTGAGGGGTCATTTCGACAAAATTGGCGACACACGACTTGACCACAAATCTCATCTCCTCGAGGAGACCTCCGTTGCGGACGAGGTTGCAAGGGTCGTGCAATGTGCAGAGAGTCTGATTTTTAGTCTTATCTACCTTAATACGTCCGGTGCGGATGTACTCAGCCATGAGTTCAAGGGCGGTAGTCATCTCGAAATCGTATGCCTTTTTCAGGAGGTTGGGACCTTCCCATCGCGAAGCTCTTGAACCGTGTCCGCACTCTCCGAGCACAAGTTTATCGGCTTTCAGGCGGTGAGTCTCGTCATACAGGTAACCTGCAATCTTGGCAGCTTCCTCATTATTTCCGTTGAAAAATCCGTAATTTGTCACGTCATAATATTTGGAAGAGAGTGTCCAGCTCTCGCCTGCGGCGTAAAATACTTTGGCCATGGCAGAAATGGAGAGCGGGAAAAACTTCGGTTCACGCGGATTGAGAGTATATATTATGTGTCTATTTGTCTCATCAAGAGGAATATTGGCTTTTGGGTCTCCCATCTCGTCCTGAAGCTCCTCTTCCATCCATTTGATGGTATCGACAAACTCTTCGGTAGGGATGGCCATGTTGTTGCCTGTATTGATTGCGGCATCCACAGTTGCCTGAAGTGTCTTGGGGACAAGCCCCATCACTGCAAGCATTTCACGCCCCTTTTTGACAATATAGGAGACATCGACACCTATGGAGCAGTGTTTGACACATCTTCCGCACATGGTACATCCGCCGAACAGGCAGTCAACCATCTCTTCTGCCATCTCGGCATCGAGATTGCGGGCATTGAACAGAGACGGAAAATATTTTCCTTCAGGGGTAAAATACCTTCTGTAAATAGAACTTACGAGGTTAACTTTACGCCCCGGTATATATTTCGGATCCTTGAATGCGATATAGTACATACACGAAGTAGCACATAGCCCGCAACGGACACAGGCGTTAAGGTGTGTCTGAAACTTGCTGTCAGATGCAAGATTGGCTTTCATCAAATCGAGAGCCGCTTTTCGTTGTTCTTTAGTTATTGTATCCATAAGACAATGTGCTTAAATATGTTTGGGAGGCCATGTGTTGCGCCATCCGTAGAAAAATCCCAAGTGATAACGTGCTGCAAAATAATAAATCAGATGCTTAATCTTGCCAAGCGGCATCCAGATGAAAAGAATGGCTGCCACAATGAAATAGAAGTTCATCAGACATAAGCGGTCGGCGGAACAAGCATCAGTATATGTGCATATATTTGAAAAAGAAAGCATTATACATATACCGGCAATCTGGAACAGAGTGCATATAATATTTGAGAAGAAGTCGTCAAAACACGATATCGAGCGCAGATTGACGTTGACAAATCTCTTTATTAAAATAAAAATGCCGCATAATGAACTGACAGTCAGTAATGCGGCTAAAATCAATGCTAAAACGGCAGGTGTCGAGATGTTACAACAACAGCAGACAATTATCCATACAAACATCAACAAGGAGAGGAAGTTTCCGATATGGAATATCATCCCTGCGGTATAGGTGGGAAGGTGCATGTATGCCGACTCTTTGGCGGCAGGCAGCATGGCACCTGTATTTGAATAGATAATACCCTTTACAGTATTACCGGATCGTTCGGATAAATCCTTCGGAGCCCCTTTTCTGATAAGGCCTATCAGATACGAGACCAAGAATGCAATGCACCAGATGAGCGCTGCGATAGAAATCCAGGCAGATATAATCATAGTTTGGTAGTGTTATTCTTAAAGTGGTTCAGTCTGTCAGGCAGATGTGGCCGCAATCGTTAATCAAGGTTATGGCCTATGGATTTGACATCGTGTATCGCACAGACAGTCACATTGTTACATCTGTTATACGCATCCGTCAGGCTTTGGAAGGCCGGCCACGCGACAAGCGCCGCGAGCAGGTCCCAGAGGGAACAATTCGTATATTTCTCTCAGTTTCAATCCTGTTTCCTGGCAGATGGTCCTTACCATGGGAGCGTTGCCCTTTTCTTCAAAATTCTTTCTGATGATATTGACGACAGCCCAATGTTTCGGAGTCATCTCTTCAATTCCGTCAGATTTGGCAAACATCTTTGCCACTTCTTCATTCCATAATTCAGGCTTGGTCAAGAAACCGTCGCCATCAACTTCAAAATCTTTGATATCCATAAATGCGATAAATAAATTAAGTGTATAAATATCTTCAAATGTAATCAAGAAAAATCAAAAATGCTAATTTTTGTTTTTTCATTACCTTTGTAGAATGAAAAAAATAGTATTGTACATAGTCATGGGAGCAGTGCTGGCCGCATGTTCAGACAATCGCGAACCGCTGACGGCAGTGCTTCATCCTCATGAAGAGTTGCCGGTCGAAATAGATGAGGATAAATCATTTACAAAGATTTTTCTGGCAGGAACCATAGATATGGGCAACAGTCGCGATTGGCAGACAGAAGTAGAAGAGTATTTTGAATCGCTCAACGGCAGATATATTCTGTTCAATCCGCGACAGGACCATTGGGATGCAACACGTGAAGGAGAAATGGATTATCAGGTGAATTGGGAGCTGGATCATCTTGAAGAGGCGGACTACATAATAATGTATATTTTGGGAAGCAGCGCTTCACCAGTCACACTGCTCGAAATGGGACTTCACATGAAGAGCGGAAAGATTATGGTATGCTGCGAAAAAGATTTCTATCGTTATGATAATGTGAGAATTACGTGTGCAAAATATGGTGTTCCGCTATATGATGACCTTCATCTGATGCTTGCGACACTATCCGCAAAAATGGCAAAATGCCGTAAATGACAAGACTGCAACTATGAAACAAAAATAATAAAACATTGTGTAACAGTATATTATGAGAGAGATATTAAAGAGATATTGGGGATATGACAGTTTCAGGCCGATGCAGGAGGAGATAATTTCTTCTGCACTTGCCGGAAAGGATACTCTGTCCATATTGCCCACAGGAGGGGGAAAATCAATCTGTTTTCAGGTTCCGGCAATGATGAAAGAGGGGATCTGTATTGTCATCTCACCGCTGATTGCATTGATGAAAGACCAGGTGCAGTCACTCAATGACAGGGGGATCAAGGCACTTGCCATATATTCGGGGATGAATTACCGAGATATAGACATTACACTCGACAATGCAATATACGGCGACTACAAATTTCTGTATGTATCTCCGGAAAGGGTCCGGACGGAACTTTTCAAATCGAGAGTAGCCAAGATGAATGTCAATTATCTTGTGGTGGATGAATCGCATTGTATTTCGCAATGGGGATACGATTTCAGACCCGATTACCTTACCATTGCCCAAATAAGGACATACTCCGACATTTTGGAGAGTGTACCTATAATAGCCCTGACCGCAACAGCTACAGAACAAGTGGCGCAGGATATAATGGACAAGCTCGATTTCAGGGGGAGAAATATCATCCGGTCGGGATTTGAGAGGCCCAACCTCTCATACGTGTTCAGAAAAGTGGAAGATAAATCGGGATATCTTCTGAAAATAGCAGAGAAAGTGCCAGGTACGGGGATAGTATATGTCGGCAGGCGAAAGACGGCGGAGGACGTGGCCTCATTCCTTCAAAACAGCGGAATCAGTGCTCATGCCTACCATGCAGGGATGAGCCGCGAGATGCGTTCGGATATTCAGGACAAATGGAAAAGTAACCAATATCGTATAATAGTAGCTACCAATGCTTTCGGAATGGGAATAGATAAGCCGGATGTGCGCTTTGTGTGCCATTACAACATGCCGGATTCGATAGAAGGGTATTTTCAGGAGGCAGGAAGGGCAGGCAGAGACGGCAATCGCTCCTACACGGTACTGCTGTGGAACGGTACCGACATTGCCCGTTTGAGGCAGATTACAAAAGTCAATTATCCTCCGTTGGATTACATAAGAGATATATACCAGAAAGTGTTTACATTTTTGGGGCTGCCATACGAGTCTGGAAAGGGGATGAGTGTTAAATTCGACTTGCAGGCATTTAGCAAACGATACAGATTGCATGCTGTAACTGCTTATTATGCAATTAAATACATAGAGATGGCCGGATATTGGAGCCTTACGGATGAGTTGGATATACCATCCAAAATACAATTTATTGTAAATCGTGACGAACTCTATAGAATACAGCTCGGCTCGGAAGAGATGGATACGTTTATAAAAGTGGTACTGAGGCTCTATACGGGACTGTTTTCAGAATATGTCTCAATTGACGAGGAGTATATCGCCAAGATAGGAAGATATGCGGTTAATGTGGTAAAGGATAAGCTGATACGCCTTTCGAGAATGAAGATTCTGACATATATTCCGCGGATTAAGTCCCCGATGCTCAATATTAACAATGAGAGGCTCGAAGAGGCCAATCTGCGACTGCCTCAATCTGAATACAACGAAAGGGTAGAGCGGCTTGCAGGAAGAGTGGATTCGATGATAGATTTGGTTGAGGACGGAAGCGAATGTCGCAGTGTACGTCTGTTGAGGTATTTCGGGCAGGAGAGTTCGTCTCCGTGCGGTATTTGCGATGTCTGCCTCTCCAAAAAAGAACATGACCGTAGGGATAATCCGGGAGTTGAGGATAAATTATTGACAGATAGGTTGTTGCAACAGTGCGGAGGAGATCGTTATAAGGCATCGCTTCTCCTGAAACAGAGTTGTATCGATGAAGAAGAGTACAACCGCCTGATCGGATTGCTGAAAGAATAGGCGGTGCTACCTGAGCATATCGCAGAGTTCGCCGTAAAGTCTTTGAACTGGAAGCCCCATTATATTATAGTACGAGCCCTTTATGGACGTGATGCCGATATATCCTATCCATTCCTGAATACCGTATGCTCCTGCCTTGTCAAAAGGCATGTAATTATCTATGTAATAAGAAATTTCGTCTTTGGTCAGGGACTTGAACGTAACTTCTGAAGTGACTGAAAACGAGCGTATATCATTTATAGTGCGTATTGCAACTCCCGTGGTCACGTAATGTGTAATCCCTGACAATCTGCAAAGCATATCGACAGCTTCCCGGCGATCTGAGGGCTTGCCGAGTATCTCGCAATCGGCAATAGAGCCGGTACCGTTGCACATGGGGCAGAAAACCAATGTGTCTGCCGTTATAAGTGCCTCATTAATAGATAGTTGCCTATAAAATGACTCGGATTTGTGCCGTGCAAGAAATTCGGGCACTTCGTCATGAGGCATATTTGCGCTGTAGGCCTCTTTTTCATCTTTGTCTATTTCAACGCTGAAATCTATGTCGAGCCCCGAAAGCAACTCCCGTCTGCGTGGAGACCGGGAGGCTAAAATTATCTTGTATTTGTCGAACATGTCAGCTGTTATTTGATGTTTTTGCCTGTAAGCAAGGCATTTTTCAAGACACTGTCGGGATGTTTGGCGCTCCACGGAGTTGTAGGGTCAAAACGCCAGTTTCCCTGCATTTTCAATACTTTTTCGACCAAATCTCTTACACAGCCTCTGCCTCCGTTATAAGGCGATATATAGCGGCATACGGCTTTGACCTCTGCTACGGCATCGGCGGGACATACGGAGAGACCTGCAGCTTTAAGTGCGGGAATATCGGGTATGTCGTCTCCTACAAATGCCACTTGGTCGGGAGACAGTCCGCAGTCGGCACAAAAATCGAGGAAGTCCGGAAGTTTGTTCTTGGAGAGCTGGTAGAGATGTCTGTCGGTGACACCGAGTGAGCGACTCCGGTGGATTATGCTTTCAGAGCACCCTCCTGTAATGATGGCAACCGGATATCCGTTGTCGGCGGCGGTCCTCACCCCGAAACAGTCTTTGGAATTGTACGTGCGGAGAAGGTCGCCGTCAGTAGTGGCCATCACCGAACCGTCTGTAAATACGCCGTCTATATCGAAAGCGAATGCTTTAATGTGTTCAAACATGATATTGTCTTTTATACGAGTTTCGGTGCAAACTTACTAAAAAATCACTTATTCGTCCGATACAAGTACAAAATGATTGCCCGATCGGTTGTTCATGAAATTGTCAAATTCGTCAGCGGAGTTGAATTTGAACCGTATCTGTGTCCTGCACCTCTGCTCTATGTTGGTGTTCATTATGACAATTCCTCTGCCGAGATAAAATCTTTCGAGTTGAAGACCTGAAAATTTGATAAGGTTGTATTTTCCGCAAGGTACGGAGCCTGAAATTGCAATCCCCGATGAAGACTCAAAATGGCTCGGAAGCCTGAATCCGTGCACTATTGAAAGAGGTATGGTGCAGTGGGAAAAGTCAACTGTAAGCTCATCCTTGTTGGAAGATGAAGGATTGGCCATGAATGAACACTTGGAATAGGCTGCATAGCAGTACATCATGCTCCAGAGTGTCTGAATATCCCCTTCACAACCCGAAATAATTCCCTCATCATTGAGAAGTGAAAGTGCGAGACAGGCAGTGGTCCTGCAAGAGTCGAGTATGCTGAAACACTTGATGGTGAGAGCTTTCAGCTCATATTTGATACAAATATTCTTGATTGCGACATACATTCCTGCCGCTGCTTCAAGGTCTTCTTTTGTCCGTCCTCCAATCAGATATTGCTCCATTTTGGAAACTATACCTTTGATTTCGGGAGCCGATAAATCGATATTATTGAACGATTGTTCAAGTTCTGAAATGGGTATTTCAAGGAACTTGACATCATATTTTTTTTCAATGTACAGTGTATCGACCTTTGAAGAAATCAACCACGGACTTTCTCCCCCTATCAGCCCTATTTTTGCCTTTGAAAAATAGTGAAGAACGGATTTGGTGAAATCGGCCTTGTGCGGATTAATGTCCAGCTCCTTTGGAGCGGGATGTGCTGTATCTGCAGAAAAGAGGATTTTCTCCATTCTCTTGAAAAAAACAGGGTTATTGTCAAGGGGTGCATTCAGAAGGGTATTCTCAATGCCGTTATTCTTTAAAAAAGTGCAAATTTCAAAGGCGGCAGCGAGGGAATTGTGAAGTCCGTCACTCAAAATGATGATAGGCTTTGGAAGAATGTTGATAAAACTCTTAAAAATCTCTTCAGTGCCCCCTGTTGCGATAAAGCAGAGTGTCGAAGTCATCTCTTTGTCTTTTTCCCTGAAATCTATATTGTCGTAATCTGTGAAACTATCACCGTCCTCACTATATTTGGAGCGGGATAACATGCTGCTGAGCATCGTGGGATAGATGATTTCCACCTCTGCAAAGCTGCGGATGTTCTCAAACAATTGCTTTCTCGAATTCATCACGCTGGTGCCGTCATGAAGAATCGAGGCGAAAATAACAAGATTGATATGTTTCATAAATGTAAAAAGAGACGTTATAAAGTATAAGTTTCAATGGTAATCGGCGCAAATATACTCATTTTGTAAAAATTAATTAACTTTGCCCCCTTAATAATTATAAACTAAAATATAAATGGAACTCCCTGTAAAGTATGATCCTTCTCAGACAGAGGATAAATGGTATTCTTATTGGTTGAAACACAATTTTTTTCATTCAGAACCCGATAATCGCGAAGCATATACTATAGTTATCCCGCCTCCAAACGTTACAGGAGTGCTTCACATGGGCCACATGATGAACAATACCCTTCAGGATGTGCTTATCAGGCGTGCGAGGATGATGGGAAAGAATGCGTGCTGGGTTCCCGGGACGGACCATGCTTCAATTGCAACAGAGGCGAAAGTGGTAGCCAAACTGAAAGCGGAAGGGATCGAGAAGTCGGATCTGACACGTGAAGAGTTCCTTGAACACGCATGGAAATGGCGTGAAAAACACGGAGGAATCATTCTCGAGCAGTTGAAAAAGCTTGGCGCTTCATGCGATTGGGCCCGTACCAAATTTACGATGGATCCGGCGATGAGCAAGGCTGTCATAAACACATTCGTCTATTTTTATAAGAAAGGATATATTTACAGAGGTGTCAGAATGGTCAATTGGGACCCCGAAGGGCTTACAGCAGTAAGTGATGAAGAGGTGGTTCACAGAGAGACCGATTCCAAATTCTACTATCTGAGATATAAAATCTCCGGTTCACAAAACGGGGAGTATGTAATCATTGCGACAACAAGACCCGAAACCATCATGGCCGATGCGGCAGTCTGCATTCACCCTGATGATGAGAGATTTCACCATCTTCGCGGGAAGAAGGTAATTATACCTCTCATTAATAAAGAGATACCTATTATTGAAGATAGTTATGTGACAATGGATTTCGGTACGGGATGCCTTAAAGTGACCCCTGCACACGATATTAACGACTACGAAATAGGATTGCGTCACAAACTGCCTGTAATCGATATCATTGACGAACACGGCAAATTGAATGCAAAAGCGCAGATACTTGTCGGTGAAGACAGGTTTGTCGCCCGCAAGAAGATTGTAAAAATGCTCGATGAGGCGGGACTTCTCGAAAAAACAGAGGATTACAAATCTCAAATAGGGTATTCGGAACGCACCAACGCCGTCATTGAGCCTCGTCTTTCGATGCAGTGGTTCCTGAAAATGGACGTCATTGCAAAAGAGGCATTGAGAGTGGTTGAGGATGACGAGATTAAGTTGATTCCCGACAAATTCAAGAATACATACCGTCATTGGATGGAGAACGTTCATGATTGGTGCATTTCCCGCCAACTTTGGTGGGGACAGCAGATACCAGCATATTATCTACCTGATGGTGAATATGTTGTAGAAGATACTCCGGAAGAGGCTTTAGCTGCTGCACAGAAAATTGATCCGAATCTTAAAGCTTCGGACCTTACCAGAGATGAAGATGTACTTGATACATGGTTCTCTTCATGGTTGTGGCCCATTTCGGTATTCGACCCTGAAAAACCGGGCTTTCCCGACAAGGAACCTAATAAGGAACTTGCATACTATTACCCTACAAATGACTTGATTACAGCTCCAGAAATATTGTTTTTCTGGGTAGCGAGGATGATTATGGCGGGACAGGAATTCTGCCACGACATCCCTTTCAGAAATGTATATCTGACAGGTATCGTGAGAGATAAGCAGGGAAGGAAGATGTCAAAACAACTCGGCAACTCTCCGGACCCGATTAAATTGATGGAACAATACGGAGCGGACGGTGTCAGGCTCGGCATGCTTCTATGCACATCTGCCGGCAACGATATTTTGTTTGACGAAAGTCAGGTAGAGCAGGGAAGAAATTTCAGCAACAAGATATGGAACGCATATAGGCTTATAAAAGGCTGGACAATAGATGATTGTGCTAAACAGAGCGAAGAGGCTGCAATTGCCGTCAAGTGGTTTGACGCCAAACTGAGCCGGACAATAGAGATTGTAAATGACCATTTTGACAAATTCCGCATCAACGATGCTCTGATGGTGATTTACAAATTTTTCTGGGATGATTTCTGCGCATGGTACCTTGAGATAATCAAGCCTGCGTTTGTGGACGGCCGACAGATGCCGACAGACAAGACGACATTTGATGCAACTATCTCATTTTTCGACAGTCTGTTGAAGATTATCCATCCGTTCATGCCGTTTATCACCGAAGAACTTTGGCACAATATAGATGAGAGAAAAGCCGGAGAGACCATCATGCTTCAGCCGATGGTCAAGGCCAAACCTTACAGTGAAGAGTTGATACATTCGTTCTCACAGGCGGCTGACACAGTTGTGGCTCTGCGTGCCTTGAGACAGTCCAGGAATATCTCGCCGAAAGAGGCACTGACTCTTCTGGTCAAGAGAGCCGGGTATCCTGCCGATATGTCGCCAATCATCAAAAAGATGGCCAATATCTCGGAAATAGGCGTGGTTGACACATTTGACAATGCTACCGCAGGACAGGCATTTATGATTGAAACCATCGAATATTACGTACCTCTCAGTGGTATGATTAATGTAGCAGAAGAGATTGCCAAAGTCAAAGCCGAAATTGCCAGATATGAAGGCTTCCTCAAATCGGTATCAGCCAAGCTCGGCAATGCCAAATTTGTGGAACATGCTCCTGCACAGGTAGTTGAACTTGAACGCAAGAAGATGGGCGATGCCCAGACCAAAATTGATAATTTAAAACAACGATTAGATACATTAAAATGAAAGGTTTAACCAAAGACGAAGTTATACAGAGCAGGCGCACACACGGCTCCAACGACCTTACCCCACCGGTCAGAATGAAGTGGTATAAGATGTTGCTGGGCAAATTCAACGACCCGATTATCAAACTGCTTCTCTTTGCTACAGTACTTTCTTTTATCTCAGGATACTTTCACGGCTCCCTGACAGAGAGCATAGGTATTCTGCTTGCAATATTTCTTGCCACATTTCTCTCATTCATAAATGAATACAAGGCAAGCAAGGAGTTTGACATACTAAACCAGATCAGCGACACCGTACCGGTCAAAGTGCTAAGGGACTGCAAGGTCATGGAAATACCTAAGACCGAGATAGTTGTTGGAGATATAGTGTTTTTGGAACAAGGTGACGAGATCCCTGCCGATGGAGATATTCTTGAGGCCATGAACTTGAGTGTCAATGAATCAACCCTTAACGGAGAGTCTGTTCCGGCCAGAAAACATGCCGGTCTGCCTGAGAACGATGCCTCTGTGGATGACTCTTCCGATACGCTCAAATCGCGACCTGAAGGACAAGAGTCCGATGCCGGAGCATATCCTCTGACAAAGGTGTTTCGTGGTACGACAGTTATGGAGGGGACGGGGACCATCCGGATATTTTCCGTAGGAGATAATACCGAAATCGGTAAGACTGCAAGGCAGGCAGCCGAACTGACAGGGGAGGAGACGCCGCTCAACAAGCAGCTCGGCAAACTCGGCAAACTGATAGGAAGAATCGGATTTACAGTAGCAGGGGTTACATTTTTAGCACTGATAATCAGAGGATTAATTATAGGGGAAGTGACCCTCGAACTTACACTTGCCAACTTTGAAGTGCTGCTGAGTTTCTTCATGATAGCCGTTACACTGATAGTAGTGGCTGTACCTGAGGGACTTGCAATGAGCGTAACACTTTCGCTCGCATACAGCATGAGGCGTATGACGGCGGGAAACACACTTGTTCGCAAGATGCACGCATGTGAAACTATGGGTGCTACTACGGTAATATGCACAGACAAGACAGGTACACTCACTCAGAACCGTATGAAAGTGCAGTACTGCACAGTTCCGGTCGAGCCCCATTTTGTGGAACAGATTGCAGCCAATTCGACTGCCCATTTAAGCCTTGGAGCAAAGAGCGAGGCGGAATCCCCCGAAAATGGCGGTGTCACCGGAAAAAGCTCCGATGGTTATGTCTCAGAAAATGGTTCCGAAAATGGCTTGTCAGGTGATGATGTAAAAATAGTTGAGGCTCCGAATGTCAGATTTACAGAAAAAATAGAAGTTGTCGGCAATGCGACCGAAGGGGCTATGCTGCTGCTGGTCAGGGAGTCGGGATATGACTATCGCGAATATAGAGCGGCAGAGCGGCTTATGGCAAGACTTCCGTTCTCTACCGAACGCAAATTCATGGCCTCCCTTGTGGACAGTCAATTTGTCGAATCGGAACATTCTTCGGAATATTCACTCTACATAAAAGGTGCAGCCGAAATAGTGCTTGAGATGTGTACAAGTGCTTGTGAAGGGAGTTTCGATAAAGCTGCGATTGCAGCGCAAATCAAGGAATATCAGGGTAAAGGGATGAGAATCCTCGCATTTGCCAATGGATTTGTCTCTAAAAATACATTCGATAAAGAGTCTGAAAATGGGGAAGAAGGCCTTTCCACTGATGAATTTTCGGAAATGATAGCTTCTACGCCGTTGAGGTTTGTGGGATTTATGGCAATTGCCGATCCTATCAGGACAGATGTTCCGGCGGCAATGAAAGCCTGCAACGATGCAGGAATAGAAGTTAAGATTGTAACAGGGGATAATTCGTTGACAGCAAAAGAGATAGCACGCCAATCAGGACTTTGGGAAGAAGAAGATACAGATGATGCCATCATTACGGGAAGCGAATTTGCAGCCCTTTCTGATGACGAAGCATATACTGCGGCATTGAGAATCAAAGTGATGTCGAGAGCGAGACCTGCCGATAAGATGAGGCTTGTCAAACTACTGCAGAAAGCCGACAAGGTGGTGGCTGTGACAGGTGACGGTACAAATGATGCTCCGGCACTCAATCATGCCAATGTGGGGCTTGCAATGGGGACCGGGACGGCCGTTGCGAAAGAGGCGAGCGACATCGTATTGCTCGATGACTCGTTTGCAAGTATTATCACTGCAGTACAGTGGGGACGTTCCATCTATCTGAATATTCAGAGATTTATTCAGTTTCAGCTGACAATCAATGTAGTGGCTCTTCTGACAGCTTTGCTGGGACCGTTTATAGGGATTGAATTTCCTCTGACTGTGACACAGATGTTGTGGGTCAATCTCATAATGGATACATTTGCCGCTTTAGCCCTGGCTACAGAGCCTTCAGATCCGGAAGTACTAAAAAACAAACCTCGCGGAGTAAATGACTTTATCATTACAAAGCGCATGTTTTCAAATATTTGCATACAAGGTGCCTCGTTTTTGGCAGTTGTGATTGCGATGATGATATTTTTCCTGAAATATTCCGAAGGTGCAGGACCGGATGCCCAGCTCAAATTTGCATTCACGACATGGATTAAAGACCTTCAGGGGCTTGGCTCTCATGAGCTTTCAATGTTTTTTACGGCATTTGTGATGATGCAGTTCTGGAACTTGTTCAATGTGCGCGTTTCGGGGACAAATCATTCGGCATTTCATCATTTCTTCAAAAACAAGTCATTTCTGTTTATCGTGGTGCTGATACTTGTGCTGCAAATAATTATAGTGCAGTTGGGAGGCGGATTTTTCAGAACCGAACCTTTAACTCTTGAAGAATGGTTGGTTATTATTTGTTCAACTTCATTAATTTTGTGGGTTGGAGAAATTGTAAGGGCGATACGTAAATTTAAAACTAAAAAATAAAATGAGAACATTTTTACTGTTTGGATCGATCGGATGGGCAGAAGTGCTTATAGTTGCTTTTGTATTCCTGTTGCTGTTTGGCGGCAAAAAAATTCCCGAATTGATGAAGGGACTCGGAAAAGGTATCCGCAGTTTCAAAGATGGGATGAAAGATGTGGAAAAGGATGTGAAAGAGATTGAAAATGATGTAAAAGACATTGACTCTGACGACCGGAAGAAATAGTCTGAATGAGACTGTGACAGAGAGTGATGATGATGTTCGCTGCCGTATTATGCCGTGTTATGCGGCAACGAGTATGGCGGTCGGTGTTCGGTATTTAATAAATAATGGATAGTTAGTTAAGACGTTGCAATGGGAACTGATATGACATTCTGGGAGCATCTCGATGAGCTGCGAAAGGTAGTTTTTCGCTCTGCTCTTGTCATTGTTGCTTTGATGGTGGCGGCTTTTTTCTGCAAGGATTATATTTTCGGCTTTATCTTAGCCCCTCTTTCTTCCGATTTTGCACTGTATCAATGGTTTAACTATCTTCTTGGGCTTTTCGGGCTGGGACAGATGGAAACTTTCAATATTCAGATGATAAATATTGAGATGGCAGCCCAGTTCTTTACCCATTTGAGGGTCTCGTTCTATGTGGCTCTAATCGTGGCGATGCCTTTTGTGTTCTATCAATTATGGACATTTGTGGCTCCGGCCCTCTATGAAAAAGAAAAACAGGCTGTGCGCAAGTCTTTCGGTTTTGCGGCGGTGCTGTTCTATCTCGGGCTCATTGTGGGTTATTATCTTGTGTTTCCGCTGACTGTCAGATTTCTGGGAACTTATCAGGTATCTGTGGATGTACCCAATCAAATCTCCCTGAAATCGTATATCGGAATGTTTATTTCGCTGATTCTGATTATGGGAATTGTGTTTGAGATGCCCGCCTTGTCGGCTGTGCTGTCAAGGTTCGGGATTATTAATAAAGAATTGCTTAAAAAATACAGAAGGCATGCAGCGGTGATATTGATGCTCGTTGCGGCCATTATCACCCCTTCAGGTGATGCTGTAACGTTGTTTTTCGTGGCTGTTCCGCTTTACTGCCTCTATGAGGTGAGTATCATTGTCTGTAAGAAAAAATCTGTCGAAGAAGATGGGGAAGGCGGGGCCGGTGGCTATGGCGGTGACGGCGATAGTGCTGACGGTTCAGATGGCTCAGATGGTTCAGGCGGGGCCGGTGATGGCTGTGTGGCTGGTGATGGTGTGGCTGCCGATGTGGCTGTGAATGACAGCGCCGACGGCTGCGCTGACGATTCACGCCGAAAGACCAGCGCTGACGGCTGCGCTGACGATTCACGCCGAAAGACCAGCGCTGACGGCTGCGCCGACGATTCACGCCGAAAGACCAGCGCTGACGGCTGCGCCGACGATTCACGCCGAAAGACCAGCGCTGACGGCTGCGCCGACGATTCACACCGAAAGACCAGCGCCGACGGCTGCGCCGACGATTCACGCCGAAAGACCAGCGCTGACGGTGACAAAGGAGGTTCAAAATGATTTCCATTAATGATTTGACGGTCTCGTTCGGTGGATATACGCTGCTCGACGACATTAATTTTCACATCAGTGATAAGGACAGGGTAGGTCTGGTCGGGAAGAATGGTGCGGGTAAATCCACCATTCTCAAGCTGATAATGGGGCTTCAGACTCCTACATCCGGACGAATATTAATGCCTTCCGGTCAGAAAATCGGCTATCTGCCCCAAATCATGGAACACGCCAAGGACAAATCGGTCATTGACGAAACCCTTACCGCATTTTCAGAGATATTTGAAAAAAATCGCCGACTTGACGAAATATCTGCTCAACTTGCCGAAAGAACGGATTATGAATCAAAGAGTTACCAAAATCTGATAATAGAACTTAACGAAATAAACGACATCCTTGCAATGGCCGACAGCGAGTCTCCCGTGATGCAGGCGGAGAAAACCCTCACAGGACTTGGATTTAAGAGGGAAGAACTTGATAGACAGACTAATACGTTTAGTCAAGGGTGGAATATGAGGATAGAGCTTGCCAAAATTCTTCTTCGCAAACCTGATGTCCTGTTGCTTGACGAGCCTACCAATCACCTTGATATAGAGTCAATTCAGTGGCTTGAGGACTATTTGCAGGGTTACACCGGCTCATTAGTGCTGATTTCACACGATAGACGATTCCTCGACAATTGTACCACGAGGACAGTCGAGATTATGCTCGGGCACATTTATGACTATAAGGTCCCATATACCAAATATGTCGAACTTCGCAAGGAACGTATTGAACAACAGCGTGCTGCATACGACAATCAGCAGCGCATGATTGAAAAGACGGAAGATTTTATAGAGAGATTCAGATATAAACCTACAAAAAGCAATCAGGTTCAATCGCGTATCAAACAGCTCGGCAAGATTGACCGCATCGAGATTGACGAGGAGGATAATTCCGCACTGAATGTCAAATTTCCCCCTGCACCAAGATCGGGAGACGTTGCATTTTCAGTAAAAGATGCACTCATCGGATACCACAACTCTACTGAAAATCCGATAAATACCCAGGCCGCCGCACCTGCATCTGCTGTCGCTGCTACTTCTGCATCTGCTGTCGCTGCTACTTCTGCATCTGCCATCGCTGCTACTTCTGCATCTGCTGTCGCTGCTACTTCTGCATCTGCCATCGCTGCGACTTCTGATTCTGCTGTTGCTGCCACTTCCGCCTCCGTCTCCGTCTCTGCCTCTGCACCGGCATCCCATGATAAAATTATCCTGCGAGGTGTTAATATGACTATCAAGCGCGGAGAAAAGGTGGCTTTCGTGGGGAGAAACGGGGAGGGAAAGACCACCATGATGCGCATCCTGATGGAAACACTCGAACCATTTTCAGGAGAAGCGAAGATCGGCTATAATGTAAGTGTGGGCTATTATGCTCAAAATCAGGAAGATATTCTTGTAAAAACCGATACGGTCTATGATACCCTCGACAAAATTGCCGTGGGGGATGTCCGCTTCAGACTGAGAGACATATTGGCAGCCTTTCTATTTAAGGGAGAGGATATTGACAAAAAAGTGGCGGTGTTGAGCGGAGGAGAGCGGTCTCGTTTGGCGATGGCCAAACTGATGCTGAAACCATACAATCTGCTGGCTCTCGACGAGCCTACCAATCACATGGATATCCGCTCTAAAGATATTTTGAAACAGGCACTTAAAGCGTACAATGGCACTTTGATAGTCGTTTCTCATGATCGTGATTTCCTTAACGGACTTGTGGACAAGATTTATGAGTTCGGGGACGGGCGCGTAAGAGAGCATCTTGGTGGAGTTGACGAATTTCTGCATCGCAAAAAAGTCGAGTCTTTTCGCGAGATTGAGATGGCATCTTCATCGCAAAAGGCTGGCGGTCAAGGCTCTGCCGGACGTGGCGTCGATGGCGTACGAAACTCTGGTGGCGGAAACGCTTCTGGGCGCAATTCGGGCAGCGGAAACGCTTCTGGACGTGACTCTGGTGGACGCGGCTCAGTCGGCGGAAACGCTTCAGGGCAAGGCACTTCAGGACGTGGTTTCTGTGAAAGCCAAAGATCTGATTTTCAGGGAGGAACAAAAAAAATATCGTATAGCGAACAGCGTGTTTTTGACAAAGAAGACAGAAAGAAGAGAAATCGCCAATCACTGCTTGAGAGGCAGATTGCAACTCTTGAAAAGGAAATGGCTGATATTGAGGCCGTTCTGGCAGCTCCACAACCTGATACCGATATTATTGAACTTACGCGTAAATATCTCGATTTCAAGCGGGAACTTGATGCCAAGATGGATGAATGGGCGACATTATAAACAAATTTGATATGGAAGAGAAACAACACTATTTATTTGGAATGCACCCTGTAACTGAAGCAGTTATGGCTGGGCGCAAATTTGAAAAGGTTCTATTTAAGCAAGGGCTTGAAGGACCTCAATTCAGGCAACTTTTAGAATTGGTTCAGCAGAATGATATTCCGTATCAGTTTGTTCCGGGTGAAAAGATGAACTATTTAGTGCGAGGGGCTCATCAGGGAGTGATTGCCTATATCTCTCAAATTGACTATGTTCCATTTGAAGAGGCTGTCGAGATGGCTATGTCTCGGTGTGAGAATCCGCTGTTTCTGATGCTGGATGGTGTAAGCGATGTGCGTAATTTCGGGGCTATTGCAAGGAGTGCCGAGTGTGCAGGTGTCAGCGGAATTATTTTGCCGGCAAAGGGCGGGGCGGCTATCAATGCAGATGCAATCAAGACTTCTGCCGGCGCTCTGCTACGTATTCCGACTTGCAAGGTCTCTAATCTGAAAATTCCGATTTATTATATGATTGAAGCCGGTTTTCAAATTATTGCGGCTACTGAAAAAGCTGAAGGTTACCTTTATGATGTCAATCTAAAGAAACCGACTGTAATAATTCTCGGTTCCGAGGGTAAGGGTATTTCCGATGCTGTCTTGTCTTTGTGTACTGATGCTGCGAAAATCCCTATGATGGGCGAAATCGGTTCGCTCAATGTCTCTGTCGCAGCTGCCATTGTCATGTACGAAGCAGTCAGACAGAGAAAAATGTGGTAAACCACCGGGCCTTCATGCACAACTCGACAGCCATCAGCAGATAGGCCACAACACGACAGACCCCAGATTCCAATAGTCGGGCCTTCCTGAAGCTGACCTCCCCGAAACCAACCAATTCATCCTGTGGCAATCAAGCCCTCGAAAGCCATAGGGTGGAAACTACCACGAAATCACTTCCTGCCGGATCTGTGTAACGTTGGATGAGCGACAGGTGTAAGAGTTGGAATTACTAACTTTGTGTTTACAAAGAGATAAGGTACGAAAAAAAATCGACAAAATGAAAACACCAAGAG
>JAQUBZ010000018.1 GCA_028686425.1 Bacteroidales bacterium | reverse complement strand
TTGTTTAAAAGCCAGAAAAGCAGTTGATTAGTGTGATTTGATTTTTATTTTAAATTATGATATTATGGAAAGGATTATAGATAAATTTTTGAGATATATCTCATTCGATACAATGTCTGACCCCGATTCGGAGAGTCAGCCTTCAAGTGCTAAACAATTGGAATTATCAAAGCAGCTCGTGAAGGAGTTGAGAGATCTCGGTGTCTCCAATGCGGAACTCGACCATGCCGGATATGTCATGGCTACTCTTCCGTCCAATACATCAAAGAATATTCCGGCTTTGGGTTTTATTGCACATGTTGATACAGCCCCTGATGCTTCAGGAGCGAATATCAAGCCTCAAATTATTGAAAATTACGACGGAGAGGATATTCTCCTCAACAAAGGTAAGGGAATCAGTCTGAAGGTATCGGAATTCCCTGAAATGGCTCAGTACAAAGGACAGACCCTCGTCACTACCGACGGCACCACCCTTTTGGGTGCGGACGATAAAGCAGGTGTTGCCGAAATAATGTGTGCAGTCGAATATATGGTGAACCATCCCGAATTTGAGCATGGCGAGATTAAAATAGGATTTACTCCCGACGAGGAGATAGGTCGCGGTGTAGATGCGTTTGATGTCAAGAAATTCGGTGCGAAATATGCCTATACTCTTGACGGAGGTATGATAGGAGAGCTTGAATATGAAAACTTCAATGCCGCAAGTGCTAAAATCCATATTCAGGGAAGCAATATCCATCCGGGATATGCCAAAAACAAAATGGTCAATTCGATAATTATCGGGATGGAGTTGAACTCAATGCTTCCTATAGAGCAAAGGCCTGAATTTACTGAAAATTATGAGGGATTTTTTCATATCACGGGATTTAACGGTACTGTAGAGGAGACATCGTTCCAATACATAATCCGCGATCACGATATGAAGAAATTTGAAGAGAAGAAAGCTCTCATGCAACGTGTAATCGACTTTCTGAACAAAAAGTACGGAGATATTATCTCACTTGAAATAAAGGATCAGTATTACAATATGAGAGAGGAAGTTGAACCTCATTATCACATTGTGGACAAAGCGGTAAAAGCGATGGAACTTGCCGGAATAACTCCGCATATCCAGCCTATCAGAGGTGGCACGGATGGAGCAAGATTGTCTTTCATGGGATTGCCTTGCCCGAATATTTTTGCAGGAGGGCATAACTTCCATGGAAAGCTCGAATTTGTACCGGTGGAAAGTATGGAGAAGGCTGTAACTGTAATATTGAATATCATTAAATTATTTAATGATTAATAGTGATTAAAAATTACGATTAGTATCTTTTTTATTGTTATCTTTGATGGCTTATTACTGTGATAACTAAACAAAACTATATCTATGGCAACACAAAAGAAAGACAAATCCGGCACAACAAAAACCGCCAAAAAAGCTATTACTTTCGAGAAACCGAAGAAAGATGGTTTTCCTATAGTGGGTATAGGGGCTTCGGCCGGCGGTCTGGAAGCACTTCAGGAATTTTTTGACGGAATGCCTTCCTCTCCCGGGGCGGCTTTTGTAATTGTCCAGCACCTCTCTCCCGATTACAAGAGTTTTATGGGAGAGTTGCTGGCAAGACACACTTCGATTCCAATTGATATTGTTACAGACAATGTTACAATCGAAATCGACCACATCTACCTTATTCCTCCAAAAATGAATATGACGATAGCCGGAGGGAAGTTGCATTTGAAAGAAATCGAGGGGAGAGCGCTCAACCTGCCTATCGATATATTCTTCCGTTCTCTTGCCGCCGACCAGGAAAATAATGCAATCGGCATTATCCTTTCAGGGACAGGATCGGACGGTACTCTCGGTATCAGAGCCATTAAGGAGAACGGAGGCATGACAATGGTTCAGGATGACCAGACTGCCAAATTTGACGGCATGCCTCGCAGTTCCATCTCGACGGGAATGGTCGATTTGGTCCTTTCTCCTTCACTCCTTGCAGAGGAGCTTGCCAATTATATAAAGCATCCTTTTATCAATAAAAACATTGCCATAGAGTCTCAATTACTTCAAAACCAGAGTGTTTTTAATAAAATTATTGCCACCTTACATGATGCCAAGAATGTCGATTTCTCAAACTACAAACAGAATACTCTTATCAGGCGACTTGAGAAACGTATCAGTATCAACAGATTTGAAAAGGTAACGGACTACGTCTCATATCTGACCATCACCCCAAAAGAGATTTCGGCATTGTTCAATGATATGCTGATTGGAGTTACGAGATTTTTCAGAGATGAAAAAGCCTTTGAGATGTTGGCATCCGCAGTTATTCCGGATATATTTGAACAACACTCCGACAAAAGTGAAATCAGAATTTGGTGTCCTGCATGTTCGACAGGTGAAGAAGCATATACTTTAGCTATTCTGTTTAAGGAATACATGACAAAAAATAATGTCATCAAGGATATTAAAATATTTGCGACAGATATTGATGAAGAGTCTCTTGCTTATGCCGGTACGGGATTGTACCCGAGCAATATCACGGCAGATGTCCCAGGCAATATTCTTGCAAAGCATTTTATACGGAAAGATGCAGGTTATCAGATTAATGACAACATCCGCAGAATGATTATTTTTGCAAGACACAACATCATTGATGAGCCTCCTTTCTCAAAGCTTGATCTTATATCCTGCCGTAACTTGTTGATTTATCTAAATATTGATGTACAGCAGAAGATTCTCGGGACATTCCATGTATGTTTGAAGAATGACGGATATATGTTCCTCGGATCAAGCGAGTCTCTCGGCAAGCTTGCCGAAGGTTTCGACATCATCGACAGCAAATCCAAACTATTCAGAAAAAGGAACAGATACAAACCTGAATTTCTCCCTATTTCCTCACTGAATACTCCGCTGCATCGCAACAGATCAGAAATGATGCATGCTCAGAGTGCCACCAATCTGTTGAAATCGGGGAGCAAACAATTAAATTCATTTTTTGAAGATGTAGCTCAGGCATTTCTGCCTCCTTCTGTAATAGTTGATGCGCAATGCAATGTCCTATATACCATACACGATGTCGGTAAATATCTGCAGTTGCCTAAAGGGCAGATTACCACCAATCTTCTTAAAATGTTGCAAAAAGATGCATCGGTAATAGTCAGCAGCGTTATCAGAAGATCGGATAAAAAAGAAGACGGAGTTATAGGTGCCGATCTGACGACAGCAAATATTTCAGATGGAACCCCTGTCGAACTCACCGTGACTTGTCACAAATTCTCAGGCGATGACTATGACTTTCCTTATTATCTCGTATCTTTTGAAGAAAGACCTGTCATAATCAAGGGAGACAAGGAATCTCCGAAGAATATTTCATTGGATATCAACACTCAGTATCAGGAACGAATTGATGAACTCGAAAGAGAAATACAGCACAAGAATGAAAGTCTGCAAGCTACCGTAGAAGAGTTGGAGACAAGTAATGAGGAGTTGCAATCAAGTAATGAAGAGCTGATTGCCTCAAACGAAGAGTTGCAAAGTACCAATGAAGAGTTGCAGTCCGTCAACGAAGAGCTTTATACCGTAAACTCTGAGCACATCCGAAAGATTGAAGAGCTGACAGAACTTAATTCCGATTATGACAACTTACTGAAAAACACGTATATCGGCAACTTATTCTTGGACAAGAATCTGGTTATCAGAAAAGTAAGTGAGGTAGCAACGCAGATTACAAATGTCCTTGCAAGTGATATTGGAAGACCTATTCAGCATCTTGCTCTAAAGTCAATGTATCCGGGATTCTTGAATGATATTGAGAAAGTGTCAGATACATTGGAGCCTGTTGAAAAAGAAATTCATTTTACGGAGCAGAAGTGGTATTTCATGAGAGTAATGCCTTATAGGACAAAAGACAACGCAGTTGATGGCATAATTATCACATTCGTAGATATTTCAGGCCTCAAGAGGGCCCAAAGCGAGGTTCTTGCCATATCCGAACGACTTTCCAAGACTTTCAGTCTCGGTGAAATTTTCTGGTGGGAATGGGATATTGAGAAGGATATTATCGCCACGGGGCAATCTATCATGGCCATCCTTGGTTACAGGGAGAATGAAATCGGCATAACTTCCGAAAAATGGAACATGATAGTACATCCTGACGACAGGGATGCAAGAAATGAAGCAATCAGCAATTGTCTGTCCGGCAAATCGGAGCGCTATAATTGTGAATACCGACTGAAGACCAAGAAAGGCAATTATATCTATTGCCGAGATAAAGGTGGCGTAGTTTTGACAAATCAGATTGGCAAACCCATCAGATTTTCAGGTATTATAATGAATATAAGCAGAGAAAAAGAGAGATAAACCAGATGAATTAATGACTTTATGGATTCGGATTTTTCAGATTTACGATCAAAAGCTCTCGAAACTCTTTCAAAAAAAGGAAAGGTTAATGTTTCACAGTGGGGGAACGATATAAAGAAACTTATTGAGGAATTGTCTATTCATCAGATTGAACTTGAATATCAGAATGAAGAGCTTGAAAGAGCTCAGGCTGAAGTTCAAAGAAAGTCTGACGAATATGCCGATTTATTTGATAATGCTCCTGTTGGGCATATTATTCTCGACAAAGACCAAAATATTGTCAATACCAATAATACTTTTGCCAAATTGCTGCTCTTATTAAAAGAAGAAATCATAGGAGTACCTATTCAAAATTTTATCTCTCCATTATTTACGGATAATTATTATCACTTCTTCAAACTTTTGCAAAAGGGAGAAATGTTCGCCCAAGTTGATCTTAGGATGCGTTCTCACAGAAAAAGTGATATTTATGTCAGAATTGACGCGACAAGTCATCCTCAATCCCATTTCTATCGTCTGGCAATTATTGATATCTCTATTCAGAAAAAGCTCGAAAATCAGTTGAGGAAGGAGACAGAGAAGGCTATCAAGAGTGAAACCCAATTCAGGCAGATAGTTGAACGCTCTTCCGATGTTTTCTTTTACCAGGACATCGTTACAAGACGAATCAAATATATGAGTCCGACCATTACGAGCGTACTTGGATATTCTCAAGCCGAATGTCTTCAAATGAGCAGCAGTGATCAATTGTCCATCATGTTGCCACAATATAGAGAGTTTTCATTTGATCTTGTCAACAATCTGTTAGAATCGGAAGTATCCGGCCATGATTTCATCTCCACAGAATACGAAATACTCACGAAAGACAACACTATCAAATGGATAAAGGCATCATACTCGCTTATCCGCAATCATAACGGAGAGCCTGACGAAATAATCGGCACATTGCACGATATTACCCTTTCCAAGACATATCAGAAAGAGTTGATTGCAGCCAGAGAAAAGGCAGAAGAGAACGACAAGCTCAAATCCGCCTTTCTTGCCAATATCAGCCATGAAATCAGAACTCCCCTCAATGCCATTATAGGATTTTCAGATATTATGATGAATGAATTTGAGGAGAAAAATGATAGTGATAATTTGAGTTATATCACAATAGTGGAAAGAAACGGGCACAGACTGCTCGAACTGATCAACGATATTATCTGCATATCCAAGATTGAGTCGAAACAAATGGCTGTTTCCATTTCGGAATTTGACATCAATGAACTTATGCGCGACAGCTACGATGTGTTCAGGCTTGAAGCGGAGGAACGCGGATTGTCATTAAGATTCAACAATACGCCTGCCGAAACTATGATTAATTCGGACAAGGACAAGGTTACTTCCTGTATCTATAACTTAATTAAAAATGCGTTGAAATATACAGCCAAAGGGTATATAGAATTTAATGCAAATGTATATGACGACATTCTTAATTTTTATGTGACAGATACCGGAATCGGTATCCCTCATGAGAAACAAAAGCAGATATTTGAGCGCTTCTCCCAAGTTAATTATACAAGTTCAAAAGATGGCGTAGGCCTTGGCCTAAGTATTGTAAAGGGACTTTTGCAACTACTGAACGGTACTATTGAAGTAAGATCCGAGGTGGGAAAAGGGAGCACATTCTCCTTCTCCATTCCTCTTGTAAATAATAATTGTTATGGAAGATCCTGTATTAAATGCCCATAACAAGGAAGAATATCCTCCTTGTCATACTGCGGAACATATTTTAAATCAGACGATGGTGCGTATGTTCGGTTGTCCGCGTTCGATGAATGCTCATATTGAGAAGAAAAAGTGCAAATGCGACTATCTGCTTGAAAGCGCTCCCGATGACATCCAAATTAAAGATATTGAGTCGAGGGTAAATGAGGTGATTGCGATGCATCTGCCTGTCAATATTTCATTTATGACCAAAGAGGAGGCTTCCGGTTATGTAGATTTGAGAAAACTTCCGGAAAACGTATCTGATACCCTGAGAATAGTCAGAATAGGTGATTATGATGCTTGCGCATGTATCGGCAACCACGTCTCCAATACTTCGGAAATAGGAGCATTTACTATCACTTCGAGCGATTATGTCGATGGCAGGTGGAGAGTCAGGTTTAAGATTATTCCTGCTTAAATAGAGATTGTACCATGATTGATAAGATATACAAATGGCTTAAAGCGCACCCCGATATGAAAGAAAAGGTGCACAAATTGATAGAACATCCACGTACAAGACCGAGATGGTGGGTGAGAAATCTGCTTATGCCGTTTTTAATCAAAAAGAAAAAGGGAGCCTACATTTCGCGAAAGGCAAGAAGGGATTTATACCCATATCATCCTTTTGTTATTGGATATAAATCAATAGTAGAGCAGAATGCGACTTTAAACAATGCGATGGGCCAAATAATTATTGGAGACCACAGCAGAATAGGAATAGGAACGGTGGTTCTCGGGGAGACTATTATCGGAAATTATGTTTCTACCGGACAGCATTGCCTCCTTTCGGGTCTGAATCACAATTATGAAGCCATAGACATCCCCATAGATTTACAAGGGGCTTATTCTGACCCGATAGTTATTGAAGATGATGTTCTAATCGGGGCAAATTCCATAATTTGCGCCGGAGTAAAAATAGGAACACATTGTTTTATTTCGGCAGGGAGTGTGGTAAGGACAAGTATCCCGCCATACTCGCTTGTAGCCGGTAATCCGGCAAAGGTAATTTTTAATCTAAAAACAGGAGAAAGGGTAAAATGATGACATTGGAAGAATTTATAGTTGAATTTGCAAATCAGTTTGAAGATGCAGACGTATCTCAGTTCAAAGCAGACACTAACTTTAAAGATATTGAAGGGTGGGATTCGCTTACAGCTGTGTCTATCATCAATATGATTGGAAAAAAATGCGGGGTAAGACTTCTGGGTGGAGATTTGAGGGGAGCCGGAAATATTCGTGAAGTATATGAAATAATACAACAACGGTCACAATAGAAATGATTGAATTTCTTCAGTTAAAAAAGAATCTGAAAAAAGATTTCGGCAAGTACAAACAAATCAAATTATCAATACTTGGCGATAGTGCTACGCAATTTTTAACTCAGGCCGTCAGAGGGTACGGATATGAAGTAGGCCTGAACATAGAAATTCGGGAATCCGATTATAATCAGATAGATAGCCAGATATTAAATCCCGGCTCCGAACTATATCAATATAATCCCGATTATACACTCATCTATATATCTTCACACAAACTGCTTCAACTTTACAATAATACGAAAGTTGAAGAGAGAAGTATGTTTGTTATGAAGCAGGCTGATTATATTGACAATCTTATATCCACCCTGCAAAGCAATATCTTTTCCAAAATCATCATATATAACTTCAACGAGATAAACGATTACGTATTCGGCAATTACTCAACAATTACAGAATCCTCTTTCATATTTCAGTTAAGGCGGCTCAATATGATGCTGATGGAGAATATTTCCAAAAGAAAGGGGTGTTATATAGGTGATATTTCAAGTATCCAGAATAATTTAGGCAAAAAAACCTTCTTCTCCACTTCGACATATATAAATGCCGATATGCTCATAAGCATTGAAGCCCTCCCTTTTGTTGCCAAGTGTACGGTTGACATTATTTGCGCCGCACAGGGAATGCTCAAAAAATGTATTATTCTCGACTTAGACAACACTCTGTGGGGTGGAATTATAGGTGATGACGGTATTGAAAAGATTCAAATCGGACATCTCGGAATAGGCAAGGCCTTCACCGAGTTTCAGCATTGGATTAAAAAGCTGAAAGAAAGAGGCATCATTGTCGCCATTTGCAGTAAAAACACAGAGGAAATTGCAAAAGAGCCGTTTATATCTCATCCTGACATGGTATTGAGGATGGAAGATATAGCTGTATTTGTTGCCAACTGGAACAATAAGGCGGACAATATCAGATATATTCAGCGGATTCTGAATATTGGATTTGATTCAATGGTATTTTTGGACGACAATCCGTTTGAAAGAAATATTGTCAGAGCCAATATACCGGAAATATGTGTGCCGGAACTTCCCGAAGATCCTTCTGATTATCTCGAATATCTATATGAACTGAATCTGTTTGAAACAGTATCTCATTCGGCGGAAGATGGAGAAAGGACAAAACAATATCAAGTCGAGGCGCAAAGGGTTCAAAATCGTGACAAGTTTACAAATGAAGATGACTATCTTGCAAGTCTTGAAATGGTATCTCAAGTTGCCCCTTTCAATCAATACAATATACCAAGGGTGGCTCAGCTTTCGCAACGCTCCAACCAATTCAATCTCACAACCATCAGGTACAGTGAGTCCGATATTGAAAAGATTAGTCAATCGCGTGAGTATGTACCATTTACATTCACTCTTGATGACAAATACGGAGATAATGGATTGATAGCCGTGGTGATTCTCAAAACCGTAAATACTGACGAATTGTATATTGAAACATGGATTATGAGTTGCAGAGTGCTCAAGCGCGGAATGGAAAATTTCGTATTAAATACCATTATGGCGTATGCCTCCTCCCACAAATACAAGGTTGTGACGGGAAAATATATTCCGACAGCCAAAAACGGCCTTGTAAAAGACCATTACAAGGAGTTGGGATTTGTCGAAAAAGATGGATTGTGGTCACTCGAAACCAAAAATTATATTAATAGAAAATGTTACATAAATCAGAATTACTATGACAGATGCAGAAATTATTTTAAAGGAAATAAATGAAATTTTTATCGATGTACTTGATAATGACGCAATTGTATTAACTACCGAAACCACATCTGACGACATTGAAGATTGGGATTCTCTGACTCACATACAGCTTGTGGTTGCAATAGAGAAGCATTTTAAATTAAAATTTACTGCTCAGGAGATACGTTCGTGGTCAAATGTAGGAGAAATGATAGAGGCCATTATCAATAAAAGCAAGACTGCAATATGATGCCATTTTCGACAGGTGAAATATTTACCCGCAAATTTATTGTTACTTCAAGTGTTTATCAAGGATTTATCCGGACATTTGAAGACAGAAATCCGTTGCATACGGACAAAGATTATGCAACAAGCATGGGATTTAAGGATATAGTCATGCATGGTAATATTTTGAATGGATTCATATCGTACTTCATCGGAGAGTGCCTTCCTTCCAAAAACGTAATTATTCACTCTCAGGAGATAAATTTCAGTGGCCCTGTCTATATGGGAGACATTCTTACATTTGAGGCAAAAGTCGATAGTATTCACGAAAGTGTCAATGCGGTAACATTTGACTTCATATTCAGAAATGAACTAAACAAAAAAGTGGCAAAAGGCTGCTTCCAAATAGGAGTATTATAATGAATGTATTAATTACAGGCGGTTCTTCAGGTTTAGGCAAATCCATCACATTGGCATTGGCTTCAAACAAAGACAATATGGTATTTTTCACTTATGCCCATTCCGAGAAATCGGCAAAAGAGATTCTCTCCATGTTTCCAAGCAATACAGATGCCATCAAGTGTGATTTTAACCAGACAGAAGACCTTAACTCTCTTAC
Source organism: Bacteroidales bacterium (assembly GCA_028686425.1). Classification (GTDB taxonomy): domain Bacteria; phylum Bacteroidota; class Bacteroidia; order Bacteroidales; family UBA932; genus Cacconaster. The sequence goes on along the minus strand of JAQUBZ010000018.1, from coordinate 35,697 downwards.
AAGAAGTATTGACAAAATGAATCTCGACCTTTTGATTAATAATGCCTATACCGGCAGATTTATCAAATACTATTTTCATAAAAGTAACATAGAAGACTATAAAACAAGCTTTTACATTAACATATTTCCGGTATTGCATATTACCCGGCAAGTAATAAATCTGTTCAGAAACAAGAAATCGGGACAGATTATCACTATTCTGACCAAAGCCCTGTATGATGAGCCTATCATCGGAGCCTCAGAATATCTTGCCAACAAGGCATACCTGCAATCAATGTGCAAATCGTGGCAGAAAGAAAATTCCAAGTACAATATCTATTGCGATACAATATGTCCTCCATTTATGAAGACCGGCCTGACTGCCGATATTGATGAACGGATGATGGGAGAAGTGACTACTACTGAGGAAGTGGCTCAAAAAGTCATTGATCTGATCAAAATGAAATGATTATGCCAATATCAAGTTACTTGAATCCGTCTAAAATCAGGATTTATCTGTTGCTTATTATCAGTTATGCTTTCTACTGTTATATTGCAGGGGGATATGCAGTTTTTCTTTTGTTATCGACCATCACTACATTTTTCGCAGCAAAACTTATTGAATCGGCCGAATCTAAAAGCAAAAAGAGGTGGGCGCTTTACTCCTGCCTCGTGCTTAATTTCGGGATTTTGTTCTTTTTTAAATTTCAAACTATCTTTCATATAATACCAAACCATCCTGCCGTCATCCTGCCGATAGGAATGTCTTTCTATATGTTCCAATCTATCGGTTATATGCTTGATATTTACAATAAAACATTACTGAAAAGTGAAAGCGACTTTGCTAAATACGCCTTGTTCGTTTCATTTTTTCCTACCATTTTGTCAGGGCCCATCCAAAAAGGATCGGAATTACTGCCTCAGTTAAATTCGGGGACAAAGGTCTCGCGATTAATGGTTGAGAGTGGTATCAGAAAGCTGATTACAGGATTGTTTCTGAAACTTGTGATTGCCGATAATCTCTCGGCTGTCCTCTCTCCATCCTTTTCAAATGCCGGAGAGTTAGGGGTCGGGACTGCATGGATTACCGCACTCCTCTACCCTGTGCAAATCTACACCGACTTTTTGGGATACTCTCTTATGGCCGTCGGGTGTGCCAATTTACTTGGATTCAAAATAGCCGACAATTTCAACAGGCCTTTTTTCTCGGAAAATATCCCTGCTTTTTGGAGAAGGTGGCATATCTCTCTCACAAACTGGATGACGGACTATGTATTCAGTCCTCTGTCCATTATTTTGAGAGATTGGGGAATATACGGACTTGCTCTCGCGAGCGGCTTTATCTTTATTCTTGTCGGAGTATGGCACGGAGGTACAATTAACTACCTTATATTCGGAGTAATACACAGTATTGCAATCAGTTTGTCTATCATTTTTCAGAAAAGAAGAAAGAAATTTGAGAAGCAACATTCATTAAAAAACAATAAGATATATTGCGCAATCAGAATTGTTACAACATACCTTATTGTCTGTTTTTCTTTTATATTTTTCAGATCAGCCTCCCTGCATGATGCAATCGGCATGATAGAAAACTTGTTTATCGGTGTCACTTCTCCGGAAGTGGTATATTCTTTATCTCCATCATTTGTCTCAGCCCTTGCAGCGACTCTTCTGCTGCTTATATTCGAGATAAGGCGCGAATACTACCCTCAACAATTCAACTTATTAGACAATCCCAACTGTTGCCTGAGAATAATATCTTACTGCATTCTCATCGCATTGACCGTCTGGATCGGATCTAAAGAATTTCTGCCGTTTATATATTTTCAGTTCTAATTCTATAACGCGCAGACAACTTCAAAGTACAAAGCTCCGTCAATTACCGTAACCTTATATAGTGCATTCTCAACCTGATAGTAAGTATCTCCATTGAGTTCTATCTCTTCATAATCTTCAGGCAACTGGGTAATCAGTGCACCCACAGGAGGTTCAATAACGTAATATTGCCCATTCCTAAGGGTATAGAATACTCCATCCTGATAATAATATTGATCATTCTGACTTGCTATATTGGTCACATAATCGTCAATATTTCTAACCTGATAGCGATTATCATAATCGGAATATGCTCTTGCTATAGCGACAGCCTGCTCTGCTCTCCTTGCCGCATCATTATATGCATTGATTACGGCTGCTGTCAGTGCAATATTCAACATTGTATTTGAGTAGTATGTTCCGATAGGCGGACGGCATACTACATAACCTCCCATATAGTACGGACGGTAATATATGCCATCGTAATAATAATAACGAATATTGTTATACATTCTCATTCTTGCCCCGTGAGGCAGGTAATTACATCTGTATCCGAAATTATGGTCCCCGTATCTGTGAGGTGGAGCCGGTTTGTGATGATCCTGTAAATAAGGTCTTTTCCAATTCTCCCTTGGAGCAGGTGCCGAATTGTGATATTGCAAAGCATTAGGTCTTCCATCATTGGAAGGTCTGTGGCTCACATCTTTATTAGGAACATTTGCCGGTCTGCGCGAAGAAGAAGTGTTGGCATCCGGTCTGTCGGTCCTATTGTTACCTGCGCTCCGACTTGGAGTAACGGCATTCCTGTCAGACGAATTATTTGGTCTGCCACTGTTTACTCCCGTTCTGTTGGCACTGCGACTTGGCGCGGTCGAAACATTTCTATCTGTGCTGCGGCTCGGTGCGGTCGAAACACCCCTTCTGTCGGCATTGCGGCTCGGTGCAGTCGAAACACCGCTTCTGTCGGCATTGCGGCTTGGTGCAGTCGAAACACTTCTGCTTGTTCGTGAGGTAGTTGACTTCCTATAATCCTGCACCTGACGTGCCGGTGTAGAAGAAGACCTTGAAGGTGAGGTCACACGTCTTGATTCTGAAGAGTTCCTTGTCTGAGGTGCTGCTTTCATCTGATTGTCGTCAGATTTCTTTACGCTTGCAGACCTTTGGCTTGAACTTCTTGAAGAAGAGTTGCTGCTTCTTTGTTCGGTTTTACTTTCGCTTGAATTACCAGTTCTTCTATTTTGTCCCCACACCTCTATTGGGCTAGCACACATCATTATGATGCCAAGGACCAGTGCTACTTGTGTAAACCTTTTCATTTTATTTCAACAATTAATGAATTCAATTAATACTATTCAAAAATTAAACCAATTTTAATTTATGCCTATCGCGTGGTACACAAATCCGTTATCTTTCATTTCTTCTTTGTCGTAAATATTTCTCCCATCGACAATTACGCATTGATTCATTTTAGACTTCATTTCCTGAAAATTCAAAATTCTGAACTCCTTCCATTCAGTCATAAGCAACATGGCGTCAGCCCCTTCCAAAGCCTGATATTTATCTTTGCAATATGTTATGGCATCACCCATTCTGCGTTTTGCCTCAGGCATGGCAATCGGGTCGTAAGCAACTACGGAACAGCCAGCTTTAAGCAGCAGGTCAATCACTACTACTGCAGGCGCTTCTCTCATATCATCGGTCTCAGGTTTGAATGCAAGCCCCCATACTGCAATCTTTTTACCTTTCAGATTTCCATCAAAATGTCGGCTTATCTTGTCGAAAACAATCGACTTCTGACGCTCATTCACACTCTCGACCGCCTGTAGAACTTTCATCTTGTAACCATTCTGCTGTGCTGTTTTAATTAATGCCTTTACATCCTTCGGAAAACAGCTTCCTCCGTATCCACAGCCGGGATATAGAAATTTGCTTCCGATTCTGTTGTCGGTTCCTATGCCTTTGCGAACCATATTGACGTCTGCGCCAACTATTTCGCACAAGTTTGCTATATCGTTGATAAAAGAGATACGTGTCGCAAGCATTGCATTTGCCGCATATTTAATCATCTCGGCTGAAGGCACATCGGTAAAAATAATTCTATAATTGTTAATCATAAAGGGCTTGTAGAGCCTTTCCATGATTTTTTTAGCCTTCTCACTTCCAACTCCGACAACTATTCTGTCCGGCTTCATGAAGTCTTCGATAGCATTCCCCTCTTTCAGAAATTCCGGGTTTGAAGCGACATCAAAGGTGACTTTTGCTCCACGTTTGTCCAACTCTTCCTGTATGGCCCTGCGAACTTTTTCAGCCGTTCCCACAGGAACCGTGCTTTTAGTCACAACCAGGGTATATTTTGAAATATTGCGTCCGATAGTACGGGCTACATCCAATACGTATGACAAATCGGCACTTCCATCTTCGTCGGGAGGAGTACCCACTGCGCTGAAAATAATGTCGGCAATCTTTACAGAAGCATCTATATCAGTTGAAAATCCGAGTCTGCCGGCAGCATGATTTCTGATAACCAACTCCTCCAATCCCCTTTCATAGATTGGCATAATGCCATTATTCAAATCCTCTATTTTCTGTTTATTTACATCCACACATCTTACATCAATGCCCATTTCCGAAAAACATGCACCGGTTACAAGTCCGACATAGCCCGTGCCTACAATTAGAACTTTCATATTTTTATTATTTCAAATTTTACAAATTTAACTAAAAAAAAGAAAAAACTACATTTTGTGGTCCGTATGATAAAATTTATTTCTCGAACCTTTTATTCTGAGAAGATTGAGGGCCATCATAAAAAATACAACCGGAAGTTTCAAAAAAGCTTTAAGCAATTTAAAATTAAGAAGATAGTTCGGTATTGCTAAAAAGAAGGCAGTAATAATGGAAAACAGCAGAATGCACCATTTAATCGAACCGATATATATCGTACAGAAAGAAGCAGCGGTAATCACAATGATTATCCCAAGCAGAAGGACACGGGGAAGCATCATCCACTGAAAGAGCTTGTCGCAATAATTGATGTTCCGTTGTCTGACCGCCGACGGAAAATCTCTGACGGATTCGATCATTGAATAAAATTGAGCCGAAATCCACCTTCTCCGCTGGCTGTAAAACCCCTTTCCGCTCTGAATTTTTTCATCAAGTACATCAACATCAGGCAGGTATTCTATAAATATATTTTGTTTAAGAAGCAACTTTTCAAGCTCCTTGTCTTCACCGGCTGAGGTCAAAGATCCGACATTATCTTTAAACCACTGATAGTCAAATGCCATTCCCGATCCAATAAGAGCTGACGAGAGCCCTGCAACATTATGCCCCTTCCTCAACATGGAGTTGCTCATCTCTTCACTGATTGCATCAAGCACGGCAATATCGGTATTCATATTTTTAGCCGTTCTATGCGCCTGAACAGCCTTAATACCTCCTGAAAATGAGTTATTTATCCTGCGCAAGAAGTCCGGTTTTACAATATTGTCTGCATCTAAAATGACAACTATATCAAACGGACCTGCTATTTGAGACATTGCAAAGTTGAGCGCTTTGGCTTTTGAGCTGTTTTCAAAATTAACATCAAGTACAGCAGCTCCAACCTCACGCAACTTTTCCACTGTAGATTGGGACAATTTGTCTGCAATCACAACTATCTCGTACATACTGCGACTGTATTGTTGATTCAACACAGATTTGACCGAGTCCTCTATTACCAAATCCTCCTTATAGGCAGGAAAAAGCACCAGAATATTTTTTTCTGTCGCCTCGTTTCTTTTTTTGTGAAGCGGCAATTTGGATGCTATCGCAAAAAACAGCAGATAAGCCACAGGCATACACAGCAGGCCAAAAATCACCCATTCAATAATTGTTATTACCATAATCAGCCCATTTTATTGTTAATTCCGAAAAATGAAAACAATCCTTTAAGTATAGATACCGATTGCTGTCTCTGCCCTTTTGCCAGATGCAGCATGAATTCCTTCGGCACGACAATCATTAATTGATAACATACAGACAACAGTCTGACAATGCCTCTCCTATTTCGCCAACTGAACAACAGCCTGTTACGAGTCATATAAAAAGATTTCAGGGGACTGTCAATGCCAATAGCGGCACTCTCCTTGTGGTAAACCGAACATTTAGGTTCATAGCCAATCTTCATACCTGCCCTTTTTATAGATTCACACCAATCGTACTCTTCATAATATAGAAAAAACATCTCCGGAATCATCCCTATTTTGTCAATAATCTCTCTTCTGACCATCATGGCAGCTCCATGAGCGTATGCAGTCTCGGCAGTGGAATCACATTGTCCTTTATCTTTCTCTCCCATCCCAATGGTTTTATTTCTGACGGTAATCTCCGACAAAGATGTATATCCTCCATACTGAATGGTGTCAGGATGAGAATAATAGAGGATTTTTGGAGAGACAGCCCCATATTCTGGATTAGCATCGAGAAAATCGGAAAGAAATCTGACAGAATCGTCTTTTACTTCCGTATCATTATTCAGCAATAAAATATATTTGCCTTTAGCTATAGGCATACCCAAATTATTGCCTCCCGCAAAACCGAGGTTTTTCTCACTCCGTACCGTTATCACATCTTTATATTTTAAAGAGACGGCCTCAGCCTCGTTTATTCTTGAACCGTTATCAATTATTATTATCTCATAACTTCCCGACCGAAGATTTGCTTTTAGAGATTGTATCATCTCCAAAGTATCTTCAAGACCATTATAAGTAATTGATATTATCGATATCATTTCGTCAGAGATTCTGATTGTGCCACGGATTTCTGCAACTCCGTAATTTCCTTATCAAAAAACGGTGCAAGAAATATCAGCGCCTGAATCATATAGAACGTCGTAATATTCGGGAACTGTAACACCTCATTTGCATACAGATTCACAAACAGACCAAGCAGTCCGACAGTCAATGAAGCAGTGATACACCTCAATTCCTTATTCTGCAATTTAAACAATACTATAGATGCGCCATACCCCACCACGTAAAGATAAAACAACAATCGTAAAATCAAACCTATTATACCCACTTCCACCCACATCATCACAAACCATGAATCTGTAGGGATCTGTGATGCGTATGCGTATGGGGCATATACTTTTGCCTTTCCGCCACCAAGTCCCATACCCACGCCAAACGGCTTGTCTGCCATATACGCTCCAATCAATTTCTGATTGGAACGTCTTGCAAGGTATGATGGGTCATTTGTGTCAAACACACTTCTTGCACGTCTTATTACGGAATTTCCCTGTCCGATATTTGAAAATTTCAAAAATACAATCAGAAACAGCACTCCAAGCACTGTGACCACTGCAAGTTTTGCATTTTTAGTCAACACAGTAAAAGCCGTATATCCCACTAAGGGGATAACCAAAGAGCTTCTTGTTCCGGAAATTAACATACCATATAGTGCGAAGAATGCAGTTATGATAAAAAATATTTTTTGGAATTTACTTTTGACATAAATAGCGGAAATAGAGAAAACCACCAATGCCAGACTCATCGCGGAGCCGAAACTTGCCGCATCGGTAAAGATTGAAAAATATCGGATGCCCGACCATATTATATGTGTTGTCTTTCCCACGGTATAGACCCACTCGGCCTCAACAGGAGTAAATCCTATATATTTCTGAATCATGGCCTTAATGGCAGAAATAATGGTAAGTACGGCCCACACGTTAAATATCAGGAACAAATCTTTATAATTCTCACAGGAAAGAGCAACTATGATTGCTATGACCAAAGGATATATAAAGTATGTTCTTGTTGCAGACAGTCCGGCTATAAAAGATACTGATTGGGGATTAAACAATTCCATCATACAATACAGCATCCATATCATGATTGTTATTGTAAACCCGTTGATAGCTCTCTTCCACTCAACTTTTTTGTGATATGACATTATGAGGACTGCAACAACATTAAACAACATTATCGAGTCCAGCACAAGGCTCAATGGTGCATCAGGCAACCTCCTCATAAATACGGGGATGAAGTAGTTTACAACCAGAAGAAAGATAAATACCCATACCGGCCGCTTGATTCCGATTACAATAAAAGCAGCCAACAACGGCAGAACGGCAATGACGGAACCCACAAGATACCCGTACTTGACAAAAGCGTATGTCACCACAGCCAATCCGAGTATCAATAATAGAAACGTAAGTATTGTTCCTTCTATCTTGGATCTATCATCTGCACGCATTATTACTAATCAGCATTAACACCTTGTTGGTATATTCTATATGCAAGATTTCTTGAGAAAGTATATGGAGGGAGCTGCCCCGTAAATGTTTCGACAGCTTCAGGTTTAGCCATATTCAGGCATAGGAATATCGGAGAGCCTTCCACTTCTTTCACCAATCTGTTAAATCTAATTTGATATGTATCTTTCCACGTCTGGTCTGCCCTTGCAATTACCAGATTAACTGCAGCATCATCAAGCAAAGGTTTAGGTATGGACATATCATCGAGAGTAGGATATACAACCACAACAACATCTGCCTCATCAATAGGAATATCGTCTTCTCCATCAACCACAAAATCCTGCAGTCGCTCGGCCACTGCGAAATATCTGCTCTTGTCGGAGAAATCATTTTTGTAAGTTATATACCTGACAGTCATGCCCATGCTATGATAAAATTTACACAACATAGTAGCAATGAATGTCTTACCGGCACCGCCATCAAATCCTATCAAGTTGATGACATTTGGCTTATCTCGCTTCCAATATGGCATCAAGCTATTACCGAGAAATTTGGTGGTAATCACATAGATTTTCTTATTAAAGCGCTTCCTCAAAAATCCGTATGGCATCGGAAAAGCACAAATAACCTTTCCTCCGGTAATTCTCTCTGCTTTATATTTATCTCTCAACTTTCTATCAAACAATTCTTTAAGAACCAGAAATCCCAAAACAAAGAAGAAACTTGCAAAAAAAGCGAGCAGAACAATCATCCTTCTCTTTGTATTGATTGAACCAATCGGAAAATTAGGCGGATTGAGTACTTTCAACGTTGCAGATGACATCTGAAGGTTTTTCTGTCTTAATCTTGCAGCATTCAAACTATTCAGAATGGCCTGATATGATTGTTCCGTAAAATCGATATCCCTTTCCTGTCTCTTGATTGTAGAACCGATTGGAGAGTAGAATACAAACTCACCATCCAGTCGTTTCCTTCTGTCCTTCATTACTTCCAGATCCGACTTGGCCTGCTCATACCTGACAAGCGCCTCAAGCCATTGAGTTACAATATCTTCAGTAGCAACACCCTCTTTCGTATATTTCTGTGCGACAATTCTGTTGGAAATCCCCGTCAAATCATTATTGACATCTTCCAATTGTTTCTTTAACGAAGCTGTTTCCACGTTGGCAACGATAGTATCTTCTCTCATAAGACTTGCAAGGGCAATCTTATTGGTAAGCTCGGATATTTCGGAAACTTTATTAATAAATTGAGGATTGCTTTTGAGACTCTTAACCTGTTCGTCCATCTTTTGTTCCATGGAATAAATGATTTCCTGAGCACTATTATAGTCGAGCAGAATAGATTCGTATTTCAGCTGATAGTCCCTGTCCATGGCAGCTATCTGCTTGGTCTGTTCATCATAATTGATAACCTTGTGTCTTACATTATATCTGGTCAGAGAGTCCTCTTTTCGTCGTAATTCCGCCCCCACTCTTGCAAGCTCTCTCTCAAAATATGCAATTACGTTGTTGGTTTCACCGAATCTCAACAATCTGTATTGTTCCACAAATTCTTCATTAAGCAACAACAATGTGTGATATGCAACCCCCGGGTCATCCGCAATATATGATATTTCAATCATGTCGCTGCCACCTATCCTTCTGACGTTGATTGTATTCAAAGCCGAATAGCTGTAATGCCTGTGATACCAGTTAAACAAACCATAGACAAAATTGTCAGGAGTAGCCTCCTGATAAGCATACAGCCTTGCAAGTGTCGTATCTTCAGACGACTTGTCTATCAGAGCCTGGACACTCGGCGGAGTTATTGCGAGCAACTCCCTGTAAGTCTTTGCTCTCAGATATGTATTGTCGTGATTTGGGTCGCCATACATCATGTGCTGAGCGAACAGCCTCATGGATACCCTGTTGAGAGTAGTCTTGGATTTGATGATTTCCAAAAGATTACTCATGGTGCTATTGACAAGATTCCAATCATGAACTACGGTGCCATCACTTGATTCTATATCATATCCCGATATAATACCTGTATAGATGGTAGTTTTTGATTCATATAATTTGGTCAAATCCCTCGTGTAAAAGATGACAATCAGTGTCACTATTACCGGACAGAATATCAACCAGAATCTGTTTCTATACAGAAATTTGATAATATAAGCTACATAATTCATGGTTATTTACTAATTATTTTGGTTTGTGATAGAATTTCAAGTCTCAATACAGCTTTCAGCAAGTTGTTGTATGTGTTTTCGTAACGTGTAACAGCAGTGCTGACATCCGTTTTAAAACGGCTCAATGTCTGAATATCCATTTTACCATTGATAAAATTGGATTCGGAAATTGTATATTGCGCCCTTGCCATGGCAGCATCTTCTGTCTGAACCTTCAGCTGGCTGAGAAACTGCAAGACATTGGTATATTCTTCAATTATATTGAGGCTCAACTCTTCAAACCATCTTTCAACTTCATATTCAGCCTGTTTAACGGCTATCTGCTGTTTCTTTATTTTATTTCCTCTTGTAAAAAATTCATCGAGAGGAATGGACAATGACGCCCCCACACTATACATGCTCTGGTCATTGCCTACGTATATGCCTGAAGGTGAAGGATATTCAAAAGAGAACATCGTCATGGTTCCATATTGGTATGTAGAATACACACGGATATGTTGAAGCCATGATTTCTTCTGTATTTTCAGCTCTTGCTGATATTGCTCCATCTGAGCCATCAAAGCGGCCGTAACGGGACTTTGTTTCGCATTTTCCAATAATACGGACAACGGTGGAAGCTCAATGGACATCAAATCCGCCGCCGTCATAGTGGAAAATTTGTCTATCGGCTTCAGGGAGTCGGAAACTTGCTCTACGGGTTTTATATTATGATTATGATTGACCGTAGTGTCAATCTGGGCCATTAATGCCAATGGGCACAATAGCAAAAATATAAAAGGTAAAAAATTATAACTCTTCATATCCTATACATTATCTTTTTGTATAAAAGCCGTAAATGTCTTTAAAATAATCTTTAAATCCAAAAAAACAGACATATTACGAGCATATTTAATATCAAGTTGCTTTCGTTCTTCCGGAGATAAGGCTCCGGAGTCACCACGTTTTTCGACCTGCCATAGGCCTGTCAGCCCGGCAGGGCACATAAATCTTGCAATATAATCATCTCCCGTCAACTTTTCCGCTTCATACAACGGAAGCGGCCTGTTGCCCACTATCGACATATCCCCCTTCAATATATTTATCAATTGAGGCAATTCATCTATACTGTATTTTCTGATAAATTTCCCCACTTTTGTAATACGTGGGTCATTTTCAAATTTCATAAAAGCCTTTCTCTGCTCTTCATTCACTCGAGACAAATATGTATTTTCAAGGACCACACTATCATCGGAAACGAGCATTACCTCCTCATCCGCACCATTTTCAACTGTTGCAGAGGGTTTAGTCCTATTGCCTGCATCTTTTATAATATTTCCTTCACCATCCATATCGTACTGATTCAGTTCCAAAAATTCTTTCAGCCTCTTGTCCGCATCCATATACATGGATCTGAATTTTAGAAAGTCAAACACCTTCCAATTGCACCCCGCCCTCTTGGACTTGTATATTATCGGTCCGGGGCTCTCTATTCTGATGGCAAGAGCGACAACTATCAACAAGGGAGACAAAACGACAAGCGCAATAAACGAGACAAAAATATCAAAAATTCTTTTATACAGAGGCATTTTGAAATAGTGAACTTTGTGATCTATATCACTAATATCTTTCTCAAACAAATCATTTGGTACATATTTGATTATTTTCCAGAAAGCATCACTCGATATGTCTGAATTGATAACATTATTGATACCTGCCTGTAAATACAGACTTCTTTCTTCTTTTGTCAAAATATCATTGGTAACAAGTATTTTGTAGGAGGCTACTTTGGTCTTTAAAAAATCAATCCATATATAATCGGCCTCCTTGTCATCGGTCTTTTCAAATAGCAACACCATTTTCATTCCCTTCTTTTGAACTTTGTCAAGGTCAATTGCAGCAATGACGTCAGGCAGAACTACTAATCTCTGCTCAGTAATGCGTGAAAACTTATCTATGTCCTCACTATTTTTCCCTATGTAAACTACGCAATAACTCAACCTATTATTTTTTTCACTCTGATTTTCAATTCCAAAGGATTAAACGGCTTGACAATAAAATCCTCCGCTCCTTCCGACAAAAGCCTTATTCGGTCGGAACTACTATCCTCACTTGAAAGCATTATTACAGGTATTGCCTTATATAATTCGTTTTGCTTTAAATAAATCAGGAAATCATCCCCTCTCATTTCGGGCATTCTGATATCCAATACTATCAAATCGGGAATATTGTCCTCCTGCAACCATTTCAGAGCTTTTATGGGATTATCAAAATGAATACACTCATATTCGGAAGCAAGGTAAATCGAAAGTACCTTTGCTATCGCCTCCTTATCGTCAATTATTAAAATTTTTTTCATTATGTTTTAAATCTAAAATTTTTTTGAAGAGATTAGTCGCCCCCCCCCAATTTTAATGCCATAATTATGGTATTAATTAAAACTTTTGAATTCACCGGTTTTGCGACAAATCCCGAGAATTTCGCGTCCTCTATTTTTTTCTTATCCTCTGATGAAGCGTATGCTGTAACGGCAATAATCGGAATCTCCGGAGAAAACTCCCTGATAGCCGCCATTGCCTGATATCCATCCATAATCGGCATCATTATGTCCATCAGTATTACGTCCGGATTGTAGGCCTTGGTCATATTGACTGCTTCTTCTCCATTCCATGCGTGAATCAGTTTGAATTGTTTAAGGATAGAACTTACAAGCAGATAATTGCTTTCATTATCCTCCGCAATGAGTATAGTTATATCCGTCTTGATATTGGATAATTGCGGGGCTGCTACCTGAAAAGACTCTGTTGTTTCCGTATCATCCTTTTTATACGGCAGTGTAAACCAGAAAGTCGAACCTTCATTTTCCTTAGACTCGGCACCTATTCGTCCACCCATCGCCTCAACAATCAATGAAGAAATGGATAATCCCAGCCCTGTCCCGGCCGCCGTTGTGTTCAGTCTCACAAACCTGTCGAACACCACCTTAAGATTATCCTGAGATATACCGCATCCCGTATCTTTTACATATAGCAATATCTCTTTTTTGTCATTTTGAACGTCATATCCAACTGTTATTGTCCCCTTTGATGTAAATTTAACAGCATTGGTTACAAAATTGGTAAGTACTTGTGTCAGCCTGCTTCTGTCCGTACTTATTATACACTCTTCGAGAGGTTTTTCAAATACCAGACTTACGTTCCCTGCCATCTTCATTTGATATACGGGTTGAAGTTCATCAAACAATTGATTGATATTCACATTTGTGTAAGAAAAGGCCAATGTGCCGGCCTCTATCTTGGAAATATCCAGAATATCGTCTATAAGCCTGAGCAATATATCACTGTTGCTTTTAATAATCGATATAAGAGAGTCTCTCTCCTTCCTGTCATCCATCTCAGCCATTATTCCCGAAAAACCGATAATGGCATTTAGCGGAGTACGTATATCATGGCTCATGTTTGCGAGATATGCAGACTTCTGCTTACTCGCCTGCTGAGCAAGTATTTTATCTCTTTCCAACTCTATTTCAAGCTTTTTACGTTTGGTTATATCATTTGCGCCTCCGACTATATACAAAGCAACACCGTTTTTGTCCCTTTCGGTGGCTATTGCATAGGATGCAATCCATATCTCGGTACCTCTGCCTGTAATACTCCTTATCTTGTACTCTTCACTTAAATTCTCTTTTTCTCCGGTGATCAATTGCTTCAAGGAGTACCTGACCTCCGATCTGTAATTCTCGGAGATGCAATTAAAGAACTGCTCAAGAGACAGGGAGACCTGTCGGACGGATTTTCCGTCATCATCTAAAAACATGGATAAATTAACGTCCAACAGCGATTCCCTGACATCTATACTGAAAGATGCGAGCTTCAAAGACTTATGAACCATCATCATCTTCTTATTCAATTCGGAGATTATCCTCTCTTTTTCCACCAAATCGGTAACATCAACAGCTGTGGATACCACCCATTGTTCTTCATCTAAAAACGGAAGAACCAATTTGTTGACAAATATCTGATGCTCTTCATTCTCAAGCGTACAGTCAATAACTTCAGACACGACAGCCCCGCTCTTACAAGCTTTTTCTTCAAGTAGCGCAACTGCTTTCCCCACCTGTTGAACGGGATACCAGTCAATAAATTTGCCAACCATCTGTTTCCCATCTACATGCCATAGAAGTGATGCTTTCTTGTTCCAAATCAGATATTGCCCCGAAGAAAGATTCTTGACAGTAATGGAAACAGGGATTTCGTTCAAGATGGTTTCAATAGCCAGACGATGCCTTGTCTCTTCCAATCTGCTCTTCTCAGCGGCCGTATCGTCAATCATGGATACAAGTAATCTCCCTTCCTCATATTTGACGACAGATACCTTGAAGTGCATCTCTCTCCCCCTGATATTGACTTTGACCTTTGTCCTCTCGGTAACACCGGAAGACAAAACTCTTTTAACAATCTCCAAACATTTACGGAGCTCTTCTTCATCGGATACAAAATATTTGAGTTCGTATCGTTTGGACCTGTCTATTACACTGTCCCAAAGGGTATTATTTAATATTTCGAGAAAAGTGCCACTACCGTCAAGAATAGCAACAACGCCATCAATGGCGGAAATAACCCCCTTTACGAATTTCGCCTTTTCATCAACATACTTGTGATGTCTCTTGCGAACAACAAGCGATAATGCAGCCAATGCGCACATTATCAAAAGAATAATGCACAAAGACATGTAACCGACCTTCTCCATAACAAGTCTGTTTACAATTGTTTAAAAAATAATTCTGCCAAATGTATAAAAATTTTATCTTTGTAGCAAATTATTTCTAACATTACCGCAATGATTAACAGCATAAAGACAAGTGTGGTGATTTCTCTGTACAATACCGAGGATTATATAGAGCAGACCCTGTTGTCCATTACACATCAGACCTTACATGAAATAGAGATAATTGTGGTAAATGACGGCTCAACAGACAATGGCCCCGACATAGTTCAACAAATTGCAGACACAGATTCTCGCATTAAGCTGATTTCGCAGTCAAATCAAGGATTATCTGCGGCCAGAAATGCCGGAGCAGAGCAATCTTGCGGAGATTATCTTTACTTTATGGATAGTGATGACCTGCTTGACGAAGACACACTTGAGTTGTGCTACAATAAATGTGTCGCAGACAATCTCGATTTTGTACTGTTCGATGCCGAAAGTTTCATGGACAACAATGTCTGTACTGATTTCCGGATGGATTATCACAGAGCGGGATATATGGAAGAAAAGGCTTACAATGGCAGGCAATTACTTGAATATCTGATATCTATCAAAAAATACAGAGCATCGGCGTGGCTTAATTTCATAAAGAGTTCTTTTTATCGCAATGCCTCCCTCTCTTTTTACCCCGGCATACTGCATGAGGATGAGTTGTGCACGGCACTCATGTATATGGAGGCTTCAAGGGTAGGCAAGATAGACAGGGCATTTTTCAAGAGAAGAATAAGAGATAATTCCATTATGACCAAGCCTTTTTCGGACAAAAATATAGATAGTTACCTTAAAGTGGCCGGAGAGTTGGACAAATACGGCAGAAAAAATGGTAAAGAGTATCGGCACACTGTCCGTCGTGTAATAAATTATTTTATCAATCCTGCCATATATAATTCATGGAGGCTCTCATTCTCAAAGAGGTGCAGTATTTTATGGATAGTCCTGACACATTACCCGTGTCTGATACAGCCTAAAAATATCATTGTACTGCTATTCAAATCACCTTTGTCCAAACTCGTAAAATAATGAGTACCGCTCGTGAAAATATGGTGTCCGGCATCTTTTACACTGCGATTGCCAAGTATTCAGGAGTTGTTGTCTCTCTCGTGGTCACTGCCATTCTTGCGCGTATTCTTACTTCGGAAGATTTCGGAATTGTTGCTGTCGCCACCATCATAATTGCCTTTTTTTCGATGATCAGCGACATGGGAATAGCCCCTGCAATCATTCAGAACAAGCAGCTTGACAATGAAGACCTGAACAATATTTTCTCATTTACCATTTGGTCGGGAATAGCTTTCATGTTAATATTCATTGCATCGGCATGGGGGATAGCATCATATTACAAATCGGAAATCCTTATTCCGATTTGCCATATCCTCTCTGTCAATCTGTTTTTCTCGTCTGCCAACATTGTGCCTAATGCCCTTCTTCAAAAAAACAAGAGATTCAAATTTATCGGAATCAGGAGCCTCTCGGTACAAATTGCAGGCGGAACTGCAGCCGTTGTCGCCGCCCTCAGCGGTGCAGGACTGTATGCCCTGTTGATTAATCCCGTATTTTCAAGCATTTCTCTTTTCTTTATCAATTACAGCCAATATAAAATGAGAGCAAAGTTTACATTCGGATGGACTTCACTTAAAAAAATATTCGGTTATTCTGCTTATCAACTCGGATTCAATGTTATTAACTATTTCTCGCGTAATCTGGACAAATTGCTGATGGGAAGACATTTGGGAATGTCCGAATTGGGCTATTACGAGAAATCGTACAGACTGATGATGTATCCACTTCAACTCATTCCAAATGTGGTATCGCCTGTAATGCATCCGATATTTTCGGAAATGCAGGACGATTTGAAGAAGCTGTCCGATTCTTATCTTGAAATTGTCAAAATATTGGCATTTATCGGGTTCCCTTTGTCGGTTTTTCTTGTATGCACCTCTTCCGAACTGATTCTTCTGCTGTTTGGAAATCAGTGGGAACCATCTGTTTCGGTATTTCAAATTCTGTCCATCACCGTTTCGCTTCAGATTATTCTATCCACTTCCGGAGCAATATTTCAGGCATCAAACTCTACCAAAGCCCTTTTCTGGTGCGGTGGCATTACCGCTGCAATCAACATCATCGCCATCTGCATAGGTGTCTGGGGGTTCGAGACCATAGACGCCATAGCATGGTGTATTTCGACATCTTTTACACTTAACTTTATAATCACTTATTATATAATGTATTATAAGGTATTCAGATTGCCATGGAGACCATTTTGGAAAGAGCTTGGAAGTCCTGTGCTTTTGTCGATTATAATGTTGGCCGTAATGCTGCCCATATCGTATTTTTTGCCTGAAGATTTCAATATAATACTGTCATTTATAATCAAGATTGTTGCAGCTTTTACGGTTTATTTCTGCTTCTTGAAATTCACAGGCATTTATGATTTGAAAAAAGGATTTTTAATACTTATCAACAAAGCTAAAAATATGTTATGAAAGGTCTGTTTATAATATTCCACGGATTTGAAGAATACAACGGTATAAGCAAAAAAATACGATACCAGATTGCCGCTCTGAAAGAATGCGGAGCAGAGATGTCATCCTGCTATTACATTGTTGACGAAAATAATCACCGAAAGATAATTTTCGATGAAGCAGTGCTCGCCGATTTAGGACGTGGGAAATTGGGCGCCATTCGCAAAAGAATATGTTACAAGCCTATTCTGAGATGTCTCAGGGAGGGTAATTACGACTTTGTCTATTGCAGATCTTACCATAATGCCAACCCTTTCACCATTTCATTGTTCAGAGGGATAAAAAAGGCCGGAATCAAATCGGCAATGGAGATTCCGACATACCCGTATGACAGCGAATATATAACTTTCAGGATGAAATGCGACCTCTTTGTCGATCGGTGTTTCAGGCACAAGCTTGCAGGGATGTTCGACTATATAGTTACTTTTTCCAACGATGACACTATATTCGGACAGAAGACCATACGTATTTCCAATGGCATAGATTTTTCGGCCATCAAGATTAAAGAACACTTGAACGATACTTCTTCAAGTATATCTCTCATCGGAGTAGCAGAGGTCCATTATTGGCACGGCTTTGATCGGATTATCAGGGGAATGGTGGATTATTACAAGAGCAACCCCGATTACAAAGTCTATTTTCATATAATAGGCAACCTGACAGGTGAAAGAGAAAAACAGGAAATATTGGTCCCGATTGCAGAACACTACTTGGAGGAGTATGTTACTCTGCATGGCCCATTATACGGGGCAGAATTGGATGAAGTATTTGAAAATGCCGATTTCGGAGTGGGAAGTCTCGGCAGGCACAGGAGTGGTATCAAATACATTAAACCTTTGAAAAACAGAGAATATACCGCCCGCGGCATCCCTTTTATATTCTCAGAAACGGATGAGGACTTTGAAAATATGCCTTTCGTGATGAAGGCTGCCGCCGACGACTCTCCAATCCATATTCCCGATTTGATTAATTTCTACAAATCGGTCAATATGTCACCCGCACAAATCAGAAATTCCATATCAGACTTATCTTGGAGACATCAGATGCAAATAGTGCTTGACAAACTTTTCAATAAAGACGACAATGGAAAATAACAACATATCCGTAGCATATATTATCCCTGCCCTGTACTATCCGAGCGGAATGGAAAGAGTGGTAATTCTGAAAGCCAATTATTTTACGGAGCATTTTGGATACAAGGTGCACATCATACTGACAGACGGCAAAGGGAAAGAGCCATCATACCCTCTCAACCCCGCCGTACAGATTCACCAGCTTGACATCAATTTTGAGAGTTTGTACGGGCAACCTGTTTACAAGAGAGCCCTTAAATATCTGTGGAAGCAACGTCAGTACAAAAAGAAGCTGAACGAATGTCTGTGCCGTATTAAGCCCGACATCACAATTTCCACGCTGAGGCGGGAAATCAATTTCATCAACAAGATGAAAGACGGAAGTGTAAAGATTGGCGAAATTCATTTCAATAAATCCAATTACAGAGATTTTTCAGACAACAAACTGCCATGTTTTATCCAAAAGACTGTTAAATTTTTCTGGATGAAACAGCTTGTAAGACAATTACATAAGTTAAAAAGATTTATCGTTCTCACATACGAAGATAAAGAGTGCTGGCACGAATTGGACAACGTGGAGGTAATCTATAATCCGCTTTCTTTCACCACTGACCGCTTTTCCGACTGCAACTCCAAACAAGTGATTGCCGTTGGAAGATATACCTACCAGAAAGGATTTGACCGACTTGTCCCCGCATGGGAAATCGTAAATCGGAGACATCCGGAATGGGTGCTTAAAATATATGGGGGAGGCAACAGAGAAGAGCTTCAGGCACAGGTGGACCGACTCGGAATATCCGAAAGCTGTATTTTGGAACCTTCCACATCCGATATTATCGGAAAATATTGCGAAAGTTCCATTTTTGTCCTCTCTTCAAGATACGAAGGATTCGGAATGGTTATCACCGAAGCAATGAGTTGCGGGGTACCTCCTGTTTCATTTGACTGT
The DNA here is from genome assembly GCA_028686425.1 of Bacteroidales bacterium. Taxonomy (GTDB): domain Bacteria; phylum Bacteroidota; class Bacteroidia; order Bacteroidales; family UBA932; genus Cacconaster. The sequence continues at coordinate 16,205 of JAQUBZ010000018.1, read as the reverse complement.
CCGTGCGGACCTAAAGATATAATCAGAAATGGGGAGGATGGCCTCATAGTCAAAAACGGAAATATTGACGATTTAGCCGATAAAATTTGTTATCTCATTGAAAATGACTATATTCGCAAAGAAATGGGTAAAAAAGCCATAGTCAATGTTCAACGTTTTGATATGGATAATATAGCTTTACAATGGAAGAAACTTATTAACGAATGTCTTAAGGAGGAATAATATGACCTGGTACAAGAAGTATTTGTCTGTTTATAACAAGCCCTACGATTCCACTGATACGGAGTTGATTGACTCTGTCAGAGAGAGAATAAGAGGACTGCAAAGCGATAATCCTTTAGTGTCGGTTGTTGTCATAGGGTACAACGAAGAGCAACATCTGCTCGCCAATCTTTGGTCTTTAAGTGACATGCAGTGCAAATATCCGGTAGAAATCATCGGTGTCGATAATGACTCTAAAGACAAAACAGCACAGATATTCAAGGATTTGCAAGTACCGCTATACACCGAATACCAACACAGTTGCGGATATGCAAGAAGATGCGGGCTTGAGCATGCAAAAGGAAAATATTATATCTGCATAGATTCAGATACGATGTACCCTCCCAAATATGTGGAAATTATGGTCGATGCCCTTAAAAAGCCTTCGGTCGTAGCCGTCTCGTCACTTTGGAGCTACATCCCCGACAAGGATCACTCTTGGATCGGGCTCAAATTTTACGAACTTTTCAGGGATATTTTCCTGTTTCTGCAATCTTTCAAACGTCCCGAATTAAGTGTGAGAGGACTTGTTTTTGCCTATAATATCGAATATGGGAGAAAGGAGAGATACCGTGTCGAAATCATCAGAGGAGAAGACGGTTCCATGGCCTTTGACCTCAAAAAATACGGAAAAATCAAATTCGTGCGGACAAGAAAAGCCCGTGCTGTGACAGGTTATGGGACAGTAGGAGCTGACGGATCATTTTTCAATAGTTTCAAAAAGAGGGCGAAGCTGGCCTTTTTCAACTTTTTTTCAATCTTCTCAAAAAAGACAAAATATGAAGATGAAGATTCTAATTTAATAGAAAAAAAATGAATGCCGCTGCCATCATATTCTGGATATTTGCCTTCATTGTATTCTACACCTATTTAGGTTATGGGGTGATTTTATATGTTCTTGTAAAAATCAAGGAGTTATTCCACCACCGAATAACATTTGAATTGCCTGAAGAGCTGCCTGAAGTGACTTTGTTGATTGCCGCCTACAACGAACAGGATGTAATTGAACAAAAAATGAACAACTGCCTTCAATTGACGTATCCTTCCCATAAACTAAAAATCACATGGGTTACAGACGGCTCCAATGACAACACCAATGAATTGCTATCCGGATATAAAGACGTAATCCTTTATTTTAAGCCCGAGCGGATGGGAAAATCGGCAGCCGTGACAAGAGCCATGTCATTTGTAACCTCTCCAATTGTTGTGTTCACTGATGCAAACACCATGCTTAACAAAGAGTCCGTTCTGGAAATTGTAAGGATGTTTGAAAACAAAAAAGTGGGATGTGTCGCCGGAGAAAAAAGGGTTGTAGGAAACAAAGCAGACGAGGCAAGTTCTACTGAAGGTATTTATTGGAAATACGAGTCCAAACTGAAAGAATTGGATTATCGGCTCTACTCGGCAGTAGGTGCGGCCGGAGAGTTATTTGCACTTAGAAGAGAGTTGTTTGAACCACTCCCTGACGACACTTTGCTTGATGATTTTGTGCTATCTATGAAAATAGCCATGAACGGGCATGTCATCGCCTACTGTAAAGATGCATACGCCATTGAGGAAGCATCTGCAGGCATGAAAGAGGAAGGAAAGAGAAAGGTAAGAATAGCAGCGGGCGGATTGCAGTCGATCATCAGGCTCAAACCACTGCTGAATATTTTCAGATATGGTACTTTAAGCTGGCAATACACATCTCACAGGGTGCTGAGATGGTCGGTTACTCCACTCTTTCTGTTCCTTTTATTCCCCTTAAACATCATTCTTTGTATATTTGAACCGCATAGTGTTCTTTATTTTACTATATTTGCGCTGCAAGTGTTGTTTTATTTGTCCGCTTTGCTCGGATATTACGGAGCCCTGAAGGGTATAAAAAGCAAATTGCTCTATATATCCTATTATTTTGTGTTTATGAATATTAATGTATTCAAGGGTATCGGTTATTTGTGCAAAAACAAAGGCAGAGGCACTTGGGAAAAAGCTAAACGCAACTGACCATGGAAAATAAGATGAATATTGATATCAATCCTGCGGATTACAAAATCCTTATTGTTGACGATAATGTTTTTAATGTCCAACTTTTGGTCATAATGCTCGGTAAAAGCATGTACCGGCTCACAACAGCCAACTCAGGCAATGAAGCCTTGCTCAAAGTCGAACAGGAAAACCCGGATTTGATATTGCTCGACATCATGATGCCTGACATAAGCGGATATGACGTTGCGGAAAAGCTCAAATCCAATGATAAATATAAGGATATTCCTATTTTGTTTTTGTCTGCTCTCAACAGCATTGAAGATATAGTCAAAGGATTCAAAATAGGTGCCGACGACTATGTCACAAAACCTTTCAACAAAGACGAACTCATTACTCGTATATCTCACCATATATCCCTCATTGGTGCAAAGAGAAAGTTGATTAAGCAGAATGAAGAGTTGAAGCATCTGATTAATGAACGAGACAAATTCTATTCGCTGATTGCTCACGACCTCCGTTCTCCTATGGGAATCCTGAAAATGTCCCTCAATATTCTGACCGGAATACAAGAAGCAGAAATCGGCAAAGAGATGTTTGAGATTATCAATATGGCCAATCAGACGGCAGAAGAGATGTTCGAAATGCTTGACAATCTTCTCAAGTGGGCTAAATGGCAGAGAGGTATTCTGATTCCCGTTTTTCAGAAATTCAATATTTCCGAACTTGCGCACTCTATAACAGACTTATACTCAACAATTTCTGCAATAAGAAAGATTAATATTTCCATAGAGGCTCCTGCTTCGATTGAAGTTACGATAGATATAGACATGATTAAGACTGTCCTGCGTAACCTCATCAATAATGCCATCAAATATAGTCAGGATGGCAGCAGAGTTATTGTTACTATTGAAGACAGAGGTGATTTCGCCCTTGTAAGTGTCCGCGATTTCGGCAGAGGCATCAAGGAGGAAGACCAATCCAAGATATTCGACAATGACTCAAATCACACAACTTATGGTGTACGTAATGAAGAGGGTTCGGGGCTTGGCCTTGTAATTTGCAGAGAATTTATTGCCAAAAACAGAGGAGAAATAGGTTTCACTTCAAAAGAGGGAGACGGATCCACTTTCTTCTTTACGGTACCAAAAGAGCAGCCTGTTCCTGACTCTCCCGATTCTCCTGCTTTTCCATCTTCAGATCCAAAATAACTGCCTTGTGGTCGCTGCATCTGACAGAAGATGTGTTCCTTCTCAACCCGATAAAATCCCGACTGAAGAATATGTAATCTATCCTCATCATATTCTTGGCACCATAATAAGTTGAAGCATATCCTGTTCCGCAGCTTGTAAAGTCATCATTCATCTCTTTTTTCAATGACTTGTAAATATAAGATGCGGGTGTGTCGTTCATGTCCATACACACTAACAACGGTATCTTTGTTGTATCGGCAATACTCAAAATCTTCTGCATCTGAAGTGTCCTCACCTGAACATTATAAGCAAAATTGTTGTTTATCCACTGCAATACCGAGCTGCCGTATTTTTGATAGTCGGAAATGGAAGAAGTAACCCCTGTTGTCTGTAAATGGGCGGAAATTACTCTCAAAACCGTATCGTAGCAGTCTATATCAGCCCATAAATAACTGAATCCGCTCCCTTCAAATTTGGAATAGTAATGTCTTATTATGGGATACTTACTGTAAATGGCATGTTCTCCCTCTCTAATCCCATAAGTAAAAAAATTGAAGCAGCTATTGACAATTGAGTCATTACCGGCCTCATATTCCTGCATACTTACAATATCCACTTTTGCCTCAGAGAGCAAACTTGATACACGATATGCACTCTCCGTACTCGCTCCGTAAAATCCGTGAACATTATATGTGGCAACTCTCAAATCTTTCGGAGTCTCATTGACGGAATCAAATCCGAACATATTATAAATAAATCCGAAATTGATTAAAATGGCTATTAACGGACATATTGCTGCCCCCGGTTTTCGGAGTATTATCCATATAATGATTATAACCACATCCAAAATCAGTATAATAGGCAAACCAAGTCCGAAATAGTGACAAATGACACTATCTATCGGATTGATATATTTCGCCAAAGCTCCGGCGATAGAGCACAGCAGCAACAAAAAGGTTATGACGCCCCACCAAAAATAACTTTTTTTACGTTTATTATTGCACATAATCAATATGTTTTCATATTTTTTCGTAAATTTACGCAATTAATTGCGTTAAGATATAATTTATATGAATAAAATTGTACTTGTAACCGGTGGTTCCGGTTACATAGGGTCTCATACATGCGTTGAGCTCATTGAAGCAGGGTATCAAGTGATTATCGTTGACAACTTATCCAATTCCGAAAAAAGTTCGGTTGAAGGAATTGAACAGATAACAGGTACACAAGTCCCTTTTGAACAAGTGGATTGTCGAGACAAATCTCAATTGGAAAATATTTTCAAAAAGTACAAATTCAGCTCAATTATACATTTTGCCGCATCCAAAGCAGTAGGCGAATCTGTATCAGAGCCTCTCTTGTATTATGGAAACAATATCGGTTCTCTTATCAACATTCTTGATTTAATGAGACAGTATAAAGTTGAAAATCTCGTATTTTCTTCATCATGCACTGTTTATGGGCAGCCGGAAGTGCTGCCTGCCACCGAACAGACCCCAAGGCGAGAAGCTGCATCTCCGTATGGAAATACCAAGCAGATAAGTGAAGATATAATAAGAGACAGTATCGCTGCATACGATGGAATAAAAGGAATTGCCTTGAGATATTTCAATCCGATTGGAGCACATCCGTCATCACTGATTGGAGAGTTGCCCCGTGGCGTGCCCAATAATCTGGTGCCATATATCACTCAGACAGCAGCAGGCCTCCGCCCTGTCCTGAGCATTTTCGGAGATGATTACAATACGCCCGACGGTTCTTGTATAAGAGACTACATAGATGTAACCGATTTGGCCAAGGCTCATGTAGTTGCAGTAAAACGAATGGTTGAAGACAAGTGTAAAAAAAGATACGAAATATTCAATATCGGAACAGGCCGCGGGGTGTCAACTCTCGAAATTGTAAAGACATTTGAAAAAGTCAACAAACTTAAACTCAACTATAAGATTGCAGGTCGCAGGGCCGGAGACATCGAGGCTGTATGGGCCGACCCCACTTTTGCCAACACGGAATTGGGATGGAAAGCACAACAAACTCTGGAAGATACACTCGTTTCTGCCTGGAATTGGGAAAAACACATCAGAAATATTAAATAGATGAAACGAATACTAATTACCGGAGGCGCCGGTTTCATCGGCTCACACCTTTGCGAAAAATTACTCGGTATGGGGAATGATATTATCTGTCTCGACAACTTCTTTACAGGAAGCCGGGATAATATCAAGCATCTCCTCGACTATCACAATTTTGAAGTGGTAAGGCATGATGTAACCATCCCCTATTATGCCGAAGTTGATGAAATCTACAATCTTGCGTGTCCCGCATCGCCCATCCACTATCAATATGATGCTTTAAAAACTATAAGAACATCCGTTATGGGAGCCATAAATGTATTGGACTTGGCTAAGGATACAAATGCAAAAGTATTGCAGGCTTCCACTTCTGAAGTATATGGTGACCCTATTGTTCATCCCCAGGTGGAAAGTTATTGGGGTAATGTCAATCCCATCGGACTGCGTTCATGCTACGATGAGGGGAAAAGATGTGCAGAAACATTATTTATGGATTACCACCGTCAATATAATATAGTTATCAAACTCATCCGTATTTTTAACACTTATGGGACACGAATGAGCATGAATGACGGTAGGGTAGTCTCAAATTTCATAGTTCAGGCTCTGAAAAATGAAAATATCACAATATATGGAAACGGCAGCCAGACACGAAGTTTCCAATATGTTGATGACTTGATTGACGGAATGCTCAGAATGATGGGGACAAGTAACGATTTTACCGGCCCTGTCAATATCGGAAACCCGATGGAATTTACGATATTGGAACTTGCAACCCTTGTAATCGAATTGACAAACTCCAAATCTAAATTGATTTTCAAGGATATACCTCAAGACGATCCAAAGCAAAGGCGCCCCGATATTACCCTTGCAAAAGAAAAACTCAACGGTTGGGAGCCTAAAATCCAACTTAGAGAAGGATTGTCCAAAACCATTGAGTATTTTCAGAAAATTATTGCAGGACAATAACAAGGCATTTTTACAAATACCTTAAAGTACTACTTATACAGGTAGTACTTTTTCGATTTTTCAAGAAATTCCGGTACATCTTTGTACCAATATTCCTTTATGTCCTCAAATTTATGCCTCTTGGCAAGATTCTCACGAATATATGTCGAACCTGTAACCATATCAAACATCCTGAGGCGGCTGTTGTTATTGTAAACAAAAGCGGCGTATTCGGGATACATCTCCGCAACAACCTGCATCACATAAAACTGCACCTCTGTAATAGCTGCTTTTCTGTACTCCGTAAAATAAAATTGCACTCCCTGCAATTGTTTACCTGCCCCGACAGCATAAAACGGCCTGAAATAAATAGAGCGGAATCTCACTCCCGGCAGATTCAAATCATTCAATCTCTCTGCAAATGCCTCTGCGTCAGTAATCCACTCAGCAGCAAACAGTTGGAAAGGAAGTGTATATCCTACCCCTATCGACATATAATTGCTGAATTCGCCCATTATCCCTGAAGCAGGATAGTAATAGGCACTTTCGGCCTGTGGAACATGTGGTGACGGTAGCACCCAAGGCTGACCGGTATCTCCAAAGACCATATCACGCTTCCATCCCTCCATCGGAATCACCGTCAACTTACATTTTGGAGCAACATTGTTTGTACCCCTTTCACCTTTTAACATCCCTTCTTCATTGAGCATTATTGCAAGCTCTCCAACAGTAAGTCCGTAAATATAAGGGATTTCAAACATACTGACAAAAGAGAAACAGCCTGGTTCGACGATGTTTCCCTCAACTTTCAGCCCACCAAGCGGATTCGGACGATCCAGCACAATTACCTCAATATTCTGTTCCGCACACGCTTCCATCAACAATCCGAGAGTGCTGATAAAAGTATAGGAACGACAACCGTTATCCTGAATATCATAAACGACTGCATCTAATCCCTTAAGCATTTCCGGAGTAGGTTTGCGAGTCTTGCCGTAAATTGAAAAAACCTGAATCCCCGTAGCCGGATCTTTATAATCATCAACAGTGGCACCTGCGTGAATATCGCCTCTTACTCCGTGTTCTGGGCCATATAATGCGACAAGTTTCACATTTTTGGCATTGTGAAGAATATCCACAGTTGAAACAAGATTACGGTCAATTCCTGTAGGGTTGGTCACCAAACCTATCCTTTTCCCCTCCAATTGTTTGAAATTATTATCACGCAACACTTCTATACCCGTTTTAACGACGGCATCATTGCAACACTCCTTATCTTGAGCATTTGCATTAATATAACAAGTCGCTGCGATGATAACTGTCGCAGCACATAAAACAATTCTTTTCATACTTTTAATATTTTTATTTTCTACCATACTCCGGATCAATCTTTTTGTCAGCGAAGAAAGTAATAGCCAAAGTAGCTATACAGCAGCCTATTACCATCCAGAAGAAATTAGAGTAGCCGAGAGCTTCCTGAATATAACCCGCAAACATACCCGGTATCATCATACTTAGGGCCATAAATGCGGTACAAATTGCATAATGAGATGTTTTAAACTCACCTTCAGAGAAGTACATCATATAAAGCATATATGCCGTAAAACCAAATCCGTAACCGAATTGTTCAATGGCAACCGCTGCACTTATTATCACAAGATTGACTGGTTGAGCCATTGCCAGATAGACAAATGTCAGACAAGGAAGGGTCATACAGGCAGCCATTACCCAGATAGATTTTTTAAGTCCTACACGCGAAGCGTAAATACCTCCGAGAATACCACCTATCGTCAGAAACAGAACACCTATCGTACCATATACAATACCCACTTCTGCCGTCGAAAGCCCCAGACCTCCGACATCTTTGGCTGCAACAAGAAATGGAGTACACATCTTGATGAGAAACGCCTCAGGCAGACGATACAACAGCATAAAGATGATTGCGAGCCAAACTCCCGGTTTGGTAAAATAGGTAGCAAAGGTACGTCCGAATTCTCTGAAAATGGCCTTTGCCGATTTGGTTTCACCGGTAAGATGGGGAGTATCCGCATCCGGCTTGGGAATGAAGAACGTGTGGTAAAGAGTAACCAAACTGAACATTACTGCCGTAACCAGCATTGTAATAGTCCATGACAACGGAATATTGCCCGATTTGCGTTCAATCATACCTGCTATGAATACAAGCACACCCTGTCCGAATATTGATGACAATCTATAAAATGTACTTCTGATACCGACAAATGCAGCCTGATTCTTCTGTGTAAGAGCAAGCATGTAAAATCCATCGGCTGCAATATCATGAGTAGCTGAAGCAAAAGCAGTTATGATAAACAAAACCAATGTTATCGTAAACATGCTTATAGGAGTCTGAGTAGCTCCTATCATTTCGGCACTCGGCCTTGGAATCGATAAAGTCAGTAGAACAAAGGCTGCCGACATAAGAGCCTGCATAGCTATAATCCACCACCTTTTGGTCTTTATAATATCCACAAACGGACTCCAGAACGGCTTGATTGTCCACGGCAGATACAGCAAACTTGTAAAAAGGGCCATCTGCCCATTTGGAACACCCATTTTGGCAAACATCATCACCGAAATATTGTTGACAATGAAATACGGAATACCCTCTGCAAAATAGAGAGTGGGAATCCACAGCCAAGGTGATCTTGCTTTATTTTTCATATCTTAAGATTTTAATATTGTTTTTCAATTTTAGCTCCCACATAGTAATGAAGTAGTATCTTATCATATTGATACCCCTTTTCACCCATCACGGCTGCCCCTATCTGGCACAATCCTGCACCATGTCCCCAACCTGCACCGATAATATGAAACCGTTCGGGAACACCATTCTTGTCATCTTCTTTCTCCACAACAAAAGCAGAGCTGTAAAGATGTGATGTTGAGAGTGTTCTGCGTATTTCGAGCTCCTTGCCGATGATTTTGGTCTTTTTGGTACCAACTATTTTCAGTTTCCACAGACGGCCCGAAGTTCCGCGTGCAATGGGGACAAGGTCTAAAATATCTCCATAATCCACACCTGAGCGTTTCATTATCAATTCCGACAACTCCCGTTGAGTATAATCCTGTCTCCATCGATAGAAATTGGTGGTTTCCTGATCATAGTTGTTCAGTACCTGAGACAATATCTGTTTGTCGGTAGTATTGCAAAATGCTTTGGGAGATGATAGTATCCACTTTCTTGCATTATCTTCAATCGTTAAGTCCGGTATATTGTCCTCTTCCTCACTGTCACGTCTTTTCACAAGATACGGATATTTTATATCCTCCCAGCAATACTGAAACTCTTCAAATACGCCACCGCAACATTTTGAGAAACGGGCATCACAAATCTTGCCGTCATATGTGAGGACTTCTCCCCAAGTCTCGTCAATCACCTCTCTCACAGCCTGTGTTGAAGCCCTTGTAAGCCCCTGATAGCGCTGGCAATGATCATCGGCACATACATCAAATTTGATATGGTCTTCTCTGTCGTACCACTTAATCAATTCATCTTCATTATCCGTACATGCCGAATAATGCTCCTGTGAGGCAGTTATATCTTTATTTTTTTGAATTTGAGCCAGAATCCATGAACGTGAAATCACAGCATGGGCTTTCAACAGCTGTTTTGAAGCGGTTGCGCTCATTTCGGACGATATTACGCTAAGCAGATAATCTTCAATCCCGATTACATTGATTGCAGTAATCATGTCATTTTCGACTATAAGTTTCAAGTCTCCTGCAAATATCTGATTCTCTTTTCTTTCCCAATGGAAATTAACCCCTATTGTTACATCTTTGAGCTCAAAGCTCGACTCATCGCTCTCTCGTGTAAACAATATATTGTCATACACTGCCCCATCAAATGAGATTTTACCGTTGTGAATAGCAGCCGATTGGTCGCCGCAATAATTCCCGCCATTGAAAGAGTATGGTTTGTTAAAACGAAATTTTATCTCTCTTTGAGAGAAAATCCCTACAGACAATAATGCCTGCGGTCTTTTTATATTTTTTTCCATTTGTGTTGATTTTAGCTTGTTCAGTGATACTTCTTTAATAATGCCGGCAAGTCTGTCTGCTGAGAGATTGTCAAATGAAGACTTGGATGAAACTATGGCTATACCGCTCATCTCTACTGAGGCCGGACTTATAAGCAATCTGTCTGCAGGATTGTCATTCCAAAAACACTCAGGCCTCGATTCTTCCCTGAAATAGACAATTGTAGTGAATCTTCCTCCGTCACACCACGATACAATATTCATTCGCGGCTCCCACTCCACTGCGGTCTTGATTTGCCCCAGAGAAACAATATAGTTAAATTTATCGGCAGCAGATTGGATTGAATCCGAACATATTACAAATGTCCCCTCCACATATTTAAGAGGTTTGTATATCTTCACTTTGTCGTTTGCATACAGCAATTCGAGATTCTCTCCCTTCCGTACCATCCTCTCCATTGGCAGATTACCCTTCGGAAAACATTGAAAGTGCATGTGGTCGGGAGCAGAAGCCCCGCACATCGGTCCATTGTAAAACACCACATAATCATGTATTTCCTGCGTTAAGGCGAGCATATCCGGATAGTGTCCTTCAATTTGTTGTCTCTTGTGGATTGAATAAGATATTGTAAAATGACTGTCAAATATAGGGAACGGATTGACCCTGATAAGGTATCTTTCACCACTCGGAGCATCCCAAACGGTAGTCAACTGTTCGGCAGACAATCCTTCAGGACAGAGAAAACACTGCCGATGGCGAAGAGTCTCTTCATCCACTTTAGCCATAACCGATGCAACACGTGCGGGATTGAAATGCAGAACCGCTTCAAACCCATCGATGCACATCGCTTTTTTTTCAACTTCGGCAAGTGCCTTATTATTGACAAATGCTCTCCCATGAAGCTCAATTTCACGAGAGAACATCTGCCTGATTACTCCTTGCAATTGCATTGCTATTTATTCATTGCAATACGAGCCTTCAATTCCCATGTACGAATTCTGTCTTTGTACAGATTATTTGCATTTACCTTCTCAATATCCAAAGAAGCATCGGAATTGTCATCCCATCTGCGACAATTGTAAACCACATCATAGATACGACCTATCTGGTATTCTCTGCAAACTCTCAAACCGACTGCATAATCTTCACCATATTTGGTGGTAGGGAAATTGATTGTGCGCAACATCGGGGTATAAAATCCGCGTGGAGCACCCAATCCATTGATACGTAATGCATTATTACGACCGTTATCCGGTGTCCACTCTTTATGATCAATGATTCCTGGAGGGATGGTCTCCATCTTGAAATTGGTCATTCTGTATGTACCTACTACCATGGCGCAATTTTGAGCATAAAATGCATCTACAAATTTCTGAACGGTACTTTCATCGAAATAGACATCATCCGAATCAAGCTGAATGGCAAATTTACCACATTTAGGATGGTGCAAAGCCACATTCCAGTTTCCTCCGATAGCATGATAAGACTTGTCCTGAGCGACATAAATCAACTTGGGATCATCACTATGCTTTTTGATAATATCGACAGTCCCATCATCTGAATTGTCATCTACAACTATAACGTTATATTTAAAACTTGTTTTTTGGTTGAGAGCAGATGTGATGGCATCATTGATGGTGCGTACACGGTTCTTGCAAGGTATTACAACCGAAGCCTCATACTCAAACGGATCGTTACTGAACTCTATGTGTTTAAATTCTGGCTTCAAGAATCCACCGATAGCTTTAAGGTGTTCGGTGCAAGCCTGTTCCATTTCAATCTGAACAGCTCTGTTCTTAGGATCGACATAGTCAAACAATTTTTCTCCGGACTTGCGTGTATCAGTCTCAACTTCATAATATAAATACTCGTTGATGTGTTCCAAAGCCCCCTTTTGAGATACTTTCAGACGTAAGTCGTATATGGCTGCAAACTTGTAGTCAATGTTCATTCTTGATACAGCTTCTTTAAGAGCATCGGTTCTGTACAATAATACCGAACCGAAGTCGAAATCGTCCCTTAACGAGCCCATCTGATAATCGATAACCGGAGCAAATGCCCTGACACCGTCTGTTTCATTGAAATGATCGGCATAAATCATGGCTGCGTCAGTGTCGTCAGCTATATTGATCATACGTTCCAAAGCAAAAAGTCCGAAACTCAATTCGGTATATTTGGTATAAATCAACGTGAAACACGTATCAGCTTTCTCTGCTATCTTTTTAATAGCAGCTGTACACTTAAGTGACTGTACTTCAATAATGTCACAGCCCAATACGGTGCCGGAAACCTTAGATGCATCTTCTGTCCTGAGCAAATAGATTTTATTTACTTCTTCATTCTTCTTGAGATTCTCTACTGTTACTTTTACCTGATTTTCATCCCTGAAAGGGATAAAGCAATTAATCTTCCTTGCCATAATAGTATTTGAATTAAATAATTCGTAAAGATAATGAAAAAATATCTATTATTTTTAACTTTGTATCAAATTTAGAAATATGGATTACTTCATTATCTTATTGTGGGTTGTTTTCTATTTATGCTTCCCCGCATTAGTTGTTTATCTGTGCCGAAAAATCAAATTTTTAGGAAAGATAGGGGCCATTCTGCTTCTCTACTTTATAGGAGTAATTGTGGGCAATTTGGTTATTTTCAGGGTAAATAACCTGTCTGAAATGCTCTTTCCCATACAGGATGCTCTGACTTCTGCCACAATTCCTCTCGCCATGCCATTGATATTGTTTTCCTGCAATTTCAAGAAGTGGTCTGTCAAAAAGTCTTTAGCATCGTTGCTAATCGGAGTATTTTCAGTTGTCACAGTCGCAATTATCGGCTACTTCCTATTCAAGAACGAGTCGGGGTACAAAGATTTCAACAAGATTTCAGGTATGATTATCGGAGTATATACGGGAGGCACACCTAATCTTGCCGCCTTGAAAATGATGCTTAATGTGGATGAGGCCACTTTTCTCTTAATGAACTCCTTTGACATGATTGTCAGTTTCTTCTATCTTGCCATGCTCATGGCGGTTGGAATAAAGTTTTTCAGATGGGTGCTGCCTGTGGATAAGAGTGTGAATGAGAAAAGTGAGTATCTTACCGATAATGAGCCATTTTCTGCGGAAGAGCAGACTATTATTCCGGAAGATGAATCATACAGATACATTTTTTCTAAAAATAACAGAAAATGGTCTGTTATTGCCATTATTCTATCGATTATTATTGCAGGAATCGGAATAGCCGTTTCATTTGCGGCAACCGGAAGAGTTGATATGACCATATTGATTCTCACCCTGACCACACTCGCCATTGCCTGTTCGTTCATTCCCACCGTGCGCAAAATGGTCAAAAGTTACGATATAGGAATGTATCTGGTGCTTGTTTTCAGCCTTGTAGTAGCCTCAATGGTGGATATTAAAAGTATTAACTTTCACGAGGGTCTGTATTTATTCCTTTACATTGTATTTGCAATACTCGGTTCTCTTGTACTTCAGACCATTCTTGGAAAAATATTCAAAATTGACGCCGATACCACTGTTATAACATCTGTAGCCCTTATAAATTCACCCTTATTCGTCCCGATGATTGCCGACAGCATGAAGAACAAGAAAATCATCATCACCGGTGTAACTATAGGTATAATAGGCTATGCAATAGGCAATTATCTTGGAGTACTAATCTCCGGACTGCTTGGGTAGGGAATATTGAAAAAGCCACCGGAAAATTCCGATGGCTCTCGGTGGAGAACAAGGGAGTCGAACCCTTGACCCCCTGCTTGCAAAGCAGGTGCTCTAGCCAACTGAGCTAGTCCCCCCAATCGCAATCGCAAAGATAGTCATTTTTCTTAAAACTCAAATATTTTCAGGGGTACAAATTGCCAAAATATGTTATTATCTGCAATTATGGCAGTCTGATTATGCATGGAACCATATTTGTAAACTGTAATCTCATATAAAATTGTACAACATGGATATTAAAGTCAACAATGCCAAAGTCACAGAGGGAGATATTGTAGAGGTTCAATGGAGCTGTCCAGAAGGTCAAAATGCCCAAATTTCCATAGATAATGGCTATAAAACTGCCATCGATAACGTTTCCGGGCAGGGAAGCAAAAAATTCAAATTAAACAGATCCAAAGGGAAAACGGTATTTACCATAACTGCCCAGGAAAATGGAAAAACAGTTTCAAAAAAAGCTGCAGTCCGCGTTAAAAAACTGAAGCCAATCAAAGCGAAAGTGAATAGAAATGGATTTAATGGCAGTACATCTGCATCAGCAGGAAAAGCAAGGGAAAAATTCAATTTGTTGAAGAGCAGGTTAAAATATTCATGGAGTGTCATTCCCGAAAAAAAGAAGCTTGCAATCACCGTTTCATTTATCTTGTTGGCTGTCATGATTGTGACATCGTTCGTACCTAAATTTCTATTTTTTGGTATGATGGCCTTACTGGTTTATCTTATGTGGGTGATTTATAAAAAATAGGATAAAATTTGTATTTTTGTTATTTCAAAACTGAAATAACATGAAATGTTCAGATATTATCTCCGTTGCAAGACCAAAAACCCTTGCTGCATCTTCAAGTCCGGTTATCCTTGCAAGTGCCTTGGCTTATTACGATAAAGTTTTTAATCTTATTCCGGCATTGTTGTGCCTCGGAGTGGCACTTTTTGCACAAATTGCCAGCAATTATGCAAATGATTATTTTGATTTCAAAAATGGTATGGATGGTGACGGGAGGCTCGGTCCTGAAAGGATTGTCGCTTCCGGGAAGACTGAGGCAAAGCCTGTTCTTATTGGAGCATTGATATTTCTGACCTTGTCATGCCTTTGCGGACTCGGACTTTTGTTTTATGCTCCATGGTGGATAATTCCTATAGGTGTCGTCATTGCGTTATGCGTATTCGGCTACTCGGCAGGTCCATTTCCTCTTTCACATCATGCCCTTGGAGATATAGCCGTGCTATTGTTCTATGGATTGGTTCCGGTATGTTTCACATATTTTGTAATGACAGGACATTTTTCGACAGACAGTCTTTGGTATGCGATAGGAATTGGATTGCTTTCTGTCAATATTCTGATTGTCAACAACTATCGCGATGTGGTTCAAGACAGGGCAACCGGAAAGAGTACAACCATTGTCCTCTTCGGAAGAAAAGCAGGTCTGGCGGTCTATCTTCTCAATGTGGCTGCCGCTGCCGCCATTGCAATATTTGTCAATTATATTCCTCTAAAAACTTGGATGATAGTTGTATTGCTGATTGAAATGATCATCACATGGTTTGAATTGAAAAAGAATGACGGACCTGCTTTAAATACAGTTTTAGGGCATACTTCCAGAAACGTATTGCTCTATGCCGTGCTTTGTTCGATTGCGCTGATTATGTATGCCTGATTAAGAGAAATAACTATAACAAAAAAGCCTTCAGAAATAATCCTGAAGGCTTTTTTGTGGAGAACAAGGGAGTCGAACCCTTGACCCCCTGCTTGCAAAGCAGGTGCTCTAGCCAACTGAGCTAGTCCCCCATTGCATGAAGCAAATTGGTAGTCCCTCGCGGAGTTGAACCGCGGACCTCTACATTATCAGTGTAGCGCTCTAACCAACTGAGCTAAGAGACTATATAATAAATGGAAGACAATAGAGTAAAGCCCTCGTAATTGACTTGCTCCAAAAAGGAGGTGTTCCAGCCACACCTTCCGGTACGGCTACCTTGTTACGACTTAGCCCCAGTTATTAGTTTTGCCTTAGGCCGATCCTTTCGGTCTC
>JAQUBZ010000043.1 GCA_028686425.1 Bacteroidales bacterium | reverse complement strand
TTCACGCACTCCCGGCCTTGCCGTGTTCTGCGTTTCACTTGAACACACGGCCTCCGTGCGGTCTGCTGATGCAGACTTGATAATTCTGACCCCATCAGCCTTCGGCAGCTTCCCTCAGGGAAGCAATTTCACGCACTCCCGGCCTTGCCGTGTTCTGCGTTTCACTTGAACACACGGCCTCCGTGCGGTCTGCTGATGCAGACTTGATAATTCTGACCCCATCAGCCTTCGGCAGCTTCCCTCAGGGAAGCAATGGAATTACTAACTTTGTGTTTACAAAGAGATAAGGTACGAAAAAAAAATCGACTTCGTGGCAATCAAGCCATAGAAAGCCACGAAGTGCGCACCTTAAAATAACGGCAATCCCTTCCCGGTACACCTCAGAAGCTGGATGCACAAAAGATAATCATTGCTCGTGGCGTCCTGCTACGCAGAACTTCTCGCTGCTTGCGGAATCGCTCCGAGAACGTTATTATCATTTTATGTCACATCCGCATTTTCTCACAAATCATCAATTACCGTTGTACAGTGTATGCAAATGCCTCAATGTGATGCAGTCAGGGTTGCATATGCCCACCAAAGCGCCTGACCGTCGAACTGTGATAATGATAAATATTGATCTGAATGTTGGTCTGCCAATGAGCTATGCGGTTGATATGTGGATAATGCCGAACTGACAGTGATTTATGATAAGGGATTGTTTTGTGGATAGGCCACAGGGAGCGAAAGGGATGTGGTATAGTCAAGGGCAGCCGGAGGCTGTTCATATACCCTTGACTATACCACGTCCCGAAGCTAACTTTGCCTATTCCCAAAATCACTCCCCACCGCCGGCATCATCATCGCAATGATCAACGCTGACCACAATCTCGTTCACAATCACTTCCGCAGCGCCACCGACAAAACCAGACCAATTGCAAACGTTTGCCATATCGGGATGATTTATGGCGGAATTATCAATACATAGCAGAGGCGGTTTCGGAGTGAATGTCGGTGATGAAAGAAACAGCGTGGATAACGTCAGAGGCCGACGAGATAAAGCAGTGAGTTTTTTGCAAAGTTAAAAACTTTTCCAAACACAGGTTTTTACGGGTAAGCCAAAAAAAGCACCTACATTTCTGTAAGTGCTTGATTATCAGTGGCTCCTCAAGTAGGACTTGAACCTACGACCCCCTGATTAACAGTCAGGTGCTCTAACCAACTGAGCTATTGAGGAATTTTGCCTTCAAGATAATGCTCTTGGGCATCTCTCTTTTGGGACTGCAAAAATAGAACAAATAATTGTCTGTGCAAAATATTTTTCAAAAAAATATGCAAGTTTTTATAACTTAAAAAAAAGTTGTAAAGCAAAACAAATTATCATACCTTTGTAAATTATTGCCCGGATGGCGAAATTGGTAGACGCGCTGGTTTCAGGGACCAGTGGCCGAAAGGCTGTGCAGGTTCGAGTCCTGTTTCGGGCACAAATCTTTAAAGTTATGGATATCAACCTATTAAATAACTGTATCAAGTCATTAATTGTTGATAATGATAATGTCGGTATTCCCGGATTGGGAATGTTTGTGGCTGAAATGATGCCGGCAAGTTATTCCGATGATAGGACCACAATCAATCCGCCTTATAGAAAATTAACATTTCACAGATGTCAACTGTCCGACAAAGAGTGTTCTAAATTGATAGAAGAGGTATCTCAAAAAAGTGGAAAATCTATTGATGATGCGGTCTCTGACATTCGTAAATGTGCGGAAAGAATTGCGGACGAATTGGATTCAGGTCAAATTGTGTCGATTCCGGGGCTTGGTACACTTCAAACAACAAATCAAAATGATATGTTGTTTACGGTCGAAGACGGAGCAAATTTATACCCGGATGGTTTGGGGCTTGAGCCGATTCACTTAAAAGAGATAAGAAAGCAACATGAATCAAATACCGACGATATGAATATTGGTAACGATGGCAAAGGAGATAATTCGGGTAAGAATCAATCCTTTTATATAAGTAATGATACTAACCGAATGGGTTTTGACCTGGACGATATATCTTTTGACGATGATGATTTGGATGAAGGTCTGAATGATAATGTATCAAAGTGGAGACGGAGCAGGCGCAGCAGGGATGAGGGTTCAGGCGATGAGAGTAGTAGCAGAAAGATAAAAGTCGGTTCAGGTAGGGGCTATTCGGAGGATGAACAGTTTGAAAAAGATGTGGCAGACGAGAGAGATTCAAATAAATCAAACAGCGCTGAGCAGCAGCGCCTTGATGAAAAATCACGTATGGCCGAACAGCAGCGTGAGGCAGAGAGAGAGCGTATTGAAGCGGAAAGAAAACGTATTGAAGCGGAAAAGATAGCGGAAAGGAGGCGTCAGGAAGAGGAAAAGATTGCTGAGAAGGAGAGAATTGAGGCAGAGAAGAGAGAAGAGCAGCTGAGAAGAGTTGAAGAGAAACGCAGAAGGAAGGAAGAAAAGCAGATGGAAAGAGCCAATCGTAGAAAGAGAGGCAATATGGAGGATGACGATTATGACTTTCTCTCTGATGATGACAGCCCGATTTTCAAGCCGGCCAAACCTTTCAATGTAAATCATGAACCGTCAATAAAGACGGCAGAGCAGGAACAACCAACTGTGTCTGCCGGGACGGTAAAGTTTTCTGAGAGAGCAGAGCAGGAACAACCAACTGTGTCTGCCGGGACGGTAAAGTCTTCTGAAAGAGCAGAGCAGGAACAGCCAACCGGAGCAGCAGATCCTGTCAAGACAATCGATTCAACGGAGTCTGTCAGGTCCGCTGAGTCAACAGAACCGAAAAGAAAAGAGACAGCCTCATATAATTTTGATTCGGACGATGATCTGCCTCGATTCCTTAACAAAGGCAAGTTATCACTAATTGTCAGAATTATCATTATTGTTGTTGCAATATTGATAGGGCTTGTATTATTTGTCGTTATAGTGTATGCTTTTCGAGAGCAACTCGCTCCATTTTCAGAGAGTTTCATATCATGGTTTGACAAATTGGCTGACAGTATCCTATATACAAAAGAAGAGCTTCAATTATTGGGGAGGTAAGCCGCTGTGATAGATAGGGCTACAGTTGACAGAATCCTTGATGCGGTCAGGATAGAAGATGTGATAGGCGATTTTGTGTCTCTAAAAAGGAGAGGTGCCAATTATCTCGGTCTCTGTCCGTTCCATCAGGACAAGAATCCATCAATGTCCGTTTCGCCGACGAGGGGGATTTTCAAATGTTTTTCTTGCGGGAAAGCAGGAACAGCCATTACGTTTGTCATGGACCACGAGCACCTGACCTATCCCGAAGCCCTGAGGTACCTTGCCAAAAAATACGGAATCGACATTGTCGAAAAAGAAGAGACAGCCGAAGAGATAGCTAACCGCCTCAAATATGAAAGTCTCCTTGTGGTGTCCGAATATGCACAGAAATTTTATCAGAATATATTGTGGAACAATGAATACGGAAGGGCAATAGGATATTCGTATTTTAAGGAGCGGCAATTTTCAGACGAAACCATCAGAAAATTCGGATTGGGGTATGCCCACAACAGACCGCTTACGCTTGCATCCGAAGCTCTGAAGAATGGATACAAAAAGGAGTTTCTGATAGGGACGGGGCTGTGCATAGAGAGAGACAACGGTGATATTATTGACAGATTTTACGATAGGGTGATGTTCCCTATACATTCGATAAGCGGCCGAGTCATAGCTTTCGGCGGACGAACCCTCAAGAGCGACAAGACAGTCGCCAAATATGTCAATTCACCCGAAACTGAAATATACAACAAGAGCAGGTCGCTATACGGCATTTTTTTTGCCAAAAGTGCCATTGCAAAGAGTGACAAGTGTTATCTTGTGGAGGGGTATGCCGATGTAATATCAATGCATCAGGCCGGCATCGAAAACGTGGTTGCATCTTCCGGTACATCTCTCACTGTGGAACAGATACGTCTGATTAAGCGTTTTACAAATAAAATCACTATTCTGTATGATGGCGATGATGCGGGAATTAAAGCATCCGTCAGAGGTATCGACCTTATACTTGAAGAGGGGATGCAGGTTAAAATAGTATTGCTCCCGCCCGAAGACGATCCCGATTCTTATGCCAAGGCACATTCTAAAGATGAAATTCTTGATTATATTGAGAACAAAGAGTGTGATTTTATCTCATATAAAAGCGAATTACTTTCAAAAGATATTGAAAATGACCCGTTGAAAAAGGCGCAGATGATTAACGATATTATTGCGAGTATCGCTGTCGTGCCGGATCCGATTTTGAGAAATGTATATGTAGAGATGGTGGCGGAAAAGTTTGACCAGAAGCCTGAATCAATTTTTCTGAAAATCAAAGAGTTACGGGGTCGAAAGAAGAAATGGAACAGACCTTCCTACAATAATGAGAACTATTTGGAACCTCAGATTGAAGACAGTAGTTATTCTACTGAAAATGAGAATGTAACGCAAGAAGAAGCTGTCGGGGCGGCCTCCATGGGGACAGGATATGACGTAACCAATTCATTTTTAGCGGTTCATGAAAGGGAGATAGTATATTATCTAATTAAATTCGGATGCTATGATATTCATTTTGAGAAAGATATGGAATATGGAAATGCTCCTTCGGAGCAGTTGACGGTAGCCGAGTATATCATTTCATCGATGAGGGATGATGAACTTGAGTTTGAAAATCCGCTTTATCGTGAGATTTATAACAGTTTCTATCTATTTCTTTCATCGCTGCCGCAAGATGATTGCGAAACCAATCAGAAAAAGGTAATCCGATACCTGTCAACCGGAGAAAATCAGGCCGTGTCCAATGAGGTGTTGAACCTTATCTGCGAAGAACACCCCCTGACCATACAGGAATACAAAAAATCGATTGTCCCGGAGGAACATATTTTAGGAATAACAGTTCCCAAATCGATGCTTTTGTACAAACTGAAAGTGACCGAACAAAAGTGCATGAGCCTTCTCAAGGAGATAGAGAAAGCTCAGAAATCGGGAGATAAAGAGATGCAGAAAGAGCTGATCGGGCACTTGCAGATACTTAATCAGGTAAAAAACAGATTTGCAAAAGAGTTAAATAGACTCTAATTTCATATCTTTGCAACTTCAATTACATTTTAAATTTAAGAAGATGAACACTAATTACAAAAGAAATCTTGTCACTTGCGCTTTACCCTACGCAAACGGCCCTGTCCATATAGGACACCTGGCCGGTGTATATGTACCTGCCGATATTTATGTAAGGTATCTGCGAATGCGCGGGAGAGAGACACTTTTTGTATGTGGTTCGGATGAACACGGAGTACCTATTACAATTAAGGCACGCAAACTCGGCTGCACACCTCAGGATGTGGTGGACAAATATCATAATATTATCAAAAAGTCATTTGCCGATTTCGGTATCGACTTTGACATATATTCACGTACCTCTTCAGAGATTCATCACAAGACTGCTTCCGAATTTTTCCGCAAATTATATGATGACGGCAAATTTATCGAGAAAGAGAGCGAACAATATTATGACGAGGAGGCTAAAACATTTCTCGCAGACAGATATATAGTAGGGACATGTCCCAAATGCGGTGCGGAAGGAGCTTATGGAGACCAATGTGAAAAATGCGGCTCTACACTCAGTCCGGACGAATTGATTAATCCTCACTCGGCCATAAGCGGATCACTCCCTGTAAAGAGAGCTACCAAGCATTGGTATCTGCCTTTGGATCAATATGAACCGTGGTTGAGGAAATGGATTCTCGATGGACATAAAGAGTGGAAGACCAACGTTTACGGGCAGTGCAAATCATGGATAGACGGTGGTTTGCAGGCAAGAGCCGTAAGCCGTGACCTTGATTGGGGGGTTCCGGTACCTGTCGATGGTGCAGAGGGAAAGGTACTTTATGTATGGTTTGATGCTCCGATCGGTTACATTTCAAACACGAAGGAACTTCTTCCAAATGATTGGGAAAAATGGTGGAAAAGTCCCGATACAAAGATGGTCCATTTTATAGGTAAAGACAATATCGTATTTCACTGCATCGTATTTCCGTCAATGCTGAAAGCTTACGGAGACGGATATATACTGCCTGACAATGTGCCTGCAAATGAGTTTCTCAACCTTGAAGGTGACAAAATTTCAACTTCACGCAATTGGGCGATCTGGCTGCATGAGTATCTTGAAGAATTTCCGGGCCAACAGGATGTATTGCGTTATGTATTGTGCGCCAATGCTCCTGAGACCAAAGACAATGACTTTACATGGAAGGACTTCCAGACACGCAACAACAGCGAGCTGGTTGCCATATTCGGTAATTTTATCAATAGGGCTGTAGTACTCACTCATAAATATTTTGAGGGCAATGTGCCTCGTAATCTTAAACCGGAACAAATTGATACAGACACGCTTGCTCAGATACCTGCTATCAAGAAAGCCATCGAGGACAATATTGAGAGCTACAAATTTCGCGAAGCATTGAAAGAGGCTATGAATCTTGCACGTCTCGGTAATAAATATCTTACAGACACCGAACCTTGGAAAGTTGCCAAGAGCGATATTGATCGCACCGCCTCAATTTTGAACGTTTCACTTCAGATTTGTGCCAATCTGTCAATCGCATTTGCTCCGTTCCTCCCATTTTCAGTCAAAAAACTGAACAATATCCTGAATATCGAAACACTTGCCAAGCCGTTGACGTGGGATAATCTCGGATTGGCAGATCTTCTTCCTGCAGGGCATCATCTCAATCAGGCTGAACTGCTGTTCAATAAGGTTGAAGATGAGCAGATTAATGCACAATTAGATAAACTTGCATCAATAAAGGCGGCAAATCGGGCAGAAGCTGCCGAAAAAGCCGAAATCAAACTTGCAGTTGCCAAAGATAAGTGCACTTATGATGATTTCTCTGCGATGGACATCCGCACTGCCACTGTCCTTGAAGCGGAAAGAGTTCCTAAAACAGATAAATTGTTACGTCTCAAAATTGATACGGGACTTGATATAAGAACCATAGTATCAGGTATTGCCGAGTATTATACTCCTGAACAGATGATTGGCAGGCAAATCTGTATTCTTGCCAATCTTCAGCCGAGAATTATCCGTGGAATCGAATCAAAAGGGATGATTCTCATGGCCAAACAGGAAGATGGAAAGATGAGAGTGGTATCTCCTGAAGAAAAGGTATTGAACGGAGCCATAGTCAGTTAGCCCGTCACAGCACGTTCTACTCCATTTTTGTTTGTGGCGATATGCCACAAGCTCACAATTTGTTCAGTTTGGATTAGTTAAATTCAAATTAAAGTGTTAAGTTTGTCTTCAACATAATTACTAAAAATATGAAAAAGACAATTATCATTTTATTGACAATTATTTTGGCGAATGTTGCCTTTGCTCAACGTCCGTACGGCTGCATTAAACAGGGGACGGTCATGGAGTACTCTCAGTATGATGCCGATGATGACCTTACCGGAATTTCGAGAACTACCATAAAGTCGGTAAAAGGTTCGGGCAATAATTATGAAGTAACCATTGTTACAGAGATAATGGGACCTGATGGCACACCACTGATTAGCCCCATGGAGAGTGTGACTACCTATAAAGACGGAAAGGCTTCGGTCAATGTAGGCAGCGGAAGTTCCGGACTTACAGTTGAGGTAGGGGGAGACGATATTTCCATTCCATCCAAATTAGCAGTTGGAATGTTGCTCGATTTGGGGAAAATAACCGCAGATATAAGCGGCATAAGGACCACAATGACCATCACTGAGAATGAAGTAATCGACCGTGAGGAGATTACCACCGATGCCGGTACTTTCAAATGCTATGTAATCAAACAGACTGCCGAGTCAAAAGTATTTGGTATAAAGGGAGTTACAACCACCAAAACATGGTATGCAAGAGGCGTGGGCGCAGTCAGGACCGAAACTTACCTCAAGGGTAAAATCAGCAGTTCACAAATATTAACCAAATACGAATAATACACATCACCATGAAAAAGATAATTGTAATATTATTGGCACTTGCAGTTACATTTGTTTCTGCAGATGCGCAGATTTTGAAAAGACTTGGCAAGGTTGCTAAAAATGCCGCTGAAAAGGCGGTAGAAAAGACTGTGGAAAAGAAAGTTGAGGAAAAGGTGGAAGAGCATGTCTCAAATGCTGTAGATGAAGCAGATAAAGCAATTACAAACAGTGTGAAAAAGAACAAGAAAGACAATAAGGAGGAGGAAGAAGATGAAGAAGTGTCCAAATCCGACTCCAAACAGAGCAAAGGGAAGACCGATTATGCTGCAATAAATGCAGAGAGAAGAGCTGCAAATGCAAAGCTTACTTATGACAGCTGGGATATTTCGGATGAAGACAAGGCCGGAATGATCGGCAATGTTTCAAATGGCGCTGCATCGGCAGGTGAAGCGGCTTCTGAGCAACAGGGTGCAATGAAGCCGCTCGAAATGACCTACGCCAAGAGTGACTTTGTGCCGGGCGACGAGATTATTTTTGAGGACAATCTCTCAGGCGAGCAGTTGGGCGAGTTTCCAAGCCAGTGGGATTTGAAACATGGGGCTGTAGAAATATCCAAACTCAACGGAGAGAATGTGATACTCTGCACAAGTCCGGACGACCCCACCATTATGCCCTTGTTTGAGGATATGAAAAACTACCTGCCGGAGAAGTTTACCTTAGAATTTGATTTCTGGGTGGGAGCCCTCGGTAAAGACCCCTCCGGGGAGGATGATAATCCGCAAAACTGCTATATCGTTTATTTTTATGGAGCTGAGTCAAGTTATCAAGTGCAAAAGATGGACATCAACGCGTATTATTATGATGAAGAAAGGTATAACAAACAATTTAAATGGGAGTTCACTGCAGGTAGCGATGACCGCACCGGCAAGGCAGAGGATCCCCAGATAAATCCCAACGCTTGGAACCACTTTGCCCTCTCTTTTAACAAAAGGGCTATGAAGGCTTACATCAACGGCATCCGCTACGCCAACATTCCCAACACCAACCGTCCGGGAAATTTTGAAATCCAATTCTACCGCAGCGGCGGCTACTTCACCAACAATACGGCCATTAAAAACATCCGTCTGGCCCAAGGCGCCGTTCCCCTCTACGACCGTATGATGGCTGACGGTAAATTCATCACCTACGGGATTACTTTTGACGTGGGCAAATCCACCATCAAGCCGGAATCTATGGGTGAGATCAACCGTATCGTCACTCTTATGACCGAAAATCCGGATCTGAAGTTCTCAGTCGAAGGCCATACCGACAACACAGGCAAGGCGGCTTCAAACCAGACCTTGAGCGAGGCTCGCAGTAAAGCCATTGTGGATAAATTGGTAGAAATGGGCATCGCTGCCGACCGCCTCACTTCAAGCGGTAAAGGGCAGACCAATCCGATTGCCGACAACTCCACCGATGAAGGTCGCGCCAAGAACCGCCGTGTAGAGTTCGTCAAGAAATAATTCTTCAGGCCGGGAAGCCGCATACCAAAAATAAAGAGAGGATGACCAGGAAAAATCATCCTCTCTTTATTTTATTTTCAGAAGTGATAATTACAATTTAACCATCGTTGGTTTAATCATATTTTTAGGATCCATAATCTTGTCAAGTTGTGCCTTTGTAAGCAGTTTCTTGTCAAGAACAAGCTGATAAACGCTTCCTCCTGTTGCAAGAGCTTCTTTTGCAACCTCTGTACAAGCTGCATAACCTATATAAGGCTTAAGAGCTGTAACGATACCGATACTGTGCTCAACAAGGTCTTTGCAGTGCTGTTTGTTGGCGGTGATACCTTCGATGCATTCGATGCGCAATGTGTTGAAAGCTCTTGTCAGCCATGTTGCAGATTCCACAAGAGACTCTACAAGTACAGGTTCCATAACGTTAAGTTCCAACTGTGCGGCTTCTGAAGCCAAAGCGATGGTAAGGTCGTTGCCGATTACTTTGAAGCACACCTGATTGACAACTTCAGGGATGACAGGATTGACTTTACCCGGCATGATTGATGAACCAGGTTGCTTCGGAGGAAGATTAATCTCGTTAATGCCTGTACGAGGACCTGAAGAGAGAAGTCTCAAGTCATTGCATATTTTTGAAAGTCTGATAGCAATCTGTTTGAGAGCAGCAGAGTAATAAACCATGCATGAAGTATCGTTGGTAGCTTCAACAAGGTCTTTGGCCAAAGTAATCTTCCAACCTGAAATCTTCTTGATATGTTTGGTGCAAGCCTCTGCATAGCCCGGTTCGGCAGTGATACCTGTACCGATTGCAGTAGCCCCCATGTTGATAATCAGAAATTCCTGAGCTGCAAGGTCAAGTTTCTTCATCTCGTTCTCCATTGCATTTGCAAAAGCGCCGAAGGTCTGCCCCAAAGTCATTGGAACTGCATCCTGAAGTTGGGTTCTACCCATTTTGATAACCCCTGCAAAAGATTTCTCTTTAGCTCTGAAAGATTTGATGAGACTTTTCAAGGCTGCCATCACATCCTGATGAATCATATAAAGACCAAGGTGCATTGCTGTAGGATAGGCATCGTTTGTTGATTGAGCCATGTTTACATGGTCGTTGGGGTGAATAAATTTGTATTCGCCGTGTTTTTTGCCGATAATCTCCAATGCCCTGTTGGCAATTACTTCATTGGCATTCATATTTGCAGATGTACCTGCACCGCCCTGAATCATGTCGATTGGGAAATGTTCAGTGTGTTTGCCTTCCATAAGTTCCTGACAAGCCGATACTACTGCATTTTTTACCTCGTCTGATACAAGACCAAGTTCATGGTTAGCAAGAATAGCACCCATCTTTACGATACCAAATGCCCTGATAAATTCGGGATGATCGCTTAAAAGATTATTACTTATATCGAAATTTTCGATGCAACGCAGAGTCTGAACTCCAAAAAGAGCTTCTGCCGGAACTTCTTTGTCCCCTAACAAGTCATGTTCGGATCTTGTTTTTCCGGACGTTTTAAATTTGTATTCAACCATTGTTATAAAGTTATTATTTGATACTTAAATAAAGCGCGAAGGTAACAATTAATAACCAAAACAAGAAATCAAACGAAAAACTTATCTATTTTTTTGAGAGCTGTCGGTAAGGCAAAGACGGCAACGCGGTCATAAGGCTTAATCAAAGTATCTCCGACAGCGATAATTGACTCGGTACCTCTGATGAGGCCACCTATTACTGCATCCTTCGGAAAATGAACATTTTTGATAGGTGCCTTTGTTATGAGGCTGTTCGGGTTGACGATATACTCAAGAACTTCGGCATTGGAGCCGTTGAGACATTTGATGGTGCGCACCTTGTTGCTCAAGGTGAATCTGAATATACGCCCTGCCGTAATGAGCTTTTTGTTTATGACTGCATCAACTCCCATACCTTCTGCAAGCTTGATATATTCGATATTTTCCACCTCGGCAATGGTTTTGGTCACTCCCATTCTTTTTGCGGCAACGCAGGCAAGGATATTGGTCTCCGAACTTGAAGTTACGGCAATGAAGGCATCACAGCTTTTGACATCTTCTTCATAGAGAAAATCCGAATTACGTCCGTCTCCATTTATCACCAGCGTTCTGCTCAATATTTCGGAAAGGACTTCGCAACGCGCTTTATTGATTTCAATCAATTTGATAAATTCGGCCGTTTTTTCAAATTTGCGGGCCACCATCTCTCCGATTCTGCCACCTCCGAGTATGGTAAGGCGCTTGATTTCAATATCTTCCTTACCAGAATAGGACATTGCTTCATTGACTGAGTCTTTTCTTGCTATTACAAATACGAGGTCATGTATCTTGAAGCGGGTATCTTTTTGGGGAATTATGGTCTCTTCGCCTCTTGAGATTGCAACTGTCCTGAATGGAAGCTGCTCTGCCGAATAGCTGAAATCTGCAGGGGTCTTGTCAATCAAAGGGGCCCCTTCATCTAACCTGAATACCACAAGCTGCAACTTGCCGTGCGCAAAATCGACAAACTCGGACATTTCTGCCTGTTTCAGGAGATCTGAAATCTCTTCGGCGGCAATTTTTTCGGGATAGAACAACAAATCAATGCCAAGCTCTGTAAATAAGAGCTTGTTCTCAT
>JAQUBZ010000051.1 GCA_028686425.1 Bacteroidales bacterium | reverse complement strand
AGTGCCGTTTGTAATGCACAGACCTTCACGAATATATATTTTCATTGGTGACAGATGTTCCGCTTCAAGTACTTTGCGCGTTTCCACCCATTCCCCTTTGTAATGAACTTTTCCTTCGCCTATCAGACATAATCCGAGATGTGCCAGCTGTACAAGATCCCCGCTCGCACCCACGCTTCCATGTCTGGGGATAAAAGGGAAAATTCCTCTGTTGATAAATTCGACTATCAATTCGACTACGGAAAGATGTATTCCAGAATAACCCTGCAACAGAGTGCCCACACGTGCAATCATGGCAGCTTTTACATATTCATCCGAGAGAGGCAGCCCCGCACCGCAAGAGTGGCTTCTGATTATATTGTATTGTAATTGCGACAAGTGGTCATCCGATACACGATATTGAGCCATCGGACCGAACCCCGTATTGATTCCGTAAATAACCTTGTCTGACGAAAATTTCTTTAAAAATTCAAAACTGTCGGAAACACGCCTTTTGGCTGAATCTGAAATAATCAGTTTTTCTCCTGAAAATACAACTTTCTCGACATCTTTCAATGTCAAAAAGTCATCATAAACTATACCCATCCCTATTATAAATAAATTAAAACGGACAAAGTTAATATTTTTATATCATACTACCAACTTTGTATGGTAGGTCTATTCAAAATCAAAAACAATTATATTTTCATATAATTCGTTGGGATTCAATGGTTTAAATGGAAAATGCGGCTTATTTGGAGAGTCTGGAAATGCCTGACATTCAAGAGCTATTCCATCATAATCCTTATACGCTTTTCCGCTTTTGGATTCAGGACATCCGGAGAGCCAGTTTCCGGTATAAACCTGAATCCCCGGCATATTTGTCCTGACGGTCAATTTTCGTCCGGATGTAGGTTCGGAAAGTTCGGCAACCCTCTTCACAACACCGATCTCCCACTGATCCACAGCCCAGCAATTGTCGTATCCCTTTCCATAATTCAGTGCAGGGAAGTCACATTTCAAGTGCTTTCCAATCACCTCACCTTCTGTAAAATCCATAGGAGTGCCGATAACAGAGTCAAGCTCTCCTGACGGTATCAGGGTATCATCTGTAGGAAGATATTTTGAGGCATACAATTTAAGAGTATGATCGGTAATATCTCCTTTATCTTCACCTTTCAGATTGAAATAGGTATGGTTGGTAAGATTGACAACGGTGGAAACATCGCTTTCAGCCCTGATTTTCAGGGTGAGAACATTGTCCTCACTCCACGAGTAGAGAGCTTCCACCATAATATTTCCGGGATATCCGGCATCACCGTCCCCACTCTCAAGAGCAAACGATATTTCATTGACATTCCTTATGCCGTACCATACTCTGTTGGCATAACATTCCGCTCCCGGACCGCCATGCAGGTGGTTGGGACCGTTGTTTATTGAGAGAGAATATTGCTTTCCATTGAGATTGAAACGGCCTCCCGCGATGCGGTTGGCATATCTTCCGGGGATTTTACCCATGCACGGACCATCATTTATATAGCTGATCGGATCTTTATACCCGAGCACCACATCGTCCATTTTTCCGTTTTTGTCGGGGACAATGATGGATACTATTCCTGCCCCTATATTACACAATGTCACCTTTGCACCACTTTCATTGGTAATGGTGAACAATTTAATCTCTTTTCCGTCAGGCGTTAAGCCGTAAGTTCTTTCTTCGCTAACCATTTTTTTGCCCCATCCGCAATAACGACATCTATTATACGAGGTTCGATATTGAACTCTTTTTTATATTTTTTAATTACATCAGCTATGTACGGCTTATAGACTTCATCCTTGACCATACTTATCACACAACCTCCAAAACCTCCTCCCATCATCCTTGCGCCGAGCACTCCCTTGGTCTTTTTGGCAATATCCACAATGAAGTCAAGCTCCTTGCAGCTCACTTCGTACTCTTTGCTCAATCCGTCATGAGAGCCGAACATTTTCTGTCCGAACAATTCATAATCCCCCTTTGAAAGAGCAGCGCACCCGTCAAGCAATCTCTGATTCTCATTTATCACGTATGCACACCTCTTATAGACTATAGGTTCCATTTCATCTTTATACTTGTTTAGAAGAGCAATTGTAATATCTCTCAGAGACTCGATTTTCTTCTTGTGAGAAGCAACAACCGATACGCCGGCCTCACATTGCTCCCTGCGAACATTATATTCCGAAGATGCAAGTGAATGTTTGACCTTGGTGTCGATCAGCACCAATTTAATCCCTTTCGGATTGAACGGCACATAATCATACTCCAATGAACGGCAATCGAGACGAATCACTTTTCCCGCTTTGCCGAACAATGAGGCAAACTGGTCCATTATTCCGCAGCGGACACCGACATAGTTGTGCTCGGTCATCTGCCCTATTTTAGCAAGATCGCGTTTAGAAAACCACAAACCGAACTTGTCGTTAATCGCAGTTGCAAATGCCGATTCGAGGGCTGCCGAAGATGACATGCCTGCACCAAGCGGAACATCTCCGCCGAATACGGCATTGAAACCGCCTACAAGGCCTCCTCTCTTCTTCATTTCCTGAATCACTCCATAGATGTAGCATGCCCACAACTGTTTGGGTTTCTCTCCATCGATATCAAAAGTAACCATCTCTTTGTAGTCAAGCGAATAAGCATTGACAATAGACGTTTTATTGGTCCTGATGGCCACAGTAATGCATTTGTCTATTGATGCCGGCAGCACAAATCCGAGATTGTAGTCTGTGTGCTCTCCGATAAGATTGATTCTGCCCGGAGATGTGAAGATTGAGCACCTGTCAGTGCCGAATTGCTTTTCAAAGCACTCTTTTACAGTTTTTTCATCTATCATAGTATTGAAGTTTAAATTAATATGTCTTTATTACTATTGTCGCTCCTTTCAGACCGTCAGCCTCTG
>JAQUBZ010000017.1 GCA_028686425.1 Bacteroidales bacterium | reverse complement strand
ATAATCGACAAAATTGAAATATTTTTAAAGAAATTTTTATCCCCCCCCCCATCAGAAGTGCCTCTGAGGCCGATTTGGGAAAAATACAACTTCTCTGTCGCTCATCCAACATCACAAAAAATAGTCCTTTTTACCAACCATTTTTTGCATCATTACCAAAAACACCCGCACTCCCGGCCTTGTAGTTTTGATGCACCATCCGGTAACAGTCTATATGGTACCTATGTACCCGAAGAGAAGTCTCACGTCCTCCATTTTTTCAAAATCTACTTTTGTTTCCTTCAGATAGCTTTCAATTTGTTTTTTCTTGTCCGGAAAACACTTTTGAAAGTTTTTCTTTGATGCAATATAAAATGTACCATCCTTGTAGAGGTATGGAACTTCTTTGTATCTGAACGGAGTTGTAAGGTTCTGATCCAATTCTATCATGCGTCCTCCATCGGAATAGTTGGAAATGGTGGTTACGGACGTAGTTGGTGAAGCTTTGCCGTATGCCCCCTGCTTCTCTGTTTCAAGAAAATTTATTCTGTAATTTGCAGCAAGAACAACATCAGATGCCATATTAAGCAATTCGATATAAAGCCCCCTGTGTCTGACAAACGAGCGCCCTTTGATGGTGACACGGCTGACCTCGTCATTGTCTTTAACTTCGAGCACCTCCCCTTCCGGAGAAATAAACATCAATGTCTGGCGGATAGTACTGATATTCAACATGCCTTCGGATCTTTCGCCATTGGTGAAGACTACAATACCCTTAGAATATTCAGGCATTACATATTTAACACTGTCGAGAATATACTGCCCCAGGTCATCTCTTTTGCCGTGTTGGATTTCTTGAGAGAAAGCAGGCATCCACGTTAGCAATATAAAAACAAAAATCAATAATTTCTTCATAATCACAACAATTATTTGATGAATTGTAAAAATAGTAAATTAAACTTTTATATCCCAAAAATAATCCATAATTTTGAAGATTAATATTATGGTTTATAATGTATAATAGCAAACTAATCAATTATATATAATTAAACATGGCAAAAGAAAAAAAATTCATTACTTGTGATGGTAATTATGCTGCAGCGCACGTAGCTTATTTGTTCAGCGAACATGCGGCTATTTACCCTATTACCCCATCATCAACTATGGCAGAATATGTTGACGAATGGGCCGCTTTCGGAAAGAAAAATATGTTTGGTGAAACCGTAAAGGTTACCGAAATGCAAAGTGAAGGCGGAGCTGCCGGTGCAGTTCACGGTTCTCTTCAAGCCGGTAGCTTGACAACTACCTTTACGGCCTCTCAAGGTCTTCTGTTGATGATTCCTAATATGTACAAAATTGCCGGTGAGCTTTTACCTGCCGTATTCCATGTTTCAGCAAGGTCATTGGCTGCTCAGGCACTCTCAATTTTCGGAGACCACAGTGACGTTATGAGTACAAGACAAACAGGTTTTTCTCTGTTGGCATCTGCAAGTGTTCAGGAAGCAATGGACCTTGGCGCAGTAGCTCACTTGTCTGCCATCAAATCAAGTGTTCCATTTGTTCACTTCTTCGATGGTTTCAGGACATCTCACGAAATTCAAAAGATTGAAGTTCTTGAAGCCGAGGATTTGAGACCGCTTGTAAGCGACAAGTCCCTTGCGCGTTTCCGTGAAAAAGCCCTCAATCCTAACAAACCTGTTACAAGAGGCACTGCACAAAACCCTGACGTTTATTTTCAGGCTCGCGAAGCTTCCAATCCTTACTATGATGCAGTTCCGGATATCGTAGCAAGATATATGGGTGAAATCAGCGAACTTACAGGACGTCATTATCTTCCATTCGACTATTACGGTGCACCCGATGCTGAAAACATCATCATCGCCATGGGTTCAGTATGCGAAACCATCAAACAAACCATTGATTATCTCGCTGAAACCAAGAATGAAAAATTAGGTCTTGTGATTGTTCGTCTATACAGACCTTTCTCAGCAAAATATTTCATGCGTGCGCTTCCTAAGAAAGTGAAAAAAATAGCTGTTCTTGACC
This sequence comes from Bacteroidales bacterium, assembly GCA_028686425.1. Classification (GTDB taxonomy): domain Bacteria; phylum Bacteroidota; class Bacteroidia; order Bacteroidales; family UBA932; genus Cacconaster. The sequence continues at coordinate 45,310 of JAQUBZ010000017.1, read as the reverse complement.
GTACAAAAGAGCCGGGCGCTATCGGAGAACCTCTATTCATGGATATTAAGAGTGTTATCGCCGACATGGGAGACAATGCTCCTATGGTTGTAGGCGGACGTTACGGTCTCTCTTCAAAGGACACAAGCCCTGCGCAGATTATCGCCGTATTTGACAATCTTAAACTGAAAGAGCCTAAGAACGGATTTACCATCGGTATCGTCGATGACGTTACTTTCAAATCCCTTCCTCTCAAAGAAGAAATCTCTCTTGCAAAGAAAGGTACATACGAATGTAAATTCTACGGTCTTGGTTCAGATGGTACAGTAGGTGCAAACAAGAACACCATCAAGATTATCGGTGACCACACTCCAAAATACTGCCAGGGATACTTTGACTACGATTCAAAGAAGTCCGGCGGATATACTTGTTCTCACTTGAGATTTGGTGATGCTCCTATCCAGGCTCCATATCTGGTATCAACTCCGGATTTTGTTGCCTGCCACGTGCCGTCTTATCTCTATAAATACGATGTACTGAAAGGTATCAAGAAGAACGGTACTCTCCTTCTGAACAGTCTTTGGGACACAGAAGAGACTTTCAAGAGAATCCCCGATTTTGTAAAGAAGGAAATCGTCACCAAGAATTTGAAATTATACATCATCAATGCCACCAAGATTGCTGCCGAAATAGGTTTGGGCGGCAGAACCAATACTATTCTCCAATCTGCATTCTTCAAAATCACCAACATCATTCCTTACGAAGATGCTGTTGCATATATGAAGAAAGCTATTGACAAGTCTTACGGCAAAAAAGGTGATGCAGTTGTCAAAATGAATTATGCTGCCGTTGATCGCGGTGCAGAATATACTGAGGTTCAGATTCCTGCAGAATGGAACAACGCTACAGGCAAATATGTTCACGCCAACTACAACCGACTTGCTCCGGAATGGATCAGAAACGTTGCCGACATCGTCAATTCACAGAGCGGCAATGATCTTCCTGTAAGTATTTTTGCAGGCGATATGGTTGATGGCACTATTCCTTGCGGAACAGCTGCTTTTGAAAAACGCGGCATTGCCGTAAATGTTCCGGAATGGAATCCGGCAAACTGTATTCAATGTAACCAATGTTCATTTGTCTGCCCTCACGCTGCAATTCGTCCGTTCCTTATGACTGCCGAAGAGGCTAAAGCTGCCCCTGCAGGTATAAAGAGAGTTCAAGGCAACGCTGCATTCAAGGAATACACATTTACAATGCAGGTTTCTCCTGCCGACTGTACAGGTTGCGGCAATTGCGCCGACATCTGCCCTGCTAAAGAGAAAGCCCTCGTAATGAAATCTGCAGAGTCACAAGACCCTGAACAGCAGAATTTTGACTATATGCACTCAAATGTAGGTTACAAAGATACCGTCGCACCAAAAGAACAGAATGTCAAAAACTCACAATTTGCACAGCCTTTATTCGAGTTCTCTGGAGCTTGTGCAGGTTGCGGTGAAACACCTTATATTAAAGCCATCACACAATTGTTCGGTGACAGAATGATGGTTGCCAATGCAACAGGTTGTTCTTCAATCTACGGAGCATCATTCCCATCATCACCTTATTGCACCAACTCAAAAGGACATGGTCCTTCATGGGCAAATTCATTGTTTGAAGATAATGCCGAGTTTGGTCTTGGTATGAAATTAGGGTCTGAAAGAGTTCGCAATACCGTCGCAAGATTGATGAAAGAAGGTCTTGAATGTACTTGCTGTACTTCTGAAATGAAAGAATTGTTTGAAAAATGGATTAACAACAGACAAGACGGAGCCATCACAAGAGATGTAACCGACAAACTTGTTCCTCTTATGAAAGAGTGCGGTTGCGACATCTGCAAGCAGCTTCTCGAACTTCAGAACTTCATTCCTGCACGTTCTCAGTGGATCTTCGGTGGTGACGGTTGGTCATACGACATCGGATACGGCGGACTTGACCACGTACTTGCCTCTGGTGAAAATATCAACGTTATGGTACTTGATACTGAGGTTTACTCAAATACGGGCGGACAATCGTCCAAATCCACTCCTGCCGGGGCAGTTGCCAAATTTGCAACTTCGGGTAAGAGAGTTCGCAAGAAAGACCTTGGCATGATGGCTATCAGCTACGGTTATGTCTATGTAGCTCAAGTTGCCATGGGTGCAAACCAGGCTCAGTTCCTCAATGTTATCAAAGAGGCTGAAGCATACGACGGACCATCTCTGATTATCGCTTATGCTCCTTGTATCAATCACGGTCTGAAAGCCGGAATGGGTATGAGCCAAAGAGAGGAAAAAATGGCCGTAGAATGCGGTTATTGGCATCTTTACAGATTCAACCCTGCTCTTGAGGAACAAGGAAAGAATCCGTTCACTCTGGATAGCAAAGAGCCTGACTGGAGCAAATTCCAGGACTTCCTGAAAGGTGAAGTACGTTACTCGTCTCTTCTTAAGACTTTCCCTGAAAATGCGACAGAATTGTTTGCAAAAACAGAGGAATTTGCAAAATGGAGACTTAATACATACAAACGTCTGGCTGAAAAATAGTCACTCCACATAGCGTTAATGTAAAAAGAGGCTGCCCGATGATTCTGGCAGCCTCTTCCTTTTTAATATAAAAACAGTTATTATGAAAAACAACCTTATATCTTTTCATTGCATATAGTAATAACCTTGTCTCTCAAAGCATCAGAATCAATAGCTATCTGAGCTGCATCTTCCAGAATATGTTCCGCAACAGAACGATCTTTCAGCCCTGCGGCATTAATCTTGACATTCAGCCATGCCCCCTGGACGGCAGACCATAAGGCTAACGCCCCTACACCGGCATCGGAGACAGAGTTGGGATTACCCTCTTGTGCCATGGCTTCCACTATTTCAAAGGCTGAAAATGCAGTCCTCATGGTATTTAACGGAACTTGAGTTGCGTACAGGGTAGCTTCCTGAATAGCTGCCGTACGAGCAGCTTTTTCAGCATCAGACCCTTTCGGGAGACCGAATGCATCCATGATTTTATTGAAGGCATTTGTATCTTCATCAACAAGGTGAAGCATTTCGGACATAATCTTCTGCCCTTTTTCAGCCCATTTTGAGAATTTCTCCCAATCGGCATCCCAACCCGGTTTATGGGAAGAAAGGTTGGCAACCATAGTCCCCAAAGCTGCGCCCAACGCCCCCATATAAGCCGAAATAGATCCTCCTCCCGGAGCAGGAGATTCACTTGCGGTTTCAATTGCAAATCCCTTGCATGTCATATCTATCAATCTCTTGGCAGAATTGTCTTCCATGAGGTATTCAATCACTTTTTCACGAGGATTAAAAGGCTTCAAATCGTCAAGTCCCATTGATTTGACGGCTATTTTTATGATTTCATCTTCGGCAATTCCGAGGCTCCTCTGCTGTTTGGTAAGATAGTATTTGCCCGCTTCAATAAGTACTTTTTTGGGAATAAGACCTACTATTTCGGCTCCCGTAACTCTGATTCCGCGATTTTGAGCCGCACGGCACACTTCGTCAAAAGCGACATGGACAGGTGTAACTGTAATATTGGTGACATTCATTGAAACTTGTGCGATACCATATTCCTCTATGTACCACCCAATGGCCTTGCACCCCTTTAATGTGCCGGGAATCCATATTTCATTGCCATTTTCATCTTTGCAAGCCTTGCCGGTAATAGGATTGCCCTCTCTCTTCTTGCGACCTTTCTCACGGACATCGTAAGCTATGGCATTGGCACGACGTGTTGATGTGGTATTCAGATTGTAATTAATCGCCACAAGGAAATCACGAGCCCCTATTGCGCTACACCCTGAAATGGCGACTTTATCGTTAAATTCTGCAGGACCGAAATCGGGTTTCCATTCGGGATTTGTGAATTTTTTGGCAAGCCCCTCATATTCTCCTGCACGGCAAGAGGCTAAATTGTGTCTTTCAGGACGGAATGCGGCACTTTCATAACAATATACGGGAATACCAAGTTCTTCCCCAACCCTCTTTGCAAGACCGCGGGCAAGAGCAGCACACTCTTCCATTGTAATATTTGCTATAGGAATGATAGGGCATACATCAGTGGCCCCCATACGCGGGTGTTCGCCATGATGATGACGCATGTCAATAATTTCACCGGCTTTTCTGATAGCCTGAAAAGCGGCTTCAACCACAAGTTCCGGAGATCCTACAAAAGTGACCACAGTTCTGTTGGTGGCGGCACCAGGATCCACGTTAAGCAGTTTCACACCCTCGATTTTTTCAATTTCGGCTGTAATTTGATTTATAATCTGCATATCGCGTCCTTCACTGAAATTAGGGACGCATTCAATAATTTTGTGTAACATATATTATTTTTCAACTAATGTAATTCCCAAATCAAGAAATTTTTTAAGCTTCGATACATCTATGTCATCATAATGATACGGATACAGAAACTTAGGCTTAATCAGATTGGCCGCTTCAATAAATTCATCATCGGACATGGTGTAAGGAAGATTTTTCGGCAAAAAGGCAATATCGGAATATGTCACACTCTTCATCTGCGGGATTAATTCCGTATCTCCGGCTATATAAACCGTAAAACCATTAAAATACATGATGTATCCATTGCCGACTCCTCTCGGATGGAAAGGCTGGCCATCCGATCTCATATTTTTAACATTGTACGCCGCAATCGCCTTGATATGAATCCCTTCATAATCACAAGCCTCTTCATTCTGAAGAACTGTATATTTGCTGTTAACCTTAGGAACATCACTGCTCACGATAAACAATGTCTTCGGAGTGGTAATTTTGGAAAAAGCCTTTTTATCATAATGGTCGTAATGATTGTGAGTTATCAAAATCAAATCGGCCGGAGCTTTCCCTTCAAAACTGCACACCTCGCCGTAAGGGTCAAGATAGATATTCTTGCCGTTGATGGTAAACAATACGGAAGCGTGGCCAAATACTTCGATTTGCAACTCTCCCATAGGGGTCTTATAACAATTATTCATATATCTCTCCTTGAAGTATTACTGTATCTATTAAAGGTGTAGAGAAAGAGTACGGAATAAATTCATACGAAGGTATATCCTTTGTAATAAATACATTCGCACACTTGCCACGGGTAATCGAACCGTGGGATTCACCCAATCCCATTGCGTACGCACCATTGATTGTTACAGCATTAAAGACCTCTTCCGGAGTCATTTTCATCTTGAGACAAGCTAAAGATGTTATAAATTTCATATCGCCGCAAGGGCACGAACCGGGGTTGTAATTGGTTGCAAGGGCAACTGCCACCTGATATTCGTCAAGCATCCTCCTTGCAGACGGATACTCCATTTCAAGGAAGAAAGTTGCACCGGGCAGCAAGTTAGCAATTGTTTGCGATTCCGCCAAACATTTATATTGTTTATCTGAAGTAAATTCCAAATGAGAAACTGATATTGCATTATATTTCACACCTACCTCCACACCTCCGGACTCACTCATCTGATTGGCGTGCACAGTGGCCCTCAATCCGTATTTCATCCCCGCATTCAGTATTCTGTCGGTATCTTCGACAGAGAAAAATCCATTTTCGCAAAATACATCTATGTAGTCGGCAAGACCTTCAGAAGCAACTACGGGTATCATTTCATTTATTATCTCGGAAACATAACCTTCATGGTCATTTTTATATTTTTCAGGGAAAGCGTGTGCTCCTAAAAATGTAGGGACTACCGTTAACGGACTTTCCTGAGAAATGCGCCTTATTACACGAAGCATCTTAATCTCATCTTCAGGATTGAGGCCGTATCCGCTTTTTATCTCTACAGCCCCCGTACCGAAGCGGATAATCTCATCAACACGTGTCATTGCCTGACGAAACAATTCATTTTCAGATGTCTCATGCAGCAATTTTGCAGAATTGAGAATACCTCCGCCTCTACGGGCAATCTCCTGATATGAAAGCCCCCGGATTTTATCCATAAATTCGATTTCACGACTTCCTGCATATACAAGATGGGTGTGCGAATCACAAAATGAAGGAAATACCATTTTGCCGGTGGCATCAATTACATTATCCACAATCTTTTCCAACTCTTCAAGCCGCGTGACACCTGTATCTGCCATATATAAAAGTTCGGACATCTCACCATAATCGGCAATTTTCCCCCAATCGATGAGCAGGTAGGCATTGTCTATACAATTAAGAACGGACATCTCCTTTCCTCTGCGAAGATTAGGATTTTCAGCCTCAACCTGAACGAGCTTTTTTATATTTTTAATCAATATTGCCATAAATCCTTATTGATTACGCAAAAATAAAATAGAGCGCTGAATATGTGTGTACATCACTTGATCTTCCTCTATAAAAGGCACATATTCACGATATTCCGCCACAAAATCCTCAAGAATGGGAGAGGTCTTCAAAGGACGTCTGAACTCAAGGGCCTGAGCCGCATTCATCAGCTCGATGGCAAGTACTTTTTCGACATTCTGTATCACCTTCATGCACTTGGTGGCGGCATTTGCCCCCATGCTCACGTGGTCTTCCTGACCTTGTGACGAGTCAATTGTATCAACGCATGCCGGCATACATAATTGTTTGTTCTGGCTTACAACTGATGCTGCAGCATATTGCGGTATCATAAAGCCGGAATTAAGACCCGGATGGGCTACCAAAAACGAAGGCAGTCCCCTTTTTCCTGAAATCAATTGATATGTTCTTCTTTCCGAGATACTTCCAAGTTCAGCCATGGCAATTGCAAGAAAATCGAGATTGATGGCAAGAGGCTGCCCGTGAAAATTACCTGCAGATACGATTAAATCTTCATCAGGCAATATTGTCGGATTGTCAGTAGCGGAATTCAACTCTGTAGTAAAGACACCCTCAATGTGGGATAAGGCATCTTTTGATGCGCCATGAACCTGTGGAACACACCTGAAAGAATATGGATCCTGTACATGCTTCTTCGGCTGTTTTATCAATTCGCTTCCGTCAAGGTAGAAATTCATCATCTCGGCGGTAGCTATCTGTCCCGAATGAGGCCTTATCTCGTGAACTCCCGGAGTAAACGGCTCTATCCTACCGTCAAAAGCATCTAATGACAAGGCTGCAATCTTATCGGCAAGAGCAGAAAGGCGTTTTGACTGATAAATACACCAAATACTATGTGCAAGCATAAACTGTGTACCGTTCAACAAAGCAAGCCCCTCTTTTGAGGCCAATCTCAACGGCTCCCATCCAAACATTTCATTAATCTCCTCTCCGCCGTATTTTTTGCCCTGAAAATTCACTTCTCCCATTCCCAACAGAGGCAGACACATATTAGCAAGTGGAGCGAGGTCCCCTGAAGCCCCGAGAGATCCCTGAGAATATACTACGGGATAAATCTTGTTGTTAAAGAAATCAACCAATCTCTGTACTGTTTCCACTCTTACTCCCGAATAACCATAAGAAAGGGATTTAACCTTAAAAGCTATCATGAGTTTTACAATTTCTTCGGAAATCTCCTCTCCCACTCCGCAAGCATGAGACATTACAAGGTTGGTCTGAAGTTGGGATAAGTCCTTATCATCAACCGATACATTACATAAAGAACCGAATCCCGTGGTTATACCGTATATCGGCTCTGTCTGTGTCTTCATTCTGTTGTCGAGATATTCCCGGCATTTGGCAATTCTTGCCTTTGCTTCACTGCCCAATACAATCTTGCAATCGTAATCAAATAATACTTTGACATCTGATAGGCAGTGAATCTTATCATCTATATTAAAAGTGCTCATAAAAATTACTATTTATTGCAAAATTAGTACATTTAACCAACAAAGCAATATTATTTACAGGCATAAAAAAAGCTGCCCCGAATGGAGCAGCTCTTTTAAGTCCGATAAATCCTAATATCCCGGATTCTGTTGGTTTTCAATTTCAGGATTGGCGTTGATTTCATCCTGACATATCGGAAGACGACATCTGAAGAATGTTCTGTCAATAGTTGTCTCTCTGTAAGAAGAAGTGGTACCATTTCCGAAATAGTCGTCATCAAATTGAATGGTTTTGTTCAAACGACACATTTCATGGAACAACTGACCTTCGCAGAATAATTCTTTTCTTCTTTCAAGTAGTATGGCGTCAACAGACACTGTGCTTGAAGTGTATGCAGGCATGTCCGGATCTCTTTGGCTGATTGCATTCAAATAATTGGCTGCTTCAGCTTTTGCACCGCTCATCAACGCAGCTTCAGCTGCATTAAGATAAACTTCAGACAGACGGATTACTTTGATATTTACAGCAGTACTGCTCCCTTTACCGTCACCGGAAAGTGAAGTACTTCCGCTGTATTTGTAGCAGGCGCCTTTATGATTAGGATTGCCTTTATCGTCAGTAGCCTGGTCCCAATCCATAACGCCCCATCTGACGTCATTTTCACCCATTATTTTAAGCCAATACTGACTTGCCATGAAGTTTCCGTTAATGCTTGATGAGCCATGGCCCTTACGTCTCAAATAACAACCTACAGAAGATGTTCCGAGGTCACCTTCATTAGGAAATACGCCCAACTCGAAGATTGATTCGGAGCCGAATTGCGACTGCCATGAAGCAACCCATTTTGAAGGTGCATATAGAGAGTATTTGCCACCATCTATTACATTTTTGGCAGCTGCAAGTGAACCGGCATAATTTTCCATGTACAGATAAACCTTTGACAATAGTGCCTGGTTCGCATAGTAGTTGATGTATCCGTTGGTCACTTTCTTGGAAAGAAGAGGAGCTGCTGCATTCAAGTCGGCAACAATCTGTGTATAAACCTCTTCAACACTGTTGCGAAGAAGTCTTGCTGATGCATCCACAGGAGCTGTGACTACAGGGACTCCATAACTGCTCTTTTCCATGTTGTAAGGCTTACCATACAGACGTACAAGGTCAAAATGCATCAAAGCTCTTGCCGTCAATGCCTGTCCGAGGAAATCATCATAATTATCCTGACTGCCTTCCGCTTTAAGCTTTTCTATATTCATAATGATATTGTTGGCTTGAAGAAGGCAGTGGTATATTTGTGACCAAAAACCAGAATAAGCATTACTCGTCTGAGAGTGGCTGAAATAATAAAGAGCATTACCGCCAAAACCGGCAGTGAATATAGTCAAGTCTCCACCTTTGGCGTCTCCATAAAGAAGAAATTCTCTGCCATAATAGCTTGAACTTGTCATCTTACGCATCAGACCATTAATCATAACCTCTGCATCGGCTGCACTTTTGATGGAGGTTGAAGAATCCGCATAATTACTTGGCTCCACATTAAGGAAGCTGTCGCATGCCGTAAAAGCGAAGACACAAATTAATGCAAGTATGATATTTATTTTTTTCATATTAATATTCATTTATTAATTAAAAACTCAATTCAACACCAAAGGTATAGGTCTTTCCAATAGGGGTTTCCCAACCTCTTGTTCCGTATTGGTTGACTTCCGGGTCTGCAATCTTATATTTTGAAATAGTCCACAAGTTGCTACCGTTGAAATAAACTCTTGCTGCAGAAAGACCGGCTTTCTTAACCAGATTGGTAGGAATAGAGTAGCCTACGCTGATGGTTTTCAGTCTTAAATATGAAGCGTTCCAAAGGTGACGGCTGCTTCTTTCCATAGAGTCTTCAAGGTCTGTACCTCTCAACTTAGGCTGAGTTCCGTTTGGATTGGATTCTGTCCACATATTATCATAGTAGTATTGACCTCTGATACGGTTCCAATAGTAACCGTCATCAGCTATGTCCCTTGAAGCACCGTCCATCAAATCACCACCAATCTTGTAGGTGAAATTAAGGCCTAAAGTGATTCCCTTCCATTCAATATCGGTGTTGAAACCACCGAACATTTTTGGAATGGCGTTACCTATAATAACTTCGTCAGCGTCATTCAAATCATATACGACATTACGTCCGTCCATAGTGAAGTCGGAATTGTTGTTGTTTGAATACCAGATATTGGCACCATTCTTTGAATCGACACCTGCCCATTCTCTACCCCAGAAAGCCAATGTGGATTCGCCTTCTCTGTAAATATAATAAGCCCTGCTATCTCCTCCTGTAGGATCTGCCCAGATAATGTCCTGACCATCATACAACTTAGTGACAGTTGATTTGAGGATTGAAGCATTAATACCTGCACTCCATCTGAAAGATGAGTTCTTTATAATATCACCGGCAATCTCTATTTCAAAACCGTGGTTATTAATCTCACCTACATTTTGAAGGGTAGAGCTGAAACCTGTAATATAAGAAATAGGAACGTCCTGCAACAAATCTTTGGAATCTCTGTTAAAATATTCGACAGTACCGGAAAGTCTGTTGTCAAACAATCCGAATTCCAAAGCGAGGTTTGAAGTATAGTTGGTCTCCCAAGACAATTCGGCATCGGCAGCATTGCTCAATGCTCCACCCGGAGATTCCATATATTTAGAAGAGTAGCTTGTCAGAGAACGCCATCCGTAGTTGCTTGATGGAAGAGTTCCATTGACACCATAAGATGCTCTCAATCTCAAGTTGCTGATGATGTCCTGGTTCTGCATGAAATCTTCATTGCTGATTCTCCATGATCCGGCCACCGACCAGAAGTTACCCCAACGAGATACTTCTCCAAGTCTTGATGAACCGTCACGACGATAAGATCCTGATACGTAGTATTTGTTGTTGTAGTTGTATTCGGCGCGTGAAAGGATTGAAACCATTGAGTTGCCCCAATAATATGCGTTTGCGTCAAGGACACCGGCAGTAGCTACCGTATGAAGTGCACTGACAGGAAGGTCTTCGCCTGAAGCACGCATAAAGTCCGTATTGTTTCTTTCTGCCTCGAAACCAACGAGAGCTGAAACATTGTGTTTGCCGAACTCTTTATTGAAGTTTAAGGTTGTAGAGGAAACCATCTTTGTATATTCAGTTGTCATTTCGGTTACGGAACCATTGACAGAGCTTCCGCTAAAGTGTTCTGCACTATAATAGATATGATCTCTGACTCTTGTGTCGTCATAAGAAAAAATTGAGCGCAAATTCAGATAATCCGTGAATTTAATGCCCAATGTTTCGCTTACTGAAAGCTTCAAAGTCTTTGATGAGTTGTCCCACAAATCGTTGTAATACAACATATTTTGAGCCAAACTTGCATATCTTGCCGTCCAAGGATCACCTGTCTTGTAATCTGTCGGCCAATATACAGGCCACAACAAGTTTCTCACCTGCATGAAGTAGTTGCCTGTGGTACTTCTGGTATCGTTGAAACCGCTCTTGTCGGTATTGGCGATATTCACATTGGTTGTAAAGTCAATATATTTGCCAACCTTTTGAGAGACATTGACACGTCCCGAAATACGGTCAAATTCATTGACATACACACGGCCCTGCTCTTTAGTGTAAGACAAAGATGTGTAATAATTAGTCTTGTCCGTACCTCCACTGACCGACAAATCATAAGTTTGGTAGACGGCTGTTCTGAAATATGCATCATCCCAGTCAAAATAGATACCGTCGTGATTTTCGATACCATCCGTTCTCCCTTTTATGTTTACATTGTCGTACAGGCCTGTACCGTTAGTTGTAAAATCATAACCGAATTGATTCCACTTATTGTTCAACTGTCTAAGAGCGTATGCATTGGCATCAGCCTCAGACTTACCGTTGGATGTACGATAATCGTGGAATACCATGTAAAGCATATTGACATTTTCTTGAGGACTTGCCGTCTCATAGTTGTCAGTCGCCCATGTCGGAGTCAAACCTACGGATGCCTTGAACGAAACTGTCGGCTTTCCCTCTTTACCTCTCTTTGTTGTTACAACGATAACGCCGTTGGCTGCACGCGAACCATACAAAGCAGAAGCAGCAGCATCTTTCAACACTGTAACAGATGCAATATCCGATGGATTCAAGGTAGCCATGACGTTGTTTGATGTATAGATGTAGTCACCCATCTGCCCGGAACTTCCGGACATTGCAGGAACACCGTCTATAACATACAGAGGTTCGTTTGAAGCATTCATTGAACCGATACCGCGGATACGGATGCTTGATGAAGAACCGGCCTGTCCTGAAGTGGTAGTCACCTGTAAACCGGCAACTTTACCATTCAAAGCTTGTTCAAAAGCCACAGTAGGAACATCCTTGATTGCATCGGATTTAACAACCGATGCGGAACCGGTGTATGTTCCCTTTTTAGCTGTACCATAAGCTACAACCATTACCTCTTCCAACGCATTTGTGTCAGGAGCAAGAGCAGCGTTAACAACACTCCTCCCGTTTAAAGCGATTTCCTGAGAAACAAATCCGATGGAAGAAAAAACAAGAACGGCATTTTTGGGTACATTTTCCAAAACATACGTTCCGTCATCAAGTGATGCGACACCCGTCATAGTCCCTTTGACAACTACATTCGCGAACGGAATGGGTGTACCATCAGCAGAAGAAGTCACCTTACCGGTAACTTTGGTTTGTGCAAATGCCACACTGCATGCAAGCATGGCAATCACAAATAACTTCAATCTCTTCATAGAATAGTTTTTTTGTTATTGATAAGATAAGTTAGTTCCTTCCGTTTTAACGGATGGACAGCAAATTTAAGCATTCCTTTTTAATTTACCAAGTTTACATTCTCTCTTTTTTGTGTGCATCACTGCATTACAAAAAAACATATAAAAAACTTGCTGAAACGGTACTATTTTTTTAACTTTGTGGGGGCTGTGATACGGCTATAAACTTACTAATAAAACTAACTATCTATGAAGAGAATCTTTCTCCTTGCGTTGGCAATATTGACTTGCAATATTGCAATGGCGCAAATTAAGGTTACCGGCAGGGTAACTTCTTCCGATAATGGCTCTCCTATTCCGTTTGCAAACGTAGTTGTCAAAGGAACTATGACGGGAGTTGCCACTCTTGATGACGGAACTTACGTTATTGACAACGTTCCGGGCAACGCAGTTCTCGTCTTTTCTTCTATCGGTTTCCTCAACACCGAAATTCAGGTGGGCAACAAAAGGGTAATCGATATAGCTCTCAAGCCTGACTCTGAGGCACTCGAAGAGGTCATGGTTGTCGCTTACGGCACCGTTAAAAAAGGATCCTACTCAGGCTCGGCAGCAGTTGTAAAGGAAAGCGCAATTAAAGATGCCCCTGTTGTAAGTTTTGAACAGGTACTTGCAGGTAAAGCTCCCGGAGTTCAGGTAGCATCCTATTCGGGGCAACCGGGCAGTGAAGTGCAAATCAACATCCGCGGGTTCGGTTCATTCAATGCCGGTAATCAGCCTCTGTATGTTATAGACGGTGTTCCTGCAACAAGTGGAGACTGGGCTTCAGGCAACATTTCTACAAGCTCCATGAACTTTCTTAATCCGAGCGATGTCGAATCCATAACTATTTTGAAGGATGCTGCTGCAGCTTCACTTTATGGTTCACGAGCTTCCAACGGTGTCATACTTATCACTACCAAGAAGGGCAAAGAGGGAAGAATGACCTCTACTTTCAAGGCAAATGCCGGTTTCTCTTATTTTGCCTACAACAACTACCCTCTTGCCACCGATGCTCAGGCAGAACAGCTGCATAGAGAGGCTTGGTACAATTATGGTACGGACAACCCTTCTTTGTGGAAGAAATACGGCTCTCTTGATGCTTACGTTGCAGCAAAGGTTGAAGAAAACTATCCTTCAAGGGATGAAAGCAAATACATCTACAAAGATTGGGAAGATGTATTGTTCCGCACAGGTATCGCTCAAAATTACGAATACAGCATTTCCGGCGGCACTGACAAGTCTAAAATTTATGCTTCAATAGGCTACACTGACCAGCAGGGAGTTGTAAAGATAGACTATTTGAGAAGATTCTCTACTACTTTGAATGTCGATTTCAATGTAAACAAGAGATTGAAAGTGGGCGGATCTGTTCAGTACTCATGGCAATATCAGGATGGGCATCAGGACGGATGGGCAAGTAAGGACAACCCGTTCTTTATATGGAAAGTCGTTCTTACAGAAAGATGGCCATACGCCTACAAATCGGATGGTTCAATATACAACGAACCTATGAACCCCAACTTCAGTACAATCAACCCTGTATCTTTCTACGACCAACAGGTCAACGATGCATGGCAGAATCGTCTTATTCTTAAAGGTTGGGCAGAATTTGCTTTTACAGATTACCTGAAAGTCAAATCAATCGTAAACAGTGACTGGTTGTATGTACACGACCGTTTCGGATGGTTATACGGACACCCTAATTTCTACGCATATAGTGATATAGGTGGTTACATGTCTGACAGGCACCGTAATATCAACCGTATGGTAAGTTCGACCACTTTGAACTTCAACAAATCGTTTGGAGACCACAATATCGGAGCAATGGCCGGTTGGGAGGCAGAAAAAGAGAATTACTCTTATACACGGGTTGCCAAAATCGACTTCTCCTACATGGGGGCAACAGAATCCATCTTCGGAACAAACTTTGATGATGGCTACACATATACAAGAGATGATAGATTGCTCTCATTCTTGAGCAGTTTAAATTATGATTATGCATCAAAATATTATTTGACAGGTACTTATCGTCGTGATGGTTCTTCAAGGCTTGCTCCTCAAAACAGATGGGGTAATTTCTGGTCTGTTTCAGGATCATGGAGGTTCTCCAATGAAGATTTTATGCAGTTTGAATGGCTGAATGACGCAAAACTTCGTGCATCTTACGGTACAAGCGGTACACTTCCGTCAAGTTACTTCGGATATATGTCTGTATATGATTACAGCCAATATGGAGAAGAAGGTGCAAGTTATCCGAGCAATCTTGCCAACTCCGACCTTACATGGGAGAAGAACAAGAACTGGAACATCGGTTTGGATGCCACTATTTTTGACAGAGTTACAATAGCAGCAGAATACTTCAACAGAAAGACTACCGATCTGCTTCTTGATGCAAGTGTTCCTTCAACAACAGGTTTCTCTTCTACATTGATGAATATCGGTTCAATGGCCAACACCGGATTTGAATTTTCAATCAATGTCGATATTATCAAAAAACAGGATTTGAATCTGTCATTTGGCTTCAACTGGGCTACTCTCCACAATGAAGTATTGAGCCTGTCGGAAGATGGCGAATCAATTGTAGATACCCCATACGTATGGCAGAAAGGATATTCGTTCTATCAATATCGTACAAGAGCTTATCTCGGAATCAATCCTGAGACAGGCAAACCTCAGTATGCAGAAGGTTCTTTCTATGAAGCAGGGGAAAAGGTAGATCAGGATGTAATCCTCAAAGACGGTACTGTTATTCCTGAAGGCGGTACAATGCCGAAAGACGGGTACAACTACACTCCTACCACAAGACAGAATGCAAGTAACATAATACTCGAAGGACAGACAGCTATTCCTAAAGGATATGGCGGTTTCAATGTCGATTTCGGATGGAAAAATTGGTCCATTGCCATGGCATGGTCATACAAATACGGCCATTACATTTGGGATGAAGGTACAGAGCAACTTGCAAACGACGGTTACAGACAATACGGCCAGAATATCTGGGCATCTCAGGTTGACACATGGAGTGAGACAAATACCAATGCCTCTGTTCCACGCCGTGTAGTTGGCAACAACCAGGGTGGTTATTACTATTCAAGCCGTTACCTGAAGAAAGGTGATTTCCTCAGACTTAAAAACTTGAGCGTTTCATACAATCTGCCTAAAAATTTCTCCCGGAAGATTAACATCCAAAATGCACGTTTATACGTTGCGGGGACCAATCTGTTGACATTCTCAGGTCTTGACATCGATCCTGAAATGCAGGCCAGCGGATATTATTATTACACAATGCCATCGATGAGAACTGTTACCATCGGATTGGAATTAACTCTTTAATAAATGATTTTAAATATATAGAAATATGAAAAAATACATATTAAACATACTGATTGTTGCAGGAGTCTTGGCAGGAGCTTCTTCTTGTAAGGGTTTCCTTGATACCGTGCCTACAGACTCTGTGGTTGCTAAAACAGCAATGGCAACACTATATGACGCCGGCATTGTAGTAAATGGATTATATACCGACATTAAATACTACAACTATTACGGAAGGGATCTGATGTATATGGGCGATATGCGGGCAGATAACCTTTATCCGAGAGTAATCGGAGGACAGAGTGCCACTATTTACACATTGGAATATGACTCCGAAGCTAACACCTATTTCAATTTATGGAGTAATCTCTATACTACCATAATGAGAGCCAATACTTTGATTGCCAATATCGAAGCTCTGGAAGTCGGTTCGTCAAGCGAGATTGCTAAGAAAAACGACTATCTTGGACAGGCTTACGCTGTCAGAGCATTTGCTTATCATGACGTAGCACGACTTTATGGTTATCCTTATTTGAAAGATAATGGTGCATCACTTGGTGCCGTAATCCTTACAGAGCCTACAGCACCATCAGAAGCAAAGTTGCCTCGTAGCACTGTTGCTGAGACTTATGCTCAGGTTATAAAAGACATTGAAGCCGCTTTACCTCTGCTTTCCAAATCTAAAAATACGGGACACTTCAACTATTGGGCAGCAAGATTGCTTCAGGCAAGAGTACTTTTATATAAAGGTGACTATGCAGGTGCTTATACCGCTGCTGTCGATGTTGTAAACAATTCTCCATATTCATTGGTTTCTAATGCCAATTACATCGATTATTGGGGTCATGAAGGAGAAAACGAGACTGTTCTTGAACTTATTGTAACCACTCAGGGTGACATCGATAGTGACGGTGGTTTCTATGCTATGTTCCATCACTTATGGTTCAATGACCTGAATGCCGGTGCAAGCGTTATTCCTACCAAGAAATGGAGAGAATTGTTTAAAGACACACCTAATGACGTGCGTGCCCAAATGATAGCTTACGATGACCCTACTACCGGAGTAAAGAAAACAGGAGAATATTGGTTGAAGAAATTTGTCGGAAATAAAGACCGCGGATACACTTTCCGCCGTAATAATCCACATGTAATGCGTATCAGTGAAGCCTATCTGATTGCTGCTGAAGCTGCTCTTGAAACAGGCAAAGCCGGTGAGGCAAGCAATTATCTCAACATAATCCGCAAGAGAGCAGACCCTGACGCTTCCAACGTTACAGCCACTTTGGATTTAATTCAGACTGAACGTCAGAAAGAATTTATCGGTGAAGGTCACAGATTCTTTGATATAATGCGCCGTGGCGGAACCATTACCCGCAATATGCTTGTTGATGAACATGACTATGCAGGTACTTCTCAATACAAAGCATCATTCAGCTGGGATTACGATAAGATTGTACTTCCTATTTCAAGTAATGAAAGAACTATATATCCTCAACTTCAACAGAATCCGGGATATAAAGAGTAATAATTCCTGTTCAAAGGGAATTCGATTTTTGTTTTCATAATACTGCCGCTCCGGGAAATATCTCGGGGCGGTTTTTTATGATTTATTGGCTTTTAGAAGGGCTCTCTGCTTTCTTAAAAGTGCACGTTTCGCCTTACGCATCTTCCATTTCTCCCTACAAGTCAGCTTGTGAGGTTTGGATATTGATTGACTTGTGCCCACTGCCTCTTTTTCAATATCCACTCCCTGATTATATTTCGTTGAATCCCGATCTTCATTGAGTGCCTCCATCTTAAGCGAATCTTTAACAACATGGTCTGTACCGAGGCTGTCTCTCAAAGAGATGCCGTTGGCCGTATAAAGAGAGTCAAGTGACAAACCGAGTGAGTCCGAAATAATGTTGAGTGAATCTCTCAAACGATTTTGAGCTTTCATATCCTCAAAAGCAGCTTTTTTGACACTATCTATCTGGCGCTGTCTCTCAATAGCAGCTCTCTCTTCTATACGTTTATATACGGTATCCATATAGTGGTCAAAATAGAAATTGGTGTGAATATATACAGGTTTATGTATATCGGTATATTTGTCTCTCTGCGTAGGATAAATCGAACGTGTCGTAATAGCATTTCTATCAACAGGACGATCTGCCCCACGCCATTCAAATCCTTTTAACTTCTGCTTGTCCGGCGCCAATTCTCCGATAGGATAGGCATCACTCTTTACCTCCTCCAGATACAACATCTTCTGAGCATTTCCATCCTTGATAACTGCCGTCAGGGACTTGGCTTCTTTCATATTTATGGTAGTAATCTGTTCCTCTTCTACCATATAATATACGGCAGTAACCCCACCGAGAGCATCATATCTGTAAAGCTGGTTATCCGCAAAAAAGCCGACCATTTCGGTACTTTTTATCTGATTATAGTGAGTGGAATCCTCCTTGGTCGTAATCATGGCGGAATTCAGCATACTTCCGCGATACAACGCTCCATCTTTGATAAGAAGCTGCATCTCTTCCGATGTCAGCTGATTTTTAATTTCATTCCATAAAACAGGTCTTTCATAGAGCCTTGCCATAGAGTCCAACTCTGTGAAAATCATCGAGTCGCAGGCAGCCTGCAAATCGGAACGGTATAGTTTGACATTATAGTATGCTTTCAGATGGCGTACCAGAGTCGTATCAAGCTTACTTCTGTCTATAGAGTCGGGAACTGCCGTAGTGTCGCGTACGGCTGCAAGAGAATCGACGACAGGACGAATAGAGTCTCTTACCGCAGGAATGGATGTTTTCTCATGGGAAGTAGTGAGCGAATCGGATACTGCAACGGCATCCTTGGTGCCGGAAACTTGCGAGGTATCGGCATTATGAATTGCTGCGGCAACTGTAAGAGAGTCTGTGGCAACTATTTTTGAGGAATCTTGAGCAGAAGTGGGAGAGATGAGAGAATCATCTGCAACAGCAAGAGAGTCTGCGGCAACAGCAAGAGAGTCTGCGGCAACTCCAAGAGAATCTGACACAACACCTGTGGAATCCTGTGCAACTCCCAGAGAGTCTTTCGCAATCACGGGAGGCAATTTGCCGGACTCGCGCATTTTTTCCTCGGCAGCTTTTTTTCGTTCTTCCGCCTGTTTTGCCCTGATTTCCGCCAACGCATCAAACAATGCATCTTCTTTTCTCTTTTTTGCGTCCTCTATCTCTTTTTGAGGAATAGTCCATTTCTCTACAGAATAACAGAACAGAGAGTCTGCTCTGATAAATGCAGAATCGGGCTCATGTTTCTCATTCTCTCCGTAATACACTATTGCAGGATCTTTAGTAAGAACGGCCATAAGTGAGTCCCTGTAATATTTTGCATCATGAGCGAGCAATATTGCGGTGTTGGCTGTATCAAGAATCTGCACATTGTTGTACATCTCGACTATTCCCTGCGATTTCTTGTAATAAATCTCATCTGACCATATCTCATAGTCTTTATCATTCATGTACGCATTGTCGTTGAAATATACAATATCGTTACGTCTGTCATACCATCCTGCATCGGCATTCATGAACCCTGTACCCCTCCACATATAGGTATTTGTTCCGAAAAAAGCCTTTTCAAGGTCTGAACGGTATTTCAACGTATTTGTCTTTATAAAGATAGAGTCATTATACATTTCCACTTCATCTTCAAAGGTAAATGTACTTGCCTTTGAATCATAACTTCCTCTTTTACTTTCGATTACATTACCTGATGTATCTTTCATGGCAGCACCGTATGAAAAAGAGGCCACACTGTCCTTTGTGTTGTAATCGAGTTGTCTGGTCCTGAGTTTATTACCTGCCTTATCCAATAATTCCACAACTTGTCCCTGAAATTTGGCGGTGTTCTGATCAATCAGATATACCATTGACTCGCTCATAAGCATGGTATTGTCCTGAATAATCTTTACGTTGCCAAAAGCTTCGATATATTTTACAGTCACATTCCAAGATGCAGAGTCACATATTAAATATGTATTGTTATGAAGAAAACGGGCTCCGGGTCCGAGAATTCGGCGAAAACTCATTCCGCTTTCTTCCAATTGCTGTGCAGAACTTGCATCAAGCAGGCGCACCAGACTGTCTTTTTCAGCTCTGTTTTGAGAGAAAGAAATCTGTGACGCTGTCAAAAACAACAATATAAAGATAAATCCGAACCTCTTTGTCATGCCTTATTTAATCCAACCCTCGTAATTATAGCTGCAATTTTGGAAAAGGGGATCTATTACAATGTATGTGGTAACCTGTTTCTCTTTTATGAATTTTTCTATGGCTTCCTGCGAATTTTTTTCATTCAGTTCGTTGAGCAATACATTATAATCCTCCTTAAAATTGGCAGTATGAGACGGAATCACTTTTTCGAGATAGATAATTTTATATACCGTATTACCATTCCTTCCCTCATTGTCCAATGATTCGAAAGGCTCGGAAATATCCCCTTCTTTCATGTTTTTCAATTCGGAATAGTCGGCAGGTTTCAATTGATCTTTCTCAAAATAAGATGATCCGCTATATTCGTCTGCAAGCAATCCTCCATTTGTACTTGTTTTTCTATCCTGTGAAAAGAATCTTGCTGCATTGAAAAATGATATGCTGTCTTTGACTATCACATTTTTGATACTGTCAAGTTTATCAAAGGCCTTGGTACGGTCTTCCATGGTATAGGAAGGTTTTATGAGAATATGTCTTACATTAATCATATCTCCCTCCCTTTCAATCATTTGAATAATATGAAACCCATCCGGAGTCTCTACTATCTGTGAGATCTGTCCATCCTTCAAAGCTGCAGCTGCATCGGAAAATGCCGGCCAGAAAATCGATTTCGAGGCAAGTCCCAACTCTCCGCCTTTTATGGCACTTCCCTGGTCCTGGGAGTAAATTCTTGCCAAAGTGGAAAATTTCTCGCCATTTATAATTCGTTCCCTCAATCCAAGTAATTTCTCTTTAACAGCCAATGTGGCAGCCTCTTTGTCCGGATACAATACAATCTGTCTTATCCTGTATTTTGTAGAGACAATTGGCAAATCCTCTTCTTTTGAATTTTTGTAATACTTCTCCACATCGGAAGGTGTCATTTTGGGAACAGTGCCTGCCACATTTTTCTGCATACTTTGTATCAGGGATTGCTCTGTCAATACTTCTCTCCATTCCTGTTTGAGTTTGTATATAGGTTTTTTAAAGTAGGCTTCAGCCTCTTTCTCTCCTCCGAGAGATGAATATATTTCGTTTAAACGTTGGGTTAATGCGCTCTCCACGGCAGCATCGTCAACAGCAAGAGAATCCAATCTCGCCTGTGTCAGAAACAACTTGGAAATAAGCATATTCTCCAAAATCTCACATCTCGCGCTTTTGTCTGCCGTAAGTCCTCTTGCTCTCATCATCTGAACTTCGGATTCTATCTGAGAAAGCATTATCATATCATTTCCAATAAGAGCTATTGTCTTGTCAATCAAGCCATCTTGATATTTTTGAGCGAAAGCATCGGGTAATGCCACAGATGCAAGTATTATTAACGCGGCTGCTTTAAGGATTGACTTTTTCATTTTGATTGTAAATATTTAAAATTTTATTGTTTACAGCATCAGTTAGCAAGTCTCGTTCCAATTTTGCCAAAAGCTCCTGTTTTCTTTTACTAATTACCGTTTCGCGAATTCTGTCCACATTGTATTCAAATGGGGAAATTTCATTGGGAGCAATCCTTTCTGTAATGAATATCAGATAATTACAGTCTTCCGATGTGATTTCAAACGAATTCCCGCCGGCCAAAAGTTTTTCACATGATTCTATGGTTTCGCCTATCTCTTTTGCCACAATATAGGCATCGACCCATTGATTATTGAAATCGATATATTTGTCTGCAGAAGAGAAACACAACTCCTTTAAGTCCTTAACTTCTTGATCTTCCGTGACTTTATATCCAGACTTTATCATTTCGTAATATGGAGATGCTGGGGAAATTCTTATAATTCTCCCCTTTATTATCGAATTGGGGAATATATAGTTTCGGGAATGGTCCTCAAAATACTTTTCTGCATCTTCGTTTGTGACAACCGTATCAAGCCTCTCTTCAAGATAAAGTTTTTCAAATCTGAAACCAAGCAGTGTGGATCGGAACTCCTCTACTTCCGAAGTGACATCCTTTTCACTTTTGGAAAGTTGTTCTTCGGCCTTAAGTAACAATAGTTTGCTTAATGCCCACGTGTCGATATATTGGCGTACCATCTTGACACTGTCTTCAGAAGAGACTCCCTGCGGCATCAACTTGGTTATTTCACTTTCATATAGTACGTCCCTTCCTATTCTCGCCACTTTCCTGTCGCCCTTTTTAGACGAATAATTGATTGATTCACAAGAAATTGCAAGGATAAGTACCAATAAAAGCAATACGATTTTTCTCATTTTATCTCGAATAATTTGG
The DNA here is from genome assembly GCA_028686425.1 of Bacteroidales bacterium. Taxonomy (GTDB): domain Bacteria; phylum Bacteroidota; class Bacteroidia; order Bacteroidales; family UBA932; genus Cacconaster. The sequence continues at coordinate 23,041 of JAQUBZ010000017.1, read as the reverse complement.
GGATTCTCTGGTAATCGTAACATCGTGAGGATGGCTCTCCGCCATACCTGCCGAAGTGATTTTGACAAATTTAGCCTCTTTAAGGACATTGAGATTGGCAGCGCCACAATAACCCATACCTGCTTTCAGCCCTCCGAGCAACTGATAGATCACTTCTGCCAAAGTACCCTTATAAGGCACCTGGGCAACTATTCCCTCCGGCACAAGCTTCTTTATATCCTCTTCCATATCTTGAAAATATCTGTCTTTTGAGCCTTTTTGCATAGCTTCGAGGGATCCCATGCCCCTATATGACTTGAATTTTCTTCCGTTAAGAATAATAGCTTCGCCCGGAGCCTCTTCAACGCCTGCGAAAAGAGATCCGGCCATGATAGTGCTCGCACCTGCCGCAAGAGCCTTGACGATGTCTCCCGAATAACGAATACCGCCATCCGCAATAATCGGAATACCGGACCCTTTAAGGGCGGCGGCAGCATTCATTACTGCTGTAAGCTGAGGCACACCTATACCTGCAATAATTCGTGTCGTACAAATCGAGCCTGGTCCTATACCGACTTTGATACCGTCAACACCGCACTCTTTAAGTGCAATAGCCGCTTCACCCGTGGCTATATTTCCGGCAATAATCTGAAGGTTCGGAAAAGCTTTACGAACTTTTTTGATTGTTTCCAATACAAATACGGAATGTCCGTGTGCCGTATCGAGAACGACTGCATCGGTCTGAACCGAAACCAATTTTTCGACATCTTCCAGACTGTGCGAATTGATACCGACAGCAGCAGCAACGAGCAGCCGTCCCCTGCTGTCTTTACTTGCAGTGGGATTATTCTTTATTTTGCTTATATCTCTGTATGTAATCAGCCCGACAAGTTTTTTATTCTCGTCAACCACCGGCAATTTCTCTATTCTGTTCTTTCTCAACACCTCTGTTGCCTGAGGAATATCCGTCTTCACCCCTACTGTAATAAGATTCTCACTCGTCATCACTTCTGTGATGGGGGTTTTCATGTTGTCCTGAAAACGCAAATCTCTGTTGGTCACAATCCCTATCAAATGGTTCTGATCATCAACAACAGGAATGCCTCCTATATGATTTTCAGCCATTAACCTGAGAGCATCTCCGACAAAAGCATCATATTTGATGGTGACAGGATCATATATCATCCCGTTTTCAGCACGTTTCACTTTGCGGACATGCTCCATCTGCTGTTCAATAGGCATATTCTTGTGAATAACCCCGATACCTCCCTCTCTTGCAATGGCGATAGCCAGATTTGCATCTGTTACAGTATCCATTGCGGCAGAAACAATAGGAACGTGAAGAGGAATCTCTCTTGAAAACATGGTAGAAACATTTACCTCCCTCGGGAGAACCTCAGAGCGGGCGGGAATAAGTAGAACGTCGTCATACGTTAATCCCTCCATTACGATTTTGTCGGATATTGATTGCATATTTCTTAATTTTATAAACTGCAAATATACGAAAACTATCGCTTATAACAACTTGCCTTGCCAACTATCTCTCTCTTCAAGTCTTTTTTCCAACATTCTCAATAACTCCACGTTGCGAATCATTCCCCACGGAGTGGAGTTGACAAATCTCGGAGGCACTTCACCTGCAAATCTCTCTATATAGAGATCGGGTCTCAATCGCTCTAAAAAATCAACGAAAAAGTCGATATATTCATCCAATGCAAATGTTTTGAAATCACCTGGTTGAGTAGCAAATTCCCGCTCCATCCGAGTACCTTTGATTATCTGCAGCTGGTGAAATTTGGCCGATAATATAGGCAATGTGTTGATTTTGGCAGCCATAGATATCATATCTTCTCTACTTTCCCCCGGCAGGCCGAAAATAAAATGAGCCCCTTGATGAAGTCCTCTTTCGGCAGTTTTATTGACCGTCTCGACAGCTTGTTCCCACGTATGCCCTCTATTGATGCGCACAAGTGTCCTATTGCTGCACGATTCTATTCCATATTCTATGATAACTATGTGTTGTTCAGATAATTTAACCAGATAATCAAGTTTGCGCTCATCCACGCAATCAGGCCTCGTTCCGATTACAATTCCGGCAATCTGCTCATGAGCGAGAGCCTCTTCATATACTTTTTTGAGGGTATCGAGTGGAGCGTATGTATTAGAATATGGCTGAAAATAGGCCAGATATTTTGTGGCATTCCGGTATCTGCCGCGATGAAACTCTATTCCCTCCTCTATCTGCCGGTCTAAACTTTTGTCGGGAGTGCTGTATGACGGATGAAATGCCTTATTGTCACAATATGTACAACCTCCGACAGATAGTGAACCATCCCTGTTGGGACATGTAAAACCGGCATCTATCACTATTTTCTGCAATCTGCAGCCGTATTTGTTCTTAAAATAACCCACGAAAGAGTTGTATCGTTTATCCATCAATTCAAATTTTTCTTGCGCAAAGATAAGAATTTAAGTACTTTTGTTAGTCGAACTTAATAAAGATAAACTATCTATGAGTATGAAAAAACCATTATTTCTTGCAATTGCCACATTGCTAATCATCTGTTCTTGTGACTCAAATGACTTTTCAAAGGCTTTTGAGACCGTTTCCAAAGAGGTCAAATCGGAATTTGCTCCTGACAGCAGAGTCAAAACTTTTGAAGCCGAGATTGAAAAAGTGGGAGAAAATCTCGTTTTGAGGGGTGTAACCACTGAAAAAGAGGCCAAAGACGCTCTGTTGTCCAAACTTGCAGAGAATAAAATAGATATTTTAGACAGTATGGTCCTGCTTCCTCACCCCGAACTCGGAGACAAGACTTACGGTATTACAAATTTGTCAGTAATCAATATACGCATGAAACCTGGATATGACGAAGAATCGGGCACCCAGACATTGCTTGGTACTCCTCTTCAGATTCTCGAGAAGAGAGGAGGATGGCTGAGAGTAGTATCTCCCGAAGGATACATAGCATGGGTCACATCAGGCAGTGTTGCTGCGGTCACTAAAGAAGAAGCCCAAGTGTGGCGTGACGCACCTAAAGTCGTTGTAAACACTTATTACACCATTCTTCGATCTCAACCTTCTGACAATGCCACTGTTGTGTGTGATGCCGTATGGGGTTGCATTGTCACCAAACTGTCAGAACAGGGAAAATATTATAAAGTCCTGCTTCCCAACGGAAAAGAAGCATATTTGCTGAAAGAGCACTCACAAGATTTCACTCAATGGCTCGATTCTCGTAAACCTACACCTGAAAAAATAATTGCAACAGCCAAACAATTCCTCGGTTTCCCTTATATGTGGGGCGGAACTTCGGTCAAAGGGATGGATTGCAGCGGATTTACAAAGACTACTTATTACCTCAACGGCATTATTCTGCAAAGAGATGCTTCTCAACAGGTATATACGGGGGATGACGTTGACATAACCAACGGTCTTGACAATCTGAAAATGGGAGATTTGATCTTTTTTGGAAGAAAAGCCACTGAAACGCAGAAAGAGAGAGCCACTCACGTGGGCATCTATATAGGCAATGGAGAGTTTATTCACTGTGCAACTTCAGTTCGAATCAATTCCCTTATTCCTGAAGCAGACAACTATTATGAAGGATCGGTACGTCTTATTCGTGCAAGGAGAATCCTCGGAAACGAAGATGCAGACAAAGGTATCACCTCCATCAAACACCATCCTTGGTATTTTAAAACTATTGAATAATCCAATTACATAACTAATAAAATGAGTGATAGAAGAAATTTTCTGAAAACTGCGGGGCTGATTACAGCAGCGGCAGCAATCTTAAGACCATCAGATCTGTTTGCAAGCAGTAATGCTGCAAATGCAAAGAAAAAATCAGGCAGCAAAAACCTCCTCCTTGAATGGGAAAACTTTATGGGGCAGATGAAATATACTTTTACTATTTCAGGCTCTTCAAGGACTCAAACCCCAATTGTTATTACAAAACTCTCGTGGGACGGTTATTCGGGGTATGGAGAAGCTGCAATGCCACCGTATCTTGGGGAGACACAGGCATCAGTCAATGAATTTTTGAAGAAAGTGGCTGAAAATGTGATGCCTAAATTCAATAACCCATTCCAAATCGAAGACATAATGGCTGCCGTTGACAAGTTGACTACCAACAACACTGCAGCCAAAGCATCCGTTGACATTGCACTGCACGACCTTGTTGGAAATATAATCGGACAGCCTTGGTGGAAAATGTGGGGATTCAACCCCAATGATGCACCATGTACCTCTTATACAATTGGTTATGATGCAAGTGACGATGTCGTGAATGAAAAAATCGAGGAAGCATCATGGACTAAGGTCATAAAAGTCAAACTCGGCATATCCGAAAAAGACGACAAGCGTATGATCAATCTTATAAGGGCAAAGACCAACACCGTCATCTGCATTGATGCCAATCAGGGATGGAAAGACAAACATCAGGCTCTGGATATGATCAACTGGCTGAGCGAAAGAAACGTAAACATGATCGAACAGCCTATGTCCAAATTTCTTCTCGACGATATTGCATGGATTACAGAGCGTAGTCCGCTTCCTATCATTGCAGACGAATCATGCCAGAGGCTCAGTGATATTCCCAAACTGAAAGGAGCTTTCCACGGTATCAACATCAAACTGATGAAATGTACAGGCATGCGAGAAGCACGTGAGATGGTGACACTTGCCAATTCTCTCCACATGAAGCTCATGGTGGGCTGTATGACTGAAACTTCCGTTGCCATCTCGGCAGCTGCCCAAATAGCCCCGAAAGTGCAATGGGCCGATCTTGACGGCAACTACCTGCTTGCAAACGACTGTTTCAACGGAATGAAACTTGTTGACGGCAAGATTACGCTTGAAGACAAACCTGGTTTGGGATTAACAAAAAAACCGGGAATTATCACATTATAGAAAAAAGGTTTATCTTTGCGCCACAAAATAAAAAAATACTGATATGAATTTAAGAGTTATTAAGAAGGATATTGATTTCCTTGTAGGTGATTTTGTTGAAGATTGTGTTTTATTCTCACTGCTTCACCCTGAAAAAGACACAACTGAAGTTGAAAAACTCATCAATGGTGCCAACAAATTGGCCAATGACTTGTTTGACAGAGTTAATCACCCCGACAAAACCCAAAAAATTAAAGTTCAGTACAAAGCTGTAATTGCAGATATGTACAAAGGACTTGACGAACTTTGCGAAAAGTTAAGTGCATTGGCAAAATAATCAACATAATATCAATCAAAATGAAAAAGGTTTCCGTTTGGATTATTATTTTGGCAGTCGTAGTTCTCGCAGTTATCTGGGGAGTGAAGATTTATAACAAAATAGTAACCGCCGAAGAGGGTGTCGGCAATGCATGGGGAAATGTCGAAAACGTATATCAACGCCGTGCCGACCTTATTCCAAATCTGGTAGCAAGTGTCCAGGGGGCAGCAGATTACGAAAAGAGCACATTGGAGGCAGTAATCACAGCGCGTGCCGCAGCCACTTCCACCAAGATTGACCCGACCAACCTGACTGAAGAAAACATGGCAGCTTTTCAACAGGCACAAGACAATTTGAGCTCAGCACTGAGCAAACTTCTTGTAGTTGTTGAACGCTATCCCGAATTAAAGGCCAACCAGAACTTTCTTGAACTTCAAGCCCAATTGGAAGGTACTGAAAACAGGATTGCAGTAGAGCGTAACAAATTTAATGAGACTGTCCAATCTTTCAACACGATGATTCGCAGATTTCCTGCAAATATCGTTGCAAGCATCGGAGGTTTCAGCAAAAAAGCCTATTTCAAAGCAGCCGAAGGAAGTGATGTGGCTCCAAAAGTTGAGTTGAAGTTCTAAACATCCCTCCCAAAAAGTTTAAAGGCCGATTCGGAATCATCCGGGTCGGTTTTTATTTTGGCCCTTTTCCAATATTATTTATTATATTTGACGAAAATATATTAGTATGCGTTACCATAGGGCTTTGTGTTGTTTGCTGCTTGCCACTATTGTCTGTACAGACTTACTTGCGCAAGACAGTCTTCGTAAAGAGTTGATTATCAAGGGAGACATACATTATTCACCATACGAATTTCTAAATGAAGATGGTGAAGCGGACGGCTATAATGTCGAACTTACAAAGGCCCTGATGGAAGAGCTCGGATACGAATGCGATATAGAGGTAATTGATTGGGGAATTGCCACCAACATGTTGAAAAACAGAGAGATTGATATGCTTATGGGAGCCACTTTCTCTCTTGAAAGGCTTGAATACTTCAATTACTCCACCCCTCACTCCTATATCAGACAGTGTTTTGTGTATAAAGGAGATAAGAAGCGTATCAAATCCCTTGAAGAGCTGATAAATAAAAAAATCGTAGTACAAAGCAACACTCTGGCTCACCAAATACTTAAGACATCGGGCATATCCAACAGCATAATCGAGTACACCAACATTACGGATGGTCTGAGAGAATTGGCTTCAGGCAAATATGACGTGGCCATTTGTGAAGAGAACATCGTAAAATATCTGATAAAGCACTATAATATACAAGGATTGCAATATTCGATAATAAGCGATGTCAAACCCATACAATATTGCTTTGTCGTCAACAAAGATGAGCCTGAACTTTTAACCAATGTAAATCAGGGATTGGAAGCATTGAAGGCGAACGGTACTTATGATAAGATATACAGCAAGTGGTTCAGTTCATCCAGGGAGACACATACTGTATCTCTTCTGACGAGAATTATCATCACTTTGGTGGTATTATTACTCCTTTTGGCTACATTAACGGCGGTAATCATCAGAATATTGGTAATCCGTTCGACCAAAAAACTAAAAATTTTCAACTCCGAACTGGCCATGGCGCTTAAAGCCGGTAATATCTCGACATGGACATACAATATAAAAAGCAACTGTTTTTACCCTCTGTATGGAAAGTCCATATTCCCAAAAGATGGAATGAGGATTGAATACCTCATCAAATATATAAATCCGTCAGATTTGCGCCCTTTCGTCACATTGATAAATGAACTTTCATCAGGAGAAAAAAGGTCGGGGCATTACGTAATGAGATACCGTAAAGAAGATGAGAACATTGAAAGATACTATGAATTCGAGATGACGTTTGTTGACGAAATAGACGATAACAATCCCTATCTGCTTGGAACCTATAAAGATATTACCATCGATTACCTCTATCAAAAGGAGATGGAAAACAGCCGTAGGAAAATTGAACTTGCCGTAACTACAAGTAATCTGATTTTATGGGAATATTACACATCTACCAAATCATTTTCGGCCATGAATGACCCTACCAACAATTATAAGCGAAATTCCCATATCAGTAAGGAAGAATACCTCTCCCTAATTCATCCGGATGATATTCCGATTACACTGCAATATTTTGACCTGATGGACAAAGGACTTCAGGATAATTTTTCATTTACCCTGCGAATCAGGAACGGGAATTGCAAGGAAGGAGAATATCTCACAATGATAACCAATGGCTCTGCTTTAGAAAAAGACGAATATGGAAAAATCATCAAATATATCGGCTTCAGGCGTGATGTCACAGAACTAAATAACATGATTAATCAGCTGACCCCGCTAAAGGACAAAGCCGAAAGATCAGATAAACTCAAATCCGCATTTCTTGCCAATGTCTCTCACGAAATACGCACGCCGCTCAATGCAATTATCGGATTTTCGGAAATTATGATGAATTGTACGGATGAAGAGGAGAAACGTCAATATATTTCCATCATCAAAAAGAACAACAGATTCCTTATCTCCCTTATCGACTCCATCATGGATTTGGCCAAGATTGAATCGGGAAATCTCGAATTAAAGCCGTATGACTTTGATTTTGCATCTATGTTTAAGGAGCTTGGAATAGAATATTCCCAGAAGATACCTAATGAAAATGTGCAATTGATATGCGAGGTTCCCGACAATCACCTGCTGGTATGTCTTGACAAAGAGCGCGTAAGCCAGATTATCACTAATTTTCTGTCAAATGCCATCAAATTTACAGAGCCTGGGGAGATTAAAATGTCTTATATTCACGAGAAAAGGGGTATCAGGATTATTGTGTCGGACACAGGCTGCGGAGTTCCGGCCAAAGACATAGACAAACTATTCGACAGATTTGAAAAATTAAATAAACACACACGTGGTTCGGGAATAGGATTGTCAATCACAAAAGCTATTGTAAAGGCCATGAATGGAGATGTAGGAGCAGAATCGTCACCTGACAATGGGAGTACATTCTGGGCATATATTCCTCTCTACTAACAAATAAAAAAAGTGGCTTTTCGGCCACTTTTTCTATTTTCAGTATAATGATATTATCTTCTTTCTCTTCTGTCCGGACCTCTGTCCCCACCTCTTGAATCGCGATTGCCGTCCCTTCTGAAACTGCCTCTTCTGTCTCCGCCTCCTCTATGATCGCCATTGCGGTCACCTGACGGACGAGGTCTTCTTTCGGGTTCAACATATCCTTCAGGTTTCTCAAGAAGAGCTTTGCGTGAGAGACGCAATTTTCCGCTCTTGGCATCAACCTCAAGCAACTTAACATCCAATTCATCGCCCACTTTCAGAACATCTTCTACCTTCTCTGTTTTACCCCAATCAATTTCGGAAATGTGCAACAATCCCTCTTTACCGGGAAGAATCTCCACAAAGGCACCAAAATCGAGTATTGAAGTGACTTTTCCGTGATATACCTCGCCTGCTTCGGGAACAGTGATAATACCTTTAATGCGCGCAAGAGCCGCATCCATACCATCTTTGTTCTCTCCGAAAATATCTACAACTCCGACAGCGTTGCCGTCAGCATCTTTCTCTTCGGTAATAGTAATTGTGGTACCGGTAGTCTTCTGCATATCCTGAATAACTTCGCCACCCTTACCGATAATAGCACCGATAAATTCACCCGGAACAGTAATCTGAACAATACGAGGCACATTAGGTCTGTATTCCTCACGAGGTTCCGAAATAGTCTTCAGCATCTCGCCAAGAATATGGGCACGTCCCTGACGAGCCTGTTCCAATGCCTTTTGAAGCACTTCATAAGAAAGACCGTCAACCTTTATATCCATCTGAGTGGCAGTTATACCGTCTTTTGTACCTGTTACTTTAAAGTCCATATCTCCAAGGTGATCTTCATCACCAAGAATATCTGAAAGAATAGCATATTTATCTGACTCATTGTCTGAGATAAGACCCATTGCTATACCTGATACGGGTTTCTTTATCTTGACACCGCAATCCATCAGTGCAAGGCATCCTGCACATACGGTGGCCATTGAAGATGAACCGTTTGATTCGAGAATATCAGACACTACACGTACAGCATAAGGATTCTCTTCTCCAATAGGGACAACCGGTTTCAATGCACGCCATGCAAGATTACCGTGACCAATCTCCCTTCTGCTGACTCCGCGTGAGGCTTTAGCCTCTCCCGTTGAAAATGGAGGGAAGTTATAATGAAGTACAAATTGATCGGTATCCTGAATCAGCACTTCGTCCTTCTCCTTCATATCGTCTTTAGTACCAAGGGTAACAGTAGAAAGCGACTGAGTCTCACCTCTTGTAAAAATAGCTGACCCGTGAGCTCCCGGAAGATACCCGACTTCACACCAGATAGGGCGTATTTCAGTGGTCTTTCTGCCGTCAAGACGAATACCCTCATCAAGAATCATACGTCTCATGGCTCTCTTCTCTATTGCGTTAAAATAGCGGGCAACCATGATTGATTTCTCTTCTCTCTCTTCCTCCGGAATAGTTTCGAGAAACTCCTGATGAAGAGCCTCAAACTGATCCGTCCTTGAATGCTTATCTGTTCCCTCTTTGGCGATTGCATAACATCTGTCATAGCAATAATCCCATGCTGCCTTTTTGACCTCTTCATCGTTGGTTTCGTGGCAATAAGCCCTTTTGACCTCTTTGCCAACCTCTTTCATAAGTTCTTTTTGTGCAACACAATGCTTCTTTATCTCTTCATGAGCAAATTTAATAGCCTCAAGCATATCCGCTTCACTAACCTCTTTCATCTCGCCCTCCACCATCATGATATTTTCGTATGTTGCGGCAACCATGATATCTATATCTGCTTTTTCAAGATCGGCAAATGAAGGGTCAATGCAGAATTGTCCGTCTATACGGGCAACACGTACCTCAGAAATAGGCCCGCCGAACGGAATATCACTCACAGCGAGTGCAGCCGATGCTGCAAGTCCGGCAAGTGCATCTGGCATCTGTTCTCTGTCGGCTGAAATAAGGTTGACTGTCACATACACTTCTGCATGAAAATCTTCGGGAAATAAAGGACGGAGAGCTCTGTCTATCAGACGTGCCACTAATATTTCACTATCTGATGCTTTACCTTCTCTTTTCATAAAACCACCCGGATAACGACCCGCTGCGGCAAATTTCTCTTTATACTCAACTTGAAGAGGCATGAAATCAACATCTTCCTTAGCCTCTTTTGCACACGTTACGGCAGCCAACAACATGGTCTTGCCCATTTTAACTACTACAGAACCGTCAGCCTGCTTGGCTAATTTACCGGTTTCAATTTCTATTGTCCGACCGTCGGACAATTGGATGGTTTTGTTTATTATATTCATACGTTTATTTATAAAAAAGAGGCCGTTACATGCGGCCTCTCTCTCTTTCCTTTATCATTATTTACGAAGGTTAAGGGCCTTCACAATTTCTCTGTATCGTTCGATGTCCTTAGCTTTCAGGTAATCCAAAAGCTGACGTCTCTTACCTACTAATCTCAACAATGCCCTTTGAGTATTGTGGTCCTTCTTATTGTTCTGAAGGTGAGTAGTAAGGTGAGCGATACGGTAGGAAAACAAAGCAACTTGACTCTCAGCTGAGCCGGTGTCATTATTAGACTTTCCGTATTGTCCGAAAATCTCTTGCTTTTTGTCTGCTGATAAATATTCCGACATAAATGCAAAAAATTAGTTAATAAAAAATTTCAATTTCCCTTTCAGGGGGTACAAAGGTAGCCATTATTTTTTACTCTGCAACTTTTTCTCTACATTTGTTTGTTTTTTAAAGAGTTGATTTTGTGGAAAAAATCTTTGTTCACCCTGATTTGGGGGAGATTAAACTGACAAAGCGGAGCGGAAATAAAAATATCAGAATAACAGTTACCGGCAAAGGGGGTATTCGGGTATCACTTCCATGGTACTCAACATATTCAAGAGCTCTCCGATTTGTAGAGCAAAATAAAGAATGGATTAAAGGCAGACTCTCAATTCAGGCTTCAAAAGGCATTGTCGATGCCGATGCCGCCAATTTGCAGATTGAGCAGATGCGCAAACAGGCAAAAGAGGTACTTCCTGCACGTCTTGCATCACTTGCTTCAAAATACGGTTTTACGTACAATAGAGTAGCCATTAAAAACAATCGCTCCAATTGGGGAAGCTGCTCCGGCAAAAATAATATCAATCTTAATCTGCAACTCGTCCGTCTGCCGGACGAACTGATTGATTTTGTCCTTCTTCACGAATTATGTCATCTGAAACATCATAATCATGGAACAAACTTTCATGTCTTGTTAAACTCTCTTTGCGATGGAAAAGAGAAAGAACTCTCCCGTCAGCTGAAAAACTATAAATTATTGTAAAAAAGCCGTCCAAATCACTTCAGACGGCCTTTAATCATATTTGTAAAAGTTAAAAAATTATCTTGAATAGATCTTGCCATCCGTAGGTAACAGATACCAATCGCTGTCGGCAAAACCATAAGTCTTCGCCCAATTTGCAAACTTCCGGTATGCTTCTTCAATACTTGTCTTCTCAATCGGATACAAGAATCTTGCATCCGGAATCATAAATCCCCAAACCATGCCGTTTGCTCCGATGTAACCATTGGTTGACTGATGTACCTTGTCTGAAGGTGCGAAACCTCCGATATGAATCTCTCTTCTGTCATTGCCGTCGGCACCGAGATATATGTAATAGTTCAAGGCACTTACTATCAGTTTATCCTTATCGATAGGAGTATTGAAATTGATAGTATATGTAGAACTCGGGGCCTGTATATGTGGCGCCCCCGGCTCGGTATTGGTAATCACGGTAGATCTTCCGAAAGCATCCCTGTGATAATTCTGAATCAGAACAATATTGGCACGTGTCTGATCCGACTCAAAAGAAGTGGCATAGACTGTCGAAGAGATGTCTTTGATGTATTCGGTAGGAACCATGTCCATCTGAAGCATCACGCACATCGAGATCACCCCGCCTGCACAACGGGGAGAAATATCGAATTTGAAAGCCAAGACATCATTATTCTGATCCTGACTGCGTGTAATATTTGAAATATCATAAACTATATCGTTCATGTCATAGTCTCCGAACTCAGGCCATCTGTCTTCCATTGCAAAAGTATAAACGGTGGGATCCACAATGTCTATAGGAAAGTCGGGATCTTCAGGATCTTCGGGATCTTCGACGTGAGTGTCATTGCAACTACCCAACGGTGTATTGATTATCAAAGTATTAGTCATAGTTACGCCTGAACTCATCTTGTGAATGTAATTTGATCCGAATACGCCGTTACATACAACCTGAAGATTGCCGAGAAGTGACAGCACATTTTTGTCGGAAGGATTGGTTATCACATCTATTATCAGAACCGGAGTCTTTCCTCCCTGAATATGTCCTGTAAATTCGCTCCTGTTCTGATGACAATACATACCCACCTCGGATGTGGAGAACAATGGCAGGTCGGTAATGGTAAACATTGCATCACCATATAATTCGATATTTTTGTTCAGAGAAGCTTCAAACATTTCACAGGCAGTAAGTGAACCGGGATTACAAGTAATATAACCACCCTGCAGCCTGAATTCGGCCATTTTCATCATACAATTGTTGATAATCGTAATACCGCTGTTGTAAGCATCCAATTTGTTGATTTGAATATATTTGTCATTTTCAATAGTGGCACCGCTGTTTGTAGAGTAAAATGTCTGAGACACTACAAACGAATTGGCGTTGTATATGTACGGATTGTTGGTGGTAATCCTACCTGTGGTCAAATTAACTTGTGCATAGTTATATAAACTTGACTTGTTGCTCATCTCAAGATGTTTGGCTGTCAAATTCTTATTATTGAACACGATAGCATTATTCGAAACAATCTTAAAGTTGCCTTTTACTTCAACCGTTCCGTCATTGATAAGTTTCGCACTGTGTTCCAAATTGAAATCACGCTCGGCAGTCAATGTACCGCCATCATGAATGGCAATGGTAACTATATTATTACCGTTGGCCTGCCCGATGACATAATCATCAGTAAGGTTTAATTTTCCTCCATCGAGAACTACTATTACAGATCCGGGAGCAAAACAATTAGATACGGCAGCACCAAGATTCAAGGTTCCGGCAATATATATATCTTTCTTTCCCCAAGAGCTTAACAACGTCAACGAAAGATCTTCCGGTACATAATATGTCCCGGCTCCAAGATTCTTATCGCTGTTGCCTGATGTCAATGTTCTATATGTTGAAGGAAGTTTATACGAGCTTGCATATTCTCTGTCAACAGCTTTTGTTGCCGCGTTTGAAGACTCCACTGCTGCCGACAAATTGTCATTTGATGCTGCAATTGCCGATGAAGCAGGGGCTGAAGATGATGTAACAGGTCTGAAATCGCAGGTGAACGATGTCCCATCTTCTATATTCAAAATCTTAACACTCTGTCTTTTAGACGGGTCTGTCTGTCTGATATACAAATTGGACGTTATTTTCGCCAAAGATATTGTTGATGTATAAGGCGCATCTCCTTTGGTGACACCTGCATCAATCACTTTAGCATCGGATCCGGTAAAAGGATTACCGTCAAGGACTTCGACCGTATAGTAAAATTGTCCCTGATGTTGATCATAAATATATACCTTAAGACTTATGTTTCTGATGGTTGAAAAGTCAAAACTACCTTCGGGAACATCAATATTAATATCCGGATCTACCGGTTTGTCAGGCTGAACACACCCTGTAGCCATTACAGAGAGTAATGTCACTAAAAAGATAACTATTTTTTTCATATCTTTAGAATAATTTCAAATTAAACTATTGAAAGAAAAAGCTGTGTTTCAAGACTTTCTCAACAATTATTTTGCATACAACTAATTGCAAAAGTAGCAATTACAGTTAAAGATACAAATTAAATACCACAAAATCAAAAAAATATTTTATTTCGAGTAAAAAATATTTACCTTTGTGGCCTTGTAAAAAATCGGGATGTAGCGCAGTTGGCTAGCGCACTACGTTCGGGACGTAGGGGTCGGGCGTTCGAGTCGCCTCATCCCGACTTTTTTCTACCCCTTACTATATCTACCCCCCCCCTCTTAAATTCTCCCCATTCTCCCCGTTCTCCCCGTCAGGGAGAAGGTGCACGCACTCCCGGCCTTGCCGTGTTCTGAATTTCTTTCGTTTATCTATTTTCATGTCGCATGTTGACACAAAAAGTGCTCTGCAGGTCATAAAATGGTTCAACATGCTTCAGATTTTGGGCTTTTTCGCTGTTTTTTGCGCCATGTTGACCGCCAGAATGCTCTCCAAGGCCGATTTCGCTGCTAACATGCAGGTAGAAAATTGTTCTCTTTTTTGAGCCTATCATTGATTGAAAAAAACCAATCTACCACCATGACTCTTGGCAAGCAAACTATTGATAAACAAGTATTTAGTCAATGTGGCATTTTTGTTGTGCATCTATCCATATCCTTATACGCTTATCGTTGAATAACAAGTACTTATACTACTGATTTCATCTGCTTTGAACACAATCATTACCATACCTTGGAAGTAGCAAATTTGTCTATGCCATAACAGGCAACTGTCAATCAACAAGTATGTTAATGATGCAAAAGTCTGGTGTCTGGGAGAGATTGTCTTGGATGGTCATTCATATGCCGGGAGCACGTAAAATTGCTTCCCTAAGGGAAGCTGCCGAAGGCTGATTGGTGTCAGGTAAAGTGAGATGGGAACGATATTTTGAAGATTGTGTCGCAAGCAGCTTCTCTCTATCCCATGGTTTTGCAATAAAATCGGTTGCACCCGCCTTTATAGCCTGAACAGCCTTTTCTGTATCGGAGTAAGCTGTCATCAGGATTACAACAGCATCGGAATCACGGCTTAAAATCTCTTTCAACAGATCGAATCCCTCCTGCCCTGTATTTGCATCTTTTCGGAAATTCATATCTGCGAGCCAGACATCAGGCTTGAAACTTCCGGCCTTATCAAGTGCCGTCTCGGGCAGGGTCACCGTCTCAATGCTCTTACAGTAAGGCTCGAGAAGATATCTCAACGAAAACAATACATCTTCGTTGTCATCGACAATCATCAGTTTTCCAAAATCATACATAATGACAACAAAGATAACAATTATTCTTTACGCGTGCGAAAATGCACAGTAAAATATATTTGGATGTATATTTCATTTGTTTTACTTTTGTGATTAGTAACAGACAAGATGCCTACAATATTCATTTTTTTCGGGTTTCGGTTCATGTTTTATGCTAATGATCATGAACCTGTTCACGTCCACATCATTAAGGATGGATGTGAGGCGAAATATCATGTGTCTCCCTTGATGCAGATCTATAATAGAGGTTTTAAAAAACACGACATTGTTTTGATTGAATCTATTATTGAAGAAAATACGGATGTTATCTTGGATAATTGGCATCTGTTTTTTAATAATAAAGCAAAAGGAGACAGCAATGACTAAACACAAAATTCTTGAAGTCTGGGTTGACGATACTCACGTATATGCCAGAACAACAGACGGGCTTACTGCCAATTATCCATTTTCAAGATGGAAGAGGCTATCTTCGGCAACGCAAGATCAGAGACGAGATTTCTATCTCACATACGACGGCATTCATTGGCCTCAAATCGATGAGGATTTAAGCTTTGAAGGTATGTTTTTCGATGCCGGGCTTTGCGAAAGAACTCTTTGTGAAGATTCTGTATTTTATGAAAAATAACACTCTTCATATCTTCAGCAGAAGCGGCCGTCAAGCATGTTGACTATTCTTGAGGCGTAAGCGGCATCTCGAGCGGAGTGGGTGACCATAACGATTGTCGTACCGGATTTGTGAAGTTCTGTAAAGAGATTCATAACATCTTTTCCGTTGCGTGAGTCAAGATTGCCGGTAGGTTCATCGGCGAGAATCAGTTTCGGAGAGAGTACCAAAGCTCTGGCAACTGCTACCCTCTGTTGTTGTCCGCCGAAGAGCTGGTTTGGAAAATGTTGTGCACGATGGCTGATATTCATCTTCTCAAGCATCTCGTTGACTATACGGCGGCGCTCTGAAGATTTCATTTTCATGTAAATCAGTGGCAATTCCACATTTTCATAGACATCAAACTCTTCAATCAGGTTGAAGTTCTGAAATACAAATCCTATCCTACCTTTTCTGAACTCTGTTCTGTGCCATTCATCCATTTTAGCAACATCGTCACCCATAAGCATATAGTTTCCTTCGGTCGGGTTGTCCAACAGCCCGAGAATATGGAGCAAAGTAGATTTTCCGCACCCGGAAGGGCCCATGACCGCCACAAATTCGCCTGATTCTACTTTCAGGGAGACTTGATCGAGAGCCGTAGTCTGTACTTCCTCTGTACGGAAGATTTTGGTTATATCTTGTAATTGTATCATTGTGTATTTTTTATATTTCTAATTTTCAGTATTTTATATACACTGCCAGGCATATATGCCGCACAGTCTTATTCGGCCTTGAGCATTCCCGAAGGATTTGAGTTGGCTGTGCGCCACGTCTTGATTATCTGGATTGCATATACCACAATAATGACAATTGCAGCAGTTCCTGCAAAAATCCACCAGCTCAGGGAAATCCTTGTAGGTAGCTGCTGCATCAATTTATCTGCCGCAAAATATGCAATGGCGATTCCGACTGCAACAGATATAATAACCATGACAATCGTATTTTTGCAGAGGAGTAAAAGAATATCATCAACCTCAGCCCCGTTTACCTTGCGTGTCGCCACCTCACGGGCACGGCGGTTACATTCATCCGATAGGTATCCGAGCATTCCTATAAGGGCAATTATCAGGGTAAAAATGGTACCTATTGCAATTATATTGCGAATACTTCGCATAAAAGAGAGCTGATTGTCAATAGTTTCACGATAGATTGACACACGATAGTTATTTGATGTTTCAAATGTTCTAATCTTGTCTGTAACAACTTTTATTGTTTCAGCGGACATATCGCGAAGTCTTATCATAGTCCATATATCACTGTATTTCTCTTCATCATCGTTCACCCATTCTATTATCGGGTGGAGTACAATCGGTCGCACTTCTGAAGTTGCCTCCATTTTAAAATCCCGGACCACTCCGACAATTGTATATATCTTGGGAGTATCTCCCTGCCTATCAGTAATTTTGTGACCTATCGGGCTGTCAGACCAGCATCTCTGTCTGACATATTGCTGATTGACTATAACATCTGTCGGGGAGGATTCTCTTGTGAAATTGGCCCCCTCGACAATCTTCATTTTCATTGCCGGAATATACCTGTAGTCAATCAGTTCCCATCTGCAAGAAAATAATATCTCATGGGTGTTTTCATCCACACAAGGCATTCCTGAATAGCCATAGACAGGAATGGAGTACGACATCCCTGCAGATTCCACTTCCGGGAGGGCTCCAAGTTCGGACATGCATCGTTCAAACTGGTGCGGAGTTGCCATTATTCTCGTATAAATCAAGTTGTCAGGTTCATATCCAAAATCCCCACGTGTCATTAATCTGAATTGAAGCGAAGCTATTAAAAGTAATGCAGCTACACATGTAACACAGGCTATTTCAACTCCGAGAAGAATTTTCTTCCACCTGCGATTGGTATCAGAAACTCCCTTGAATGCCGCCTCGACGGGAACTTTTGTGAATAGTCTTGCCGGAATCAGCCCTGCAAGGAGAAAAGCCGCCAGCAGAACTGATGCGGGAGCCCAGATACGTTCCAGAGCAAACAGCTCGGAGACAGGATATGAAGTGAGAGCTTCAATAGGTTTTGCGAAAGCTAAAATAATCAGCACCGCCAGGAACAGGGCGCATAGTATCAGAATCGCCGTTTCAACTAAAAATATTCTAAAGACATCATTCTTGTGAGCCCCATTGCATTTCAGCAGAGCTATAGTGCGGCTTCTGCGCACCATTCCCGAAATGGAAACAAGCACATAATTCATCGTGGCCACGAACAGAAGGAGGAAAGCAAGGGCGGAGAGAAGATAAATCATGCTCTCATTGCCCCCTTCGACAAATGAAGATTTTGAAATGGGTAAAAAGATATATCTGATACCCCACTCGTTCAAGGATTCCGCCACTCCGTACTTTTGAAGAAAATCCGGAATTTGTGCCTCTACCACCGATATGTCTGCCCCTTGTTTCAATTTTATGTATGTATAATAGCTGTCACCGCCATTCCATCCACTGCCAAGACCTGCCACTTTTATCACCATATCGAGCGGAACCAGCATGTCGTATTCGCCCATACTTGTGTTCAGCGGCACATTCTCAAATACTCCCGCCACTGTAAGTTCAAACATTTTGTTGACCATAACCCTCTTCCCCATAGGATTTTGGCCGGGAAACGCACTCTTTGCAAGAGATTGTGAAATCATGATCCGGTCGGGAGAATCAAAAATCTGATGTGGATCATCGCCACTTATCTGCCTGATGCCGAACAAGTCGCAGTAACAAGTATCAACCGGCTTCAATGAAACCCTGAAAGTCGAGCCGTCAACTTCCATATCATAATTCTGGTTTGAAAACATGTGAGTAGCGATCTCTACCTGAGGCATATCCTGCATAAGAGAGGGAGCAACCGGATAATGCAGCATGCCGGAATAGCCCATCCCATCCTTATCGGAGTATGTCCACACCTGATAGATTCGTTCATGGTCGGGAAAATTTCTGTCAAAAGAGAGTATAAAACCGACATAGGAAAAGATCAGCAGGCTCACAGCCAATCCCAAAGTCAGGGAGATAACCCTTGTGATATTGCCGCCGCGGGCCTTGCTCAGATAACGGAGTGAAAAACGTAACGACTTCATATTATATTGTTTTGACTCCATTTATGACACAATCCGTGCCAAGAGCTACAATATATTGTATATCAAATATTTATGGCGATATTCCAGCTTGACAGCATGGCACTGAACGTGCGTTTTAGCTCGCCTGATGTGCGATTCCGCACGGTGGAGAAATCAGAAGACTTCTCCGTTGGTTGATTGTTTAACAGCTTTCAGGAAGCAAATGGAATAGTGAGAATCATTCGGCATCCCCCGGTATAGCTTTGGTCAAGGAAAAGTGTTCCTCCCATTGATTCGGCAAGGTGGCGGCTCAATGGCAACCCCAATCCAAGACCCTGTGTCATCTTATCCACTTTCTCAAAATAGTCAAATATCTCATTGACCTTATCTTCCGGTATTCCTATTCCTGTATCGGTCACTGAAAATACGATGTTTCCATTTGTTTTATCAACGTCTGCTTTCATAACGATTTTACCCTCTTTGGTGCATTTGGAAGAGTTATGGAGAAGGTTGGACAGTATAATTACCAGCTTCTCCTTGTTGAGCATAAATGTACGATGCAAATCCGCACAAGGAACAAAATCAAGTTCAACCCCTTTATTCGCCTTAATGTCAAGATAATCTATGGCTGAAGCAAATAGTGTGTTGATATCTGTCAATACTTTCTTTCCTTCCTCTCCGTAATTGGACATAGCCACTGCATCATTTACAAGTTTAAGCAGATGATCCGAGTTTCTCTCTATAATTTCACAATATTTGGCACAATCCGAGTCGAATCTGAATTTTTCGGAAATAAGGTTTGAAAAGCCCACTATCGAGTTGAGCGGAGTGCGTACCTCATGTGATAAGTGTCTGAGAAAATCGGATTTGATGTGGCTCTCGTTCTCAAGTCTTTCTACGGCTTCGCCAAGATTCTTGTCGGAGATAATCAATTTTCTATTGGTTTTGTAGTATTTGATGCACATTATAATGGCAAAAACAAGGAGTACGAATAGAAAAGAAGAGAGAATAATCGTGACCGTGAGGATTCTCCCTTTCATCTCAAGCTCAGCTCTATCTCTCTCAGCCTTAAGTCTGTTTACATCAAGCATCACCACCATTTCGCTGATTTCATTGCGAATATCCTGTTTGCGGACAGAATCCCTATAGCTCAACTCCGACTTCAAAAAATCCGCTGACCGTTTATAATCTCCCATAACATAGTATGCGTTGGCATAACCGATATTATCAGACTCATAATTGTGGCGAAAAGCTTTCAGAGAATCTCTTAACGTAATCTCTTCTTTAAAATCCTTCTTCATGTGGGCAATCTTGGCTTTTTCCTGAATAATTGCCCTCTTGCCGTTGACCGAATAATTACCATAACCGGCTTTTTCGACAAGATTGAGATAATGCTCTGCCATCTCCACATTACCCATTAATTGATAATAACTTACATAAACAAGGTCGACAGATGTCTTGTTTGCCTTGGTTTTAGACATAGATGCCAGCGTGTCAAGAAGGATTTTCTCTTCATCGAATCTTCGCAGAGAACTCAAAGTGCGGGCCTGGGCAAGATAAGTACCGTGAGTGACTGTGATTTCTGTGCCCTCAGGTGCCTTATTGATCATTTCTATGGATTTGGCAAAAGCGTCATGAGCTTCTTCAAACAATTTTCTGGAATAATAAATTCTGCCCATCAGATAATATGCTTCAACCTGAGCATTATAATCACCTGTCTTGATTGCATCATCCTGCATCAGGCTCAATTCATTGAGAGCCAGATTGGGCTGATTCACATTGATGTAGTATGTTATCTTTCTCTGCCACGAAAAATAGTAATATATCGGCTGATCATACTGCCTTGAGAACTTTTGAACCATGTCAATTGCAGCAAACAGACTATCTTTATTCTTCTGAATAAACCAATAATCGACTTTATAGGATAAAGCCCCTGCCTGACGTCTGCGATTCTTGATATGGCCCGCCATATCAAACATAGTATCGGCCATCTTGAGGACAACAGGCTCCCGGAGGTGCAGCACGATTGAATCGAGATAGGTCTCTAAAGCAAGAGAATCTCGCTGATATTGAGTCTGTTTCACATCCTGCGCCTTTACCGTTTCAGAAAAGGAGAGGACGATAAGCGAAAACATGAGCAGATACAAACTTCTTTTCATTTTGCATAAATAAATTATCCTCCCAAAGATATAAAATTATTTGAAATCATATCTTCTCTTTTCAAAATATATCATCAAAACATTCAGACAATCAGACATATCTCGCGTGAAACGGTCTTTTGTGGGCAAATCTGCTTTTACGATGATACGACAGATGGAGGACCTCATTGGATATGGTCTGATTATTGAGGGGCTGATGTTTTAACCTATAAAACATTTAGAAATGAACAACAGTTTATCTTATGCGGTGTGTATTTATCTTGTATTGCCGATTGTTGCCCTACTTACCTTTATTTCGTGCTCCGATAATGCTGCAAGCGAAGATTTGTATCATGCTCCCATTTTCAGTGACAGTACCCAAATCACTCTGCTGCCCATAAATGAGGACTTCAAATTCAGCGGATGCAGTCTGCAGTGCATTGACACACTGATTATTGTCAATAACATGGCCGATCTGTCGGGCAATGTGTTTCATCTGTTTTCGGCAAATAGCGGAAAACATCTTAAAAGTTTCGGAACTCTCGGAAGAGAGCCGGGGAAAGTAACTTTCCAAAAGACCTTATTCAGCATAGACAACCATCAAAAATGTATATATGCGTATGACAGCTCTCAAGACAAACTTGTGGTATTTTCGTTAAATTCAGTATTGTCGGGTAAAGATGATATTCTGGATATGGCTTTACCTGAAAACAGTTACAAGATTAGAATGGAAAGGTTCTACTCTCTCAATGACGGGCTGTTCCTATGGGAATCGACCGACAACAGGTTTATCATGTCCTATATCATCGGCACTATTGCCGAATATAATGATTTCCCTAAGTTGGAGGAGCCTGAGGAAATGAGAAAAGTCGAACGCGCTTATTATTCGTACATGGGGACACTCGGCATATCCGATGACAGGATGAAATTTGCATCTGCCACTTCAAGCGGATGTATTCTTGAGACATTTGCGTGTGCGGGCGACTCTATCGTACCTATAGCTATCAACAGAATGTTCAAGCCTGTCTATAATTGTCTCGACAATACCGCCGACTTTCCGTATATTGTTCAATCAAATGGTGCCGTATCCGGTATCTGCGCTCTGTCATGCACCGACAACTACATTTATGCCGATTATTCAGATGTTCCGAATAAGACCACCAATAAGGTATTTGCCGTCTTTGACTGGGATTGCCGTCCTGTCAGACTAATTAACTTCAACGATAAAATCATCTCGATGGATGTGCTTGAGGGAGACTCTTTCGGCTGCGCTCTTGCAGAACGCGAAGACGGAACCATCTATCTGGCAAGATTTGAACTGTAAATAGTGCTTAAGGGAAAATATTTGGTTGGCGTTAATTTATTTATTAAATTTGTGTGTCAACCAGAATAAAGCAGCAATGATGGCAGTTTTGTCCTTAATAAAACCCTTGATGTAAGTTTATAATTTGACGAAATTGATATATTGCTCATTAACAGTATGTTACGAGGTGGTAAATGTAAGGTATTTTATTTTTTCTCCCATGAACTAATACGTATCTTCGCATTTATTTTTTAAAATTTTTACTATGAAAAAATTATTATTGACTTTTGTTTTTGCTATGGCCATCGGAGCCATCAGCAGTTTTGCAATCGGTGACGAGGAAGAATTTGATATTATCCTCGAAGAAACTTCAGAAAGAGGGACAAGAGGAGGGACTACTCCATTAGAGTGTGCTTACATCGTGGATTTATCATTATTGAGGGTAAATTGTCTTGAAGATGTAGGGACGGTTACTGTATCTGTAAGGAACACATCCACAGGTGATGTGATTACCGATTCGTTCAACTCCGTTAGCGGGCAGGC
>JAQUBZ010000042.1 GCA_028686425.1 Bacteroidales bacterium | reverse complement strand
AACTTCATACTCATTCAGGCCATTCTGAAAAGCTATATGGTTGATAGAGCCAAGAATGGACTTGATGCTGTAAATATGGCCAAGATGAACAATTATTCGATTATATTCATGGACATCAAGATGCCCGTCATGGGTGGACTTGAAGCCACACGTAAGATAAGAGCGTTCGATAATATCATCCCTATTGTCGCCCTGACTGCAAATGCTTTTGATTCCGACAAGGAAGATGCTTTGGAGGCAGGGTGTACATCCTATATTTCCAAACCTATCAAATTCAACGATATTACAAATATTATGGAAGGCAACTTCGATTAACCCGATATTCCCTCCAACAGCATGTGGGAGATTTGATGGGAGTCAATCAACATAATGGGAGTTCCGCTGAAATTCATGCGATAAAACCATTCCTTTTGGCGCTCTATTTCCGATTCAAGTTCAGAAGTAGTGGATATCTTTGTGTATATTTTACGAAACTTCCGTATTTTCAAGGATTCATACCATTCAGACAATAATTGCATTGCCGCTTCGGCACCGTGTGTCTGATACTCCGATATGACAGAAGCGTAAACAGGCAATCCTGCAGGCTCATCTGCAAAAAGCAATACTACACGGTACTCTTTCAGCTTTCCCGAATCAAGCATTTCCTTCAATTTGGCAAAAAGTTCACGGCAATAAGAACAAAACGGGCTTATCACCAGAAACAACTCCCGCACATGAATGTCGGTTCCCATTTCGAATCCGGCAGCATCCGGATTATTCACCACTATTGTGGAAGCCCCTGAAGTGTCACGCACATCACCTCTATTTATAATAGACTGTAATACAGATTTATCCGACATCAATGCACGATAGGTAAAAATAAGATTTTTAGGATAGATCTTCTCTTTCCGAACAACAGAATAAACTCTGTCACATACAAAAAATACAATTATATAGAGTGAGACGGTCGATAAAAAAGGGACGATTGACAACTGTGATATATCTATCTTGTGAAATAACAATTCTGTTATAAATGTCGCTATAACAACTCCCTGCACTGCTATACAGTTACGGCACCACGAACGAACCACGAAGGCCTGATAGGAAATACTCCACAATGGCATCGCAATGGCGACACAACTAATCAAGGCAAAGATCGGGGCCAAAGATGGAATAAAGAGTGTTATTATAAGGCTTCCGATAAAATAGGATAGGCCTATAACTCCGAGGGAGTACAGACCGAATATTTTGGATCCTGCCGACTCGAGAACATCATGACAAGCGCCACTGCATTCTTTGGCAACAGTCCTCCAACTGAAATAAACACCCATTACATTCAAAATGGCTACAATAAGCATGTTCCAGTCAAAACGTAAAGGCAACATAAATGAAGCGACAGCCAAAAACAACGCTGCCAGAGCTGTAATGTAAGGCATCACGTAAATCAAAATCAATTGAAGTCTGTGCTTTAAATAATCCGGCTCACGAGCAACTCCCATATCGGTCACAGAGAGCACTACTTCCCCCAAAAGAGCATTCTTCCACTGAGGAGGATTATGAAGTACGACATATCGTCCCTCATGCAGACAAATACATGGATATTGAATGGTATCAACATCCATAATTCGTATAGCAGTAATGGAGAGAGAGAACGTCTCCAGCATTTTTTTGATTCCGTACAAAGAACCGGAGTCTGTCCGACTCTCAAAAAGCTGCTTGGCGTATCGAACGGTATATTTTACATTCAGATCCTCAAGTATCTGTTGAAAAAAATGCATAATGACTGAGACTACTACTCTTTCGGTTTTAAAAGCATCTGATGGCAATAATTATTTTTGGACCACATACAATCAAAATGCTCATTGCATTCCTTTTGACTTTTGAAATCCTTACAAAAGTAAGAGCCAAGTCCTTCTCCTCCTGTTACATTTTGAAGTTCTTCATCGTTAATATTTTCAGCTGTGTTGGGTTTGTTATTTTCCTTCATAATATTGATTTTAAGAACATGTTGCAATATACAATTTATCCGGGATAGCTCAAAACAAATGACTTAATTTCCCACTTTAATTATATCTCCCGGCCCGGCATAGACTTTTTGAACCGTAACTGCAGGATTGAATTTAGAATAATCACGATATAACATCCGAAGAGACAATTTATTGGTATCTAATATCATAAATGATACCCTGTTAATGCTTTTATCCATCATGGCAGCCTCTGAAAAATATTGAAGAGGTACAATAGAAACCCCCAATCCGAAATATTTGATAAAACAGAAAAACTCAAAAGCCACCAGACTATCTCCGTATCTCTCAGCACAAATATATGAAACCGGTTCAGATTCTTTCCAGCATACAAAACTGAAATCCGTATCATTTCTATGACTGAAAGGATGCATGTCCGCAGGAGTCTCCATTCCTTTGATATTTTTGTTGTCAAAGTAATATTTGAGTTTATCGAGAATCTCTGCAGGTGCCTTCCTGAAAGAAGATATTTTGTACCCGTTATTCAGAAATCTATCAGCCACATTCTTCATTCTTAAACCAATCCACTCCATTCCTTTCTCATTATCAAGCATTTCCCTCTTCAAAATGAATATTTTCTGACCTGATATCAAAATCATTTTTCTGTTAATTGCATAGCGTTCGAATGCTGCTGCTATCGAATTATTAAACACAATCCTCATAGTCAATACCTTACGATACCTTCTACAATAGACAAGGGCGGAATCTATCAGATCTCTACATACCCCCTGATAACGAAATTGTTCTTTTACTATCAGATAGTAAATATTATAGCCATTATATTGGGGAGATAGGACTATTATCCCTTTTTCGTTGGATCCGAAAATTTTTAAATTCCGCATAGTTTCTGCCTGTTCTAAATGCAACTGAAGGTCGCGGCCAAATGACACAAGGTCAAGAGTCCGATAAGCAATCAGATTGTATTTTTTCTTTATTTCGGGCAATCTTGTCACATCTGCCTCCTTACCAATTCTGCGAAATATCCGTTTTTCTCTATCAATCGATCAAAATTTCCCTCTTCAACTATTTTACCGTCATCAACTACGATAATACGATCGCAATGCCTTATAGTAGATAGTCGGTGAGCTATCACAATCTTGGTACATTTCAGGGTGTCAAGTGAGTCCGACACCTGTTTCTGGGCAATATTGTCAAGTGCGGATGTCGCCTCATCAAATATCAGTAGGCTCGGATTTGAAGCTATTGCACGAGCTATGACAAGCCTTTGGCACTGCCCTCCTGAAAGACCTCCTCCCCCTTCTGATATAAGAGTGTGCATTCCCATCGGCATACGCTTAATATCCTCTTCCATTCCAACCATACGCGCCACCTCCCAAGCCCTGTCGTGTGTCATTTCAGGATTGGTAACAGAGATATTTGAGAATATGTCGCCTACAAACAGTTTGCTCGTCTGCATGACTACTCCCATTTTCTTGCGAAGGGACTTGCAGTCGATTTCCTGCATATTTATTCCGTTTATATAGATTGTCCCTTCATTCGGGTGAGCAAATCCGAGAAGGAGTCGGATCAAAGTGGATTTGCCACAACCTGTTTTCCCCACAATTGCAAGATACTCTCCTTCTTTGATTTTCAGATTCAAATCGTTGAAAATGTACGGAGTATCACTATTGTATCTGAAACTCACATGACTGAATTCGATATTTTGAATCCCATTCACAAGAGTTTCTTTTTCGTAGTAATTTTCAGGTACCGTCTGAAGAATGGGTTGTGCCATAATATAGTTCGGCCTCAACTGTGCAGCTGCATAAACTATACTTCCAAGTGAAAGCACTGCTCCGCAGATAAGTCCGTAGGCTACTGAAAATGCCATATAGTCTGCCGGAGAGATGTGATTTTTAGCCCCCACGGCAAAAAACATAATTGTTCCGAGCATGGAGACTGCAACATTCAGAACAGAACCAATCTTCATCATCAATGGGGGATTGTACAAATATTTTGCTTTTTCGGCAAATCGCTCAGCCCACTTTGCATAAGCCCGCTTTTCGCTCCCTGTGAGTTTAATCTTCTGTATCCCCGAAATAAGATGAAACTGAATACCTGATAACTTAGCTGACGCACTCATCGTTTTTGCGGTCACTTTTACCGAAATGTATGTATTTATCAGAGATATGGCAAGAATAAGTGCCAATACCAGAATCACCACATGATTCATCCCAGAGACAATATTGTCTATTTGAAAAACATAAACAATCGAAAAAACAAATGATACAAATGTCGAGAGAATATTGCCAAAAAACAGAGTGATAAGATTTTTTATTGCGGAAGATCGGCTGGACAACTCTCCTGATGAATAATTATTATAAAATGCGACCGGAAGAGAAATCATGCGCATATAAATAGCCGGAGAAATCATTGTATCGATTTTAGTGGAAAGTCTCGAACCTGCAAGTGTAGAGCAGACACCTATGATAGTGCTTGCCACCAATACGCACGCCAGCATAATCGATATTGAAACAAGCATAGAGTAATTGCCTGACGGTATGACAGTTGCAAAAATCTCCCTGTTGATGTACGGAAGAAACAATCCCATAAGTACACTGAACAGCAAAAGAATAAAAAATATTATCAAATCCCATTTATCCGACCCATTTATGGCAAAAACATATAAATCTTTGATTGTAAGCGATTTATTAGGAAGCTGACGATAAAAGCATGTCGCTTTTGAGACAATTGGAGAATGTTTGTTGACTTTTACTCTTCTGCATAAAGTCTTATCAAAATAGGTATAACCTCCCCTCTTGCCGGGAATAAGAGCCACGGCTCCACCGCATTCAAGCTCTCCGAGAAGTGCTCCGATTGAATCATTGTACCACTTATCTTTCAGATTGATACTCCTTTTTGAAAGCCGGTCCATCGAATTGACCCCGTAATATTTCATTATCTCCTTTTCCGCATTTTCACTCGCCTCTATAGCATTATCAAATACACGATTCCCCATTACAATAGAGGTAAGCTTAAGGTTGGCATCCCGCACCTTCGCATTGTCGAGTGTCAGCCTTTCCCATATTTGTTCCTCAAACCAACCCATATTATTCGCTTGTTACAAGTTTAGTATATAATCCGTTCATCTTCATCAGATCTTCGTGTCTTCCCCGCTCTAC
Organism: Bacteroidales bacterium; assembly: GCA_028686425.1. Lineage (GTDB taxonomy): Bacteria > Bacteroidota > Bacteroidia > Bacteroidales > UBA932 > Cacconaster. The sequence goes on along the minus strand of JAQUBZ010000042.1, from coordinate 7,462 downwards.
TATTTCTCCATTATCAAGCACGATGATACAGCTGCAATCCCGTATTGTAGAGAGTCTGTGAGCCACAACTATAGTAGTAATACCCCTATCTGCCACAAATTCAACAACATTATGTTCCGTAATCGAATCAAGAGAATTGGTCGCCTCGTCAAGAATCATGATTGTAGGGTCCTGGGCAAGAACTCGTGCAATCTCAATACGCTGGCACTGACCTCCGGAAAAATTTTTGCCACCCTCAAGCATTTCGCATTCAAACCCTCCATTACGTTTCACTATTTCATTATGAATCTGAGCATCACGGGCAGCCAATATCATTTCAAAATCCTTAATGGATTCATCCCACATCTTGATATTGTCGGCAACCGTTCCTTCAAACATTATTATATTCTGGTCAACTACTCCGATAGAACCGGTCATAACTTCGCGAGGATATGACTCGCGCGGTTTACCGTCAAACAAAATTTCACCGCTCCATGGCTTGTAAAGGCCGCATATAAGTTTGGCAATAGTGGATTTACCGGAACCGCTTCCACCCACAATAGCTATCTTAGAACCTCTTTCCACCTTTATGGAAATATCTTTTACTGTCGGCTCTCCCAATCTGCTATATCCGAATGTCACATTTTTAAGTTCAACTTCTCCCCTCAATTTATTTTTATGTCCCTCGGTGGAAGTAAAATTCACTTCTACATCCGGCCGGTATTTCATAACATCCTCAACACGTTCCATTGAAGTACGCATTTCCTGCAAATTCTGCCCCATTCCTACAAGGGCCGAAAAAGGCGTCATCATGGAGGTCATAAATCCCTGAAATGCAAACAGAGATCCTATGGTAAACTCCCCGCGCATAATCAGCAATGCACCGATAATTAAAATTGCCGCCCCCATAAGTTGCTGTACAAGGCCTGGGACCGCTCCCAAAAGATAATTAATCCTCATATATCGTACATTGGCATTATTTTCAAGAGCATGGATACCGGCCCATCTTTCAAAATAGGCATCTTCGGCCCCTGCCGACTTGATAGTCTCAATCATTTCTATACCGGATACGGTTACGGATGAAAGATTACCGCGGTTAATCATCTGCTGACGGGTAATATTAACCCTCTTTTTCGATATAAGACTATATAGAAATATATTGAGCAATGCCGAAGATACGGCTATCAGAGTAAGCACAACATTGTATTCGAGCATCACCACGACAAAAATAACCACCATCAGAAAATTGACCAGCACAGGAGCAAGCGATGATATAAGTGTTTGAGGAATAGTCTCATTGGACTCCTGACGAAGAACGAGATCTCCGGGATACCTCTGAGAAAAGAAATTTATAGGAAGTCTTATCAAATGCCAGAAAAACGAAGTACTCGAGGTGATGGCCATCTTCCCTCTTATTTTCAGGAGGTATATTGCAGAAAGAAGTGATACGGTCAGATAAATGGCAAATAGCACGACAAGCACCCAAATCAACGGGGCTGCCCATTCGGGATTACGTCCTCCAAATACTTCATCCACAAACACCTTTCCTATTGCAGGATTAGCTACTCCGATAATGGCCGTTATAAGTCCTGCAAGCATGATAAAAGAGATTGGCACCGCAGCTCCTCTAAGGCGTTCCCTTGCAAATTTAAATATACTCCTTTTACTTCCACCCTGTTGAAAATTGCCGGTGGGAGAAAAAATAAGGGCAATCCCCGTAAAAGAAATATCGAATTCGCACATTGAAACCGAAATATTACCCTTTGCAGGATCGTTGATGATTGCACGACCATTTCTGAAGCCGCACAAAACCACATAATGCTTTAAATTCCAATGAATAATGCATGGGAAATTAATTTGTGCAACCTCATCTGTTTCAAAGCGATACCCTTTTGCTTCCATTCCGTAATTGCGGGCAGCTTGCAATATGTTTTTGGCATTGGAACCATCACGAGATACTCCGCAATCTTCACGCATCTGCTCCAGAGAGACCCATTTCCCATAGTAGGCAAGAATCATACACAGAGAGGCTGCCCCGCATTCGAGAGCTTCCATCTGCATAACTACAGGCACTTTGGCAACTTTTCCCATGAGAGTACAATTATTTGAAAATATCCACAAATGCCGATATCCCATCTATCTGCACATTAAAACTCCAGATAATCAACCCGGCAAGAACAAGCATACATGCTATCAGTATAAGCCATCCCGGCACATTAGTGACTTTCAAATATTCATCAAGATTATCAGGGGAGTTAAGACTCTCAAGACTTTTTTTGCGAAACAGGTTTTCCATAGGTTCATAATTTGTACAAATTTAACAAAAATATTGTCATATCGACACTTATATGGTACAAAAATATTGTCTGTTCATCTGCCAAGCAGCTAAATTCTGCTTCTACCACATTTATCTTTTGAGATGCTTTCAATACAACTTTTAAACTCCGACTCAAAGTTGGGGGTAAACACTTTCTTATCAAGGTTTGCTTTAATTTCATCCATACTCCAAAACCTGCCACCGTCAAGCTCTTCACTTGGGACAATCTCTCCGTCATAGATGGTTTTGAAGGTATTGACAAGCTCTTTTTCGCGCGAAGAATCAAATATGTATCGCTTCAAAAGAATAGGGGTAAAATATTCTATGCCAAGTTCTTCTTTCGCCTCCCTCTTCAATGCCGCATCAACCGTCTCTCCAAAGGCAATATGCCCTCCAACAGATGTATCCCACTTATCAGGCTGAATATCTTTCCACGAAGGGCGCTTTTGAAGGTAAAGTTCTCCTTTGCTGTTAAACAGATGAAGATGAACCACAGGATGAAGGAGTTTGCTTCCATCGTGACACTGCCATCTCGGAGCCCGACCGACAATATTTCCACGCTCATTTACAATCGGAAATATTTCATTTGCATCATCTTTATATTCCTGTTTCGTTTGAAATTTCTCCGAATTTCTATTTTCATCGGGGATGGACAGGTTGTCGGAAATTGAAGTATTATCTGCCGGAAGTGTCTCACGCTTAGAAGATATTGAGACAGAATGGTCCCTGACAGGCTGTGTCGTGTTTAGGGATAAATGCGGTGTTCTCATCTGAAAATCAGACTTTTGTGGAGCACAATAAGAAACGGATTCGATATTGACCGTCCGTCTGCCCGAAGGAAGATCGACACTCAGCACATCTCCGGCTTTATGATCTTTCAGAGCACAAGCCAAAGGCGAAAAATATGAGATAAATCCCTTTGTGGCATCCGCCTCATCAGCACCTGTAATATGGAGACTGACCAAATTGGCATCGTCATCAAAACGGATACGCAGATACGCCCCGAACCCCACCTCATTTTCAGGCTGTTTTGATGTATCGAATATCACAGCCGTGAGGATTCTGTCATTGAGCAACTTCAATTTGGCGTCGATATAGTTTCCGGCAACTCTGACATCCGTTTCGTTACCTGTCAATCTCTCGCGCTCGGCAAGCAGACTTTTTTGCTCACCGATAAGAGCTTCCATACCTTCGGCTGTCACAAAATTGATTGCACCTTCAGGCAAAAATGCCCTCGGTGTCACAATAGGGACCTCTTCCTGATCCCCGTCTTTTACAAAACCTCTGCTCATGATACTGAAATTTCACTCTTGACTTATACTGAGGTCGATTGTTCCGACCCTGCGCAAATATAAAAAATATTCTTACCTTTGTCTGTTATAACATTAAATATTTACTATGAATTTATTTTCTGCTCTGGAAAAAGCCTACACAACAGAGCATTTGTCAGCGCGTGATGCTCAACGACTTGCCGAATTTATTGCTTTCGGACCAATAGTATTTCAAGTATCGAGACTTATGATTCGCTTCGGTATTCTTGACATGCTGCGGGACAGCGACAACGGAATGACTCGCGAAGAGATTGCTTCTCGTACAAAACTTTCAGATTACGCTGTTAAAATATTGACCGATGCCTCCCTGACCATCGGCACCATATTGGTAGATACAGAGACCGACCGCTTTTCACTTTCAAAGACGGGATGGTTCCTTCTGACCGACCCTGCGACACGTGTAAACATAGATTTTAACCATGACGTCAATTATATGGGACTATTCAACCTTGAAGAGGCTCTTGTCAATGGCAAACCTGAGGGATTGAAATATTTTGGAGAATGGCCAACCATTTACGAAGGGCTGTCGAAACTTCCTCTGCAAGTTCAGAAGAGCTGGTTCGGATTCGACCACTTCTATTCCGACAGTTCATTTGGAGAGGCCCTGAAAATCGTTTTCAGCCTCCCTGTCGACAATCTGCTTGACGTTGGTGGAAATACCGGCCGATGGGCCCTGCAATGTGTTTCACATAATAAAGACGTCAGAGTTACTATTTTGGATCTGCCTCAGCAGATACAACTGATGCGCAACCAGACTGCAGGCATTGAAGGGAGTGAGAGAATTGACGGATACGGCATCAATCTCCTTGATAATTCGGCTCAATTCCCAACGGACAAACATTATGACGCCATTTGGATGAGCCAGTTCCTCGATTGCTTCGGGGAAGATGAAATAGTTGGCATTTTGTCGAGAGCAGCACATATAATGAGCCGAAGTTCACGTCTTTATATTATGGAGACCCTTTGGGACAGACAGAAATACGAACCTGCGGCATTTTGTCTGACACAGATAAGTGTCTATTTTACCGCCCTTGCCAACGGCAACAGCAAAATGTATCACTCCGATGACATGTTCCGTCTCGTCGAGAAAGCCGGTCTGCGTGTCGAAACCGTTTACGACGGCCTCGGCCAGGGACACAGCATCATACAATGCAGAAAGAATTAACAACATAATGATGAAACAACGAATTATTATAAGCCTGATAATAGTGTTTTGCCTTTTTTGCGCATGTAACGGAAACGGGAACAATAGAACAACTGCCGATGCCGATAGTGCAGAGCAGTCGGACACAAATAATAATTGAAACAGCTGACCACAAAAAGCCGGCTGAACAATCGGAACAGGCATACATGGATTTCCTGAATGGAAAAATAAAAGTAACAACCTGCGAACAATTCCGTGCCGATGACAATAACGGCAATTTCGACGGAATTCTTTACGGATCTTACAGTTTCAGCGAGCTGAAAGATGCTGTTGCCGAAAATGAAATGAGCGAATCAAATCCAAAATACGCTATGGTGGATTTCGGTCATGACGGAACGACCGAGCTTGTACTAAGATTCGAGAGTAAGAACATCAGTTTCAACAGCTGGGTGGGAATCATCAAATTCGATGGAACCAATCTCAATCTGAATTACTATTATGAAGATGGTTATCGCACTTTTTCTAACTTATACACATCCGGTTATTTAGTTACCGGTGGTGCAGTCAGTGCTTCGGAAAGTATTACCTCTTTATTTCAGATAGATGAAAACGGCTTCGGCAAAGAGGTAACCCCACTTGTAGCTCCCGAGACATATCAAAGCGATGAAGTGACCTGGCTGGATGTAAACCGGAATCCTTCATTTTCAGAGAATAAAGGTAGCGGTGACGAAGTCAGTGTCGCTTATGCTGCGGAAGATCTGCTTTCAGATCAGGAGGCTTATTACAAATTTACCGCAGATGAATCGGAGTATCGGGTGAACGTATTATTAAGCACTTCCGGTACTTTGACAAATTTCCGTGTGCTGTCACTGATTATGGAAGATGTGAGTACCTCCGGAGAAGCCATCTATAGTTACACCGAAATCTATGCGCTGCCAAAATTGACCTCTGAAAAGCCATTAGTTCTGACCATGACTTTTGCAGGTGATATTCCGAATATGGGTATAGCATACGTGGACAACAGCGGACAAGAACAGGTGCGTTCAATAGCCATGAGTGGCGAAGACGGCAGTCTGCTACTCAACAAAGCGATTTTGAAACAATAGACAATTACCTTTTGTCACTACAAATAGCTGATTTTCAATTAATTAATAATTATGGCATTCCGGAATGAATAACATCTCTCTCATTTTTTGGCAAAAACGTAGGAGATGAAGAAAATTGCATTTTTGGGATTTTAATAAATGACTGTGTTTCAGATATTTGAATATCTGGCCATTCTGTGATAAAAAACATCTACATCATTTCTATGCTAAAAATGATGTAGATGAAGATGTGCGGCAATTTCAGATAAGCACAATCGTCATTCAAACTGCTATATTTATGAACATTTACGGCTGTAAACTGCTATATTTAGAGAAATATCCCCGGCAAACAATGTCGCCTTTTGTGAGATAGCCGAGTCTCAAGGATTGTGCTCGCACTTCGTGCTGCGCATTCCCTTGCCTGCCGGCGGCGTCCTTGCAAACAGACAAAAAGCTTGTCAGCTTCGCTGACTACGGCTTTTTTCAGCTCACCCGTAACTAACGGCTTGCTGGGAAGCCCGACGTTAAACAGAAAAGCACCCAAAAGGACAAAAATGGGTTCCTTTTTGGGTGCTTGTTTTGTAAAACATTGATTATCAATGTTTATTGCGGAGAGGGAGGTCGATGAACCTGATACTCCAACCTATTTAAGTTCAATGTGTTATGTCTTGTTTTTTGCTTGTGGGGTACGGATAAGAGCGCACTGCAAAATGGAACTCTTGTCTTGGGTTTGCTTCCCATTGTCACCACAATACTCGGGTTCAAAGATACAATATATTTTGCAATAAGCAACTATGCTGGATTACAATCTTTTAATGTTAGTGCAAGGTGCAAGCTTATCTATATATAGATACTTGCACCTTGCACTAAAAAGAGGGAATAGTGTTTGACTACGAAGAATAAAGTTTGATGATCTGAAGATTATTACCAGTTGGAGTAAATAAACTACGATAAAATACCATTTAATTATAATAAATCAATTATATTTGCGTTTAACGCAATATAATTTAGAGCAATGGAAGATATAAACAGAATCAAAGTAGTCCTTGTAGAAAGAAAGAAAACCAGCAAATGGCTGGCAGAATCTCTTGGGAAAAACCCGGCTACCGTATCTAAATGGTGCACAAACACTTCACAACCCGATTTATCTACATTAACTCGGATTGCCCAATTATTGGATGTTGACATAAAAGATCTGCTAAATAGCAGAATGACAGAGGGAGAATCAAAATGAGTATAAATAAGAAAAGTCCATATACTGCTGCTATTACAGGCGGTGGTTTCTTGTTTGAAGAGACAAACATCCTACTACCTCTACTCCAATCTGAGGAGCGAGATGAACTTCTCAAGCAGGAAGCCTTACACAATGAACTCCTGCAAATCAATTCTGAAAAATCTCGAAAGAGATGCATAGCAGAAGTAAAACGCCGTTACAATGCTGTTTCTCCCTCATTTTGGGTAGATTATCTAGCAATGTCGGAAGAGAATCAGTACGCAGCTTTGTTTTTCGTCCTGCTCAAAACATATAAGATATTGTTTGATTTTCATACGAATGTTACGATCAAGCGATGGAACTCAATCTCCAAAGCAATTTTCACAGAAGATC
>JAQUBZ010000016.1 GCA_028686425.1 Bacteroidales bacterium | reverse complement strand
ACCGGCAATCCTGATTCATGTAGTTTTAGTGCTTCATTGAGTAATCTTTGTCTTTTTGATGAATAGTACTTTCCTAATTTTTCCATTTCTTGATTCTTTGCGAGTCAACTTTTTCTAGGGAAAGACAGATACGGTACAGATAAAAAAGTTTAAATATGTAACACTTCTGAGTATAATCTCCATATTTTTTATAATCGCTCCATGTGTTTATGTGTTTAATCCTTACAAATGGGGCATCAAATCTGTCGTGCTTGACTACTTGTCATTAGCAATGGCCGTTGCCGGTATAGTAATTATGATTATATGCAAGTACAAGAATGTAAATTATAGATGCAACTCCTGTGGAAAAAAATTTAATCAAATGTACATGTCCACATCAAAAGAATAAATTGAATTCGTCTGTGAGCAGCTGCACGGTTTTGAAAGCATCCTCTACAAAAAGATGTTCTGTGAACATATGGTCTATATTGACGGCAAACCTCGCATCTTGTCGCAATTATTGCCTTGAGAGAACATTTCGTCATAACACATACATCTAAAACTAAAAAATATGTAATGTAAATTTGAAATAATGTAATTTATATTTATGTAAAGTATGCACTACATGTGCGGACGAATTAATATTAATAACAAGTATGAACACAAAGCACAAATCTTTTTTACTTCCACACCATTTTCAGATTGTAGGTTGGATACTTTTCACTATAGTATTACTATGGGGAATGTTTGTCATGACCACTTGGAAAGTTATTGACCTGAACAAATATTTCATCGCAGATAAATGGTTTATATTTGTCATGTACACGTTTCTCTTTTTGGCAGCAGGATTGGTAGGTCTGTCAAGAGAAAAGCAGGAAGATGAGTATATCAGCAACATCAGAGCATCATCCCTTGCAATAAAAATCGCAAGACATTTCGGAGTTAAAGTTGAAGATATCTTCTTTATTGACGACAACGACTGACAGTTTTTCGAATTCTGACTAACCGGATACCCATCACTATCTGTACGGCATCATTCCGATTTTATCGAATATATCCGCAGTTTCTGAAAATATTTGCTGTCTCTCAATCATCTGCCGATGAGATCTTACCGCCCGAGATACTCGGACGGAGTCTTGCCGGTCACTGAGCGGAAATTGCGCTGGGCAGTGGCGCGGGAACGGTAGCCGCAGATATAGAACGCTTCCTTTATACTCATCCGGGGATGGTCTTTCAGCAGTGAGATGAAATCCTGGATGCGGTATTTGTTGATGTAGGAGGAGATACTATCCACTCCCTGCTCGCGGACTGCCTTTGCCAGAGTGGTCCGGTTGGTACCAAGCGCCTGCACAAGCATCCCTTCAGAAAGATCGGGATTGCGCCAGATCTGATTGTCAAGCATGTATCGTTCCAGCCGTATGAAAAGCCCGTTTGAGGGCTCCTGGCTAAGTTGAATATTATTGGACGATATAAGTTCATCATTCGTAACATTCTTATCTACAATACGATAAACAAGTTCCATATACAAACGGAGAGCTGTGATGGCCATTGTGCAATGGAAATACAGAATGGAAACAGATGGGGTATGATATGCCAGAATCATCAGATAGGACAGCACGTCAATGATACCGCTGATGACATAGACCCTCATCCATGTCCGGTCAGTGTTGTTGTATTTGCGAGTATAGGGTATATAGAAGATAAAGAAGATAGGCAGGCAGAGAATGATACACAGCAAGAGCCGGAAGGCGACATTGAAATCGGCATAATGTGGCAGCATCTCCACAATGCTGGAATAAACAGGATACTCTACACCGAATAGGAGGGTGACACGATAAAAAATCAAAATAACCGCAATAGGAGCATACCACAGCAACAATCGTTTGAAATTCAGCCATCCTGGAGAAATTACCTCAATTGGATAAAGAGTGTACGAAAGAATCATGAACAGCGCCAGAGTCAACCTGGGAACACTCATGACGGGAACCTGAAATGTCCCGTTAAGGGCATCAAACAATACCGGAATGTAATTAAAAACTGAAAATGCCACAATCGCAGCCAGGATAATCCTGGAACGATCGCCACTTTTATGAAAAGCGAACAGGATTGCCGATGAGAGAAACATGACAACCAGGGCGGTGTATATAGTAGCAATATAAAAGTTTTCCAGCATATAGTATCGGTTTAAACGACCCAAAAGTACAAACTTTCCAAAAATGAAACACGATATTTCAAAAATGAGACACAATATTGTAAATATGAAACTTCATGAAACAGGTATCCAAAAGAAACGTTCCTACATTTGTACCAACCAAAAAAAAGTGTTAAAAACAATTAAAAAAGAAGTAATTATGAACAGAAAATCATTTTCAGGAAAACAGCTTTTTCTGGCTGCAATCACCCTGCTGTCCCTCACATGGGGCTGTAACAAGGCGGAAATTGACCTTCCGGAACCACTATGGGATGGCTCAAACGTGCGGAACAAGATAGTTACCATCAGCGACCTCCATCTGGGCATCGATGATGCATTTTCAGAGACAGTGCGTAACCGTGATATGATGGTTGAATTTCTCCAGAGACTGCAACAAACCAGTGACGTACGCGAACTGGTGATTGCCGGTGACTTTCTGGATGCATGGTACCTACCCGTATCCTATCCCTCATATACTGACGAAGTAGCCTTCTACAAAGGGGTGATAGAGAACAACCGTAAAGTGATGGACGAACTCGAACAGGTGGTGAAAAGTGGCATCAAACTGGTGTATGTCCCGGGAAACCACGATATGACACTACTTCAGCAAACCCTTCAGGAAGCCATTCCCGGCATTGTACAGGTAAGCGATGCACAGGGTCTGGGAACCTATTATACCGGAAACCGCAAAGAAATTGCCATAGAACATTGTCACAGGTATGATGTATTTTCAGCCCCGGACAAGATAACCAATAGGGAATTGTGCGGCAATGACCGTACCATCCTTCCGGCCGGCTATTTTTATGCCCGCTATGCAGCCACCTGGGTAACTGAAGACTACCCGAAAGTGTCTAAACAGTATCCGATAATCTCCCCGGCTCCCGATTCAACTGACATCGACCAGTACAACGCATACCTCTATTATGCTACCATTGCCAATGTATCCCAGAGACTCACCCCAAATGAGCCCCTGGAAGAAAAGATATTCAAGATGCACATCGCCGGTTTCAATGACGACTATACCTACCTGGACTTTTATCCGCAAAAACAAGCGGATGGCACCATCTACGCCAAACTCTACAAGAATATCCAACGCACCTGGAACGAACGGCAGCAGCAGAATCATGTAAATACGCCTACCACCTTCAAAGAAGCTGTGAGGGGCACCATCAACTGGGATTACTATTTCAATCAAGCCAAGAACCAATACCTGCTCAATAGCAAGGAGAGTGTAGACGTAGTCGTATTCGGACACACCCATGTTCCTGCATGTACGAAAGTAGCAGACAACAAATACTACGTGAACGACGGCACCTGGGTGGACAACAACACCGATGCCAAAACCACCCGTACCTTCGCCGTCATCACCACCGGTGACAAGAACACCGTAGAACTATTCATGTACGAAGAAAATGGCACACTGACAGATATCAGATAAGGGGAGAAGTGTAATTATTATTATCTTTGTTCTGCAGAATCAGGTCATAAAACAATGATATGCCAAAGATAACGATTGCTGATAACTCATTTATCAAACTTCACATAGCTGTGTTCTTAGCCGGCTTTACCGGCGTTTTCGGGAAACTGATACACTTGGATGCCTTTGTATTAGTTTGGTACAGGATGTTATTGGTAACATTTTTCCTGTTTTTTATTCTTTTGTTTTCCAAGAAACTCCAGAAGATTTCCTGGAAAGATTTCGGAAAAATGGCGCTTATCGGTTCCATCATAGCTATTCACTGGGTGACATTCTATGGAAGCATAGCACATTCCAATATCTCTATTGGTGTGGTATGCTTCTCGTTATGTGGCTTTTTCTCTGCTTTGGCTGAGCCTTTACTTCTAAAAAAGAAGTTCTCTTTAACCAATTTGCTGCTCAGTATGATTGTAATTGTGGGGATTGGGTTGATATTTTCTTTTGACCACAGATACAGGACAGGCATCCTCTACGGGACCGTTTCTGCAGCACTGGCATCTGTATTTACAATACTGAATCGTAAATATTCGAGCACCTGCTCATCTTCCAATATGCTTCTCTATCAGATGGGGACCGGTTTTCTGCTACTGACACTGCTTTCACCTATCTACCTTCGGATGAATCCGGAAATTGCAATTATTCCCGGCAACATGGATTTTCTTTTCCTTTCAATACTGGCGATTGTCTGCACCATTCTGCCATTTATGTTTCAGATTCAGGTATTACGCCATATTTCCGCATTTACGGTCAATTTAACATACACCCTGGAACCCATCTACAGTATTCTCATCGCTTTTATCTTTTTTGGTGAAGCGCGTGAAGTGACCTTCGCTTTCTACGTCGGATTAGTAATCATCATTGTCGCAGTCTTGTTGCAGAACAGGAATACCTTCATCAACAGCCGCTCGTGTTGAATAATAAAAATGTAATGTAAATTTGAAATAATGTAATTTATATTTGTATTTATGTAAAGTTTACATTACATTTGCGGACGAATAATTAATTTAAAAAGTATGAACACAAAGCACAAATCTTTTTTACTTCCACATCATTTTCAGATTGTAGGTTGGATACTTTTCACTATAGTATTACTATGGGGAGTGTTTGTCATGGCCACTTGGCAAGATATTGATCTGAACAAATTTTTCATTGTAGATAAATGGTTTCTATTCGTTATGTACACCTTTCTCTTTTTGGCAGCAGGATTAGTAGGTCTGTCCAGAGAAAAGCAGGAAGATGAGTATATCAGCAATATCCGAGCATCATCACTTGCGATAACCGCTTATATTACAATTATTTGGTTTGTAGTGTACAGTATATTCGACTCAATGGTTTCTCAATTTGGCAAGGGAATAGATGTATTCCAGTCAACAGAACAGTGGGCATTGTTCAGACTTCATTATAATCCCCAAGTGCTATACTCGTTTCTATTATACATCATTATCTTCAAATCAAGACTGATAATTAATCGATGGAGGGTGCGTCATGAAAAATAGTATTAGAGTTGAGAGAGCAAAACTGCGCGAAACTCAACAGAACCTGGCTGATGCAGTGGGTATCACACGGCAATCTGTTCACGCAATAGAAAATGAAAAGTATGTCCCATCTGCAGTACTTGCAATAAAAATTGCAAGACATTTCGGAGTTAAAGTTGAAGATATCTTCTTTATTGAAGATACAGACTGATTATTTCCCTATACGGAAGTTATGAATAATTGATAATCAATTAATTAGATATTTAGTGGTGCAAAATTCTGACGAACCGGATGACCATCGATATCTGTACGTCACCATTCCGTGTGGTCAGTTAATATCATCTACCACGTTTGGGGCTGAAAACGTAGGAGATGTTTATTTTCAAAGAACCCTTCAATTTGCAATCAGCTGAATTTCAATCATTTATCGGAGCAGCGAATTTAGCATTTTCAGCATCTCCATCATTTTTTGCCTCAAAATGGGGGAGATGCCTCAGTCATACTCCAACTCCTGCTCCAACTTTTTGAAAACAATCTGCAGCTTCTGCTATTTGCGCTCCAATCGTCGTTTTGTTCGCCATTGTCTCTATGCTGAGCACCTCTTTGTAGCCTTCCTACTATATTCTCTACATTGCATAGTCATGGGAATCTGCTTATGACCATCACTATTATGTGATTTCGAGCACTTGTTGCAATTTCTGACACTATTTTGGATTTTCACCCCACGAACACCTTCGTATCTGCTCATTGTTTCTTCTTTTCTGCTGCTGATGAAGCATTTGCAAAAGATTGTCAAGTTCAGAAGGTTGCAAATGATGGAAACTATGGCGAGAGCATTCTTTGGAATAATCATCAATGATTTTGCACATTTCAATGTCGGAGATATCGCTGCTGCGGATGTCAAGGATGTCTCTATCGATGATTTCTTTGCGGGCATCTGTCTGGCTTTTATTCATATCGTACATGAATTGCTTGACATTGTTGTTCCAGAAAGCTTGAGCTCGATTGATATTGACATAGGAGGAGGGGAGAATCATTCCATTTTCATTAATTTTCCATTGCTCCGGCACATCATCTTTTCCAACCAATACTATTTTTTGCCGACAGCTGATGTCTGCAAATGTATGCGTTGACTTTTCAAGGACTCTTTTGAAATCCGAGTTCAGAAATGACTCAGTAAACATATACGACGCACTTGAGTACGGATATGCAAATGGAAACGGCGACACATAATGATGAACCGGATTCTTCAATATGTAGCACAACTCCCTTACAATGGACTCTCTTCCAGATATCTCCACCTTTGATATCTTTAAGTAGTCTCCAATGGAGAAGCCATATTTATTTGAGTAATATGGCGAATAAGATTTACGAAGTTTTAAAATGAATTGATTCACAGCCTCTTCATCACCTGACTCGAGAAGAGTATGAAAGTGTGTGGACATTATCGACTCCGCAAGCATCTGCAAGCGGTTCGAATAGCTGGCCGAAGCCAATTTGTTGTTGAAGAAGATGTAATCACTATTCTCTCTGAACAGCACATTATCTCCCTCACTGAATACATGATACATTTTTTTCATGACTGATTAATTTGTGCCGGATGCTCATCACTATTGTTGCGGCTCATCCGGCTGGTTAGTAACTATCATCTCTCTTATTTTTACCTAAAAATGAGGGAGATGTTTATTTTCAAAGAACCTTTCAATTTACAAATCGCTGTATTTTAATTACTTAGCGCAGTAACGAATTTAGCATTTTCAGCATCTCCCTCATTTATCCCTGAAAACGTAGGAGATGCCTTAATTATCCTCCAAATGTATGAAATTATCAGTAATTTCTAAAAATATCTACTGATTCTCAATTTTTGTGAACCACACTGTGCAGAGCACACATCATCATATACGCCGCAGCAATGATTTCCTCGCCTCGGCAAATTGAGAGCAAGCTTGATGTGAGAATCGTCATCATTTTGCACGGCTGCACCGTCCACAATAACCTCAGGCTCGTGAGGGCGGCTGAGGGGTGCTTGCACAAGTTGAATCACAGCGTCTTTTGTTCGCCATTGTCATCGGTGCTGAGCACCTCTATGCAGCCTTTCTGCGAAAGTCTGCGGACAATGTCGCAATGATTTCCTCGCCTCGGCAAATTGAGAGCAAGCTCTCATTTGCGCTCGGCTCGTCATCATTTTGCCAACCACCTGCGGACAGGAAGATCATAGAACTTGAGGATAAGATAGGAGAGGAGAATGTTTCCGAAGATGAGTGCGAGCATCCATGGCCAGCATTCTCCCGGTGTGCGGAAAGTTTCAGGGAAGCCGATGTATGCGTAGAAAAGATACATAGTCGGGTAATGAATAGCGTAGAGCGGATAGGAAATTTCCCCTAAGAAGCCGCATATCTTCGTGGAAGTTCGTCCAGTCGTCACCCCGGATGCCGCCATCCAGACGACCACAGGGAAAACGAGCATCACGCAGAGAACCTCATAGAGGCAATTGGCAGTTGCACCCTCACCGATGCTGATATATGGCACGCTGAGGAAGGCGATGATGATAAGTGAGCAAATCCAGAACGCGCCCCTTATTTTCAAAGGCTTGAATACACGACTCATGAACAATCCTACACTATATGAGAATCCCATGCGAAGCAGACCGCCCCAGAAGTTGCCGTCCGCCATCGTCCAGCCCACGCCAATGTTGCCATAACCGACCTTATCTCCGATAAAGAACCATGCAAACAACA
This sequence comes from Bacteroidales bacterium, assembly GCA_028686425.1. Lineage (GTDB taxonomy): Bacteria > Bacteroidota > Bacteroidia > Bacteroidales > UBA932 > Cacconaster. The sequence continues at coordinate 43,306 of JAQUBZ010000016.1, read as the reverse complement.
CTCCGAGCACGCCGGTCCACACAGCAAGAGTCTTGGTCGAAAGGCGACGAATCAGCAACGCATACACGATATTACCGATATATTCGAAAAACAGCGACCAGTGCGGCCCATTAAGCGGAAACATTTCGCCGTTGCCGCGGACTTCACCTACACCGCCTTTGGTACTTGGAATAAGGAATAGCGCCATCAGCGTCGAAATCATGATAGCTGATGTCGTCGCCTTGCTTCCATCCCATCCCTTCGCACCACCGATGAGAAAACATACGAGACCCATAACTACACCGAAAACGACCATAGGATGGAGACGGATAAGTCGCCGCTTTGCAAAACCCCAGAATGTCATGCTACTATTCTTCCACCTGTCGTCGTATGCATACCCGATGACGAAACCGGAAAGGATAAAGAAAAAGTCCACCGCAAGATAGCCATGGCCGATAATCCATGTCTCCATCGGGAAACATTCAAAACAGTGATAGATAATCACCATCAGAGCGGCTACTCCGCGAAGTCCGTCAAGCAATTCGTAACGCGGTTTTGGAGAAGCAATGCTATTCATTATGTATATGATCTTTATTAAAACGTAAATATTTTGCAAAGATGGCAACAAATTGGTCATTAATTTTTGTCGTAGAGCAAAAAAATGCACTCAAATGACTATTTTTGCAGAATGTACAATGTATTACGAATCATCAATGGGTATTATCCTCTTTCAGCGGATACAGAAAAACTGCTTCGAGAAAGCGTTACACGAATAATAGTTCCCCCGCGCACCTTGCTCGTCCGTTCCGATTGTCGCAACGGTTATGCATATTTCATTGAACGGGGCATTACCCGCTCATTCTGGCTCATCGACGGAGAGGAAGTCACAACCTCATTTGCATACGAAGGATACGTGGTTTTCAGTATGGATGAATTGTATTACGACCAAGAAAGTGAGGAGTTTGTCGAGACGATTGAGGAATGTGAGGTCTATCGCATTGCCATCCCGTTGCTTCGTCACTTGTTTGAGACAAACCTCGAAATATGCAATTGGTGCCGAATAATCCACCAGAACGAATATCGCCGTCTGCACCGCATCCATAAGGAGATTCTTACCCTGCCTGCAAGCGATCGTTACGAAGCCTTCCGGAACCACTTTCCTGATGTGTGCAATCGCGTTAATCTCGGTTTTATCGCCTCATATCTCGGCATGACACAACCCACCCTCAGTCGAATTCGCGGAAAGAAATAACCGATCATTTTGCCCGGCTGCGCCGTCCACAATGATTTCCTCGCCTCGGAAGCGTTATTTCAATAATTTTCTATTACCGCCATCTTCCAATACCTTCATCTGCTGAATGGCTATCTGATTTAGTTTGATGAGCCGTTCTCCTTGAGGAATTCTCTGATCGATAAATACGGCATTCAAACTCTCCATATTGGATAGGCATATCAATTCATTGATTGAGGCATAATCACGTATATTTCCCTTCAATTCGGGGTTTTGTTCGCGCCAGTTCTTCGCGGTCATACCGAACATAGCCACATTTAGCACATCAGCCTCATCGGCATAGATGATACTTGCCTGCTTAGGTGTAACTTCGGCAGGTATCAGGTTGTTCTTGATGGCATCTGTATGAATGTGATAATTGATTTTTGATAGTTCACGCTTCGCAGTCCAGCCAATCAGTTTCTGCTCTTCAGATTTTAGTCGTTGGAACTCTTCAATTAGGTAAAGTTTAAATGGGACACTTATGGCAGTACCAAATTCAAAAGCAATATCTTTATATGCATAAGTACCTCCATATCTACCTTTCTTCACAGTAATACCAATGGCATTCGTTTTATCAATCCATTCAGACGCGCTTAAAACAAAACTTGGTAAGCCTGCTTGCATTTTAAAGTGGTCAAATTCGACCACTTTAAAATTGGGATTTCCCCCATGTGCCCAAGAACTCTATGGTATAACGGTTGCGAATCCAATTTTTGATTACATCAGCCGCTCTGCTATCACCATCCTTAGCACCTGCCATATCGGTAAGAGATATATAGTCCTGCTCATTCACGTTCAAGACTGTTATTTCAGTTTTTTGAACTATTATCTTTGCCATTATTAATTGATTAAGTATCCACCTCAAAGATATGAAATAATGCCTTATTCCCAAAAGAAAAACTCCCGGCCTCATTTCTAAGGTCGGGAGCGGTGCATAGTTTAAGCCTTCGGCTTTTCCTCCTTCGCACCTCGGCAATGTTCAAGCAAGCTTGACATTGCTCCCGGTTTGTCGTCGGTTAGGTTAAGTAGGTTGAAGAAAGCTTAGGCTGTCAAAGTAGCAAGTCCCATCATTTCTCCGGATTTCTCTCCGGTGGCGCAGTTCACGTAGAACCATTTTACGAATACTTTCGGAGTGGCGGAGGTTGGAGCGCCATACTTGGCATCATAATCGGTCTTGAGAGCGATAGCTGTGTTGACACTTCTTCCAGAATGAACAAAAAGACACATATGTCGGAACGATGCTGAAAGGTATATTATTGGATAAACAGCTCTAATTTTACTGACTATAGAAACAAACATCTCCCTCGTTTTAGGCCCATAATGATGGAGATGTTTCTTTTCAAAGAACTGTCAGATTTGCAAATCACTAAATTCCAACCATTTACCGCAGCGACAAACTCAACATAATCAGCATCTACATCAATTTAGCCCTGAAAACGGGGTAGATGCCTGCCTCTTCGCCGCCCAACCAGAGCCACAACCTACTTCCCGATGCAGAAGTTATAAATGATTGATTATTAATAAATTAGGCTCTTCGTGGTACAAATGTGGTACAAGACAGATATAAACAACTATAGATAAATCGAAGTATAGAAAATTGAAAATATTATTGCAGATTAATGTTGCGGAAGCGACTCTGCAGTTCGGAAATGCGGTCAATCAATGCGTCAAAATCAAGCGAATCTCCATATATAAAAGAACGGCGCATATTCGCATAATCTGATTCAAAATCTTTGATTATTTGATTGTAAGGAACCAATGTGATAGAGGTAGGGAGTTCTTTATTATAGTCAACGGCACCCACATGGTAGAATGTCTTTCTATGTTCAACAATCTTTTTGTATAGATTGGTGTCAGCCAAAGCATTATTGGCGAACTGGGTGTCCATCAGTTTTTCAATGTCATAAAGATGTCTCGACATTCTGAAGGTTCTTGGCTCTGGTTTCTGGTACTCTTCGCACAGCAGAAATGATTTCTCTAAGAACGTTCTTTCCGGTCTGACTGTTTTGATGTCTTGAGTGTAATCCTGATCAATTTCTTCTTTCTTATATGCGTCAGAAATCAATGATGATACAGTTCTGTTTTCAAAAGGTTCGCTCATTGACAGTACACTTATCTCAATTTTGACTTCCAAACTTGCGTAACTGCCAGAAGCAGATAAAAGGGAAGGGTACCGGACTACAATAAGGGATGGGTCTTTGTCATGATCTATCTTGATATGATCATCATTCTCATCTTTGAATTCGTTCTCTCCGACTACCTTAACGTCAAGATTCATGTCTTGCAGAACTGCCTCCAATTCTTTCTTGAACTCACCCAAAAGAAAATCCTGCGCCTTCTCCCTAAAATTGTGAATTTGAGTGTTACTGCTGCAATTAGCACAATTAAGTTTCTTGACCTCAAGAAAGTACTCCCTGTCAAGGGCCAAGTCGACATCTTCACTGAATCGGTTAATCAACTTCCATCCTTTGCTGAGACTTGTGCCGCCTTTGAACAGCAGATATGGAGCGACGCTGGTATGAAACAAAGCATAGAGGACGGCTGTAACCCACCAATCCTTCTCCGCTGCAGTTTCATCAATGTTGTTGGTCTCTGCTGCTTTCTGAATCATTGCAAGACGTTCATCTGTGCTAAAATCAATCCACCTGCTCATATTATTCTGATGTTATGCTTTTTCTAATAAGGTTTCTGATCCATACCGGTGCGAGCAATATATCATGCTCGATAGTATTGCATTCAGGAGTGTTCGACAGCAATACTGAAATCCGTTTTTCCACTTCGGGGGTAATATTGCCTTGACCGATACTGCGCAAGGCCTGAACCAGCTGGGGCACCAATGTCCCTTGGTAAGCAAAGTTCTTAGGAGCGCCATGTTTCATGGTGATTGTCCTTTTGCCCAAAGCAATCTTTCTCGCTGAGCCGGTAGTGAGGAACGTAGTATTCATGGGGACCTGTGTCGAGAAACCAAGGAGGTTGGCAGCCGCTTCGCCGGTCGGGATTACTTTGGCGTGGTCACGTTTTGCTATTTCTCCGGCCAGCTCATATGCTGAAGGATACACATAGCCAAATCTCGTTTTTTTGGCCTTGACATATACGCCCTTAGAAATTCGTACAATAAGGCCCTGCTTCTCAAATTCGCTTAACAGTTTGGTGATGTATTCCTCATCAAAATCAGAGAACGAAGACACAAAGAACACAGAGCCGTATCTGCTACGAGTGATTCTATTACTAATCTTTTGAATTATAGTATCTTTCATATTAATTAAGCTAAAATTTTAGTCGGAATAATTAATAATTTTTCCGACCACAAATATACGAAAAGATTTGAAATTCATAATTACTTCATGGCAAAAACAATCCCCACCATACTTCGCAGTAAGGTGGGGAAAAATAGTTTAGGTTAAGTAGGTTAAGCCTTCGGCTTTTCCTCCTTCGCACCTCGGCAATGTTCAAGCAAGCTTGACATTGCTCCCGGTTTGTCGTCGGTTAGGTTAAGTAGGTTGAAGAAAGCTTAGGCTGTCAAAGTAGCAAGTCCCATCATTTCTCCGGATTTCTCTCCGGTGGCGCAGTTCACGTAGAACCATTTTACGAATACTTTCGGAGTGGCGGAGGTTGGAGCGCCATACTTGGCATCATAATCGGTCTTGAGAGCGATAGCTGTGTTGACACTTCTTCCAGAATGAACAAAAAGACACATATGTCGGAACGATGCTGAAAGGTATATTATTGGATAAACAGCTCTAATTTTACTGACTATAGAAACAAACATCTCCCTCGTTTTAGGCCCATAATGATGGAGATGTTTCTTTTCAAAGAACTGTCAGATTTGCAAATCACTAAATTCCAACCATTTACCGCAGCGACAAACTCAACATAATCAGCATCTACATCAATTTAGCCCTGAAAACGGGGTAGATGCCTGCCTCTTCGCCGCCCAACCAGAGCCACAACCTACTTTCCTATGCAGAAGTTCTTAAAGATATTCCCCAATACTTCTTCGGTGGAGATTTCGCCGACTATTGTGCCGATGTGATAGAGCGCCTCACGTAAATCCTGGGTCAGCAAATCTGTAGGAAGTTTGGTACATAGCCCTTCTCTGACACGTATTAAAGCAGCAGAGGCATTGGCGAGAGCTTCATAATGACGCAAATTGGTCACAAGTACAGAGTCGGTAGAGATATTGGCATCCTGCTGAGATTTGATCAGCACATCTTTGAGTTTATCAAGTCCCACTCCTTGTTTGGCAGAAATATTGAGAACTGCAAGTGGGGTTAAGCCTACTATGCTTGAAAATACTCCGACCATCTTGGAATACATGTTGAAAGTGTCGGTCGCAGTAGTTGAAGGTCCATTAATTGTATCACATTTATTTATCAGTATTACAACTTTTTGTCCTTTATTATCTATTTTAGAACTTAAGGTGCTTATGGCTGTATTGAAGCTGTCAGGTTTTTTGCCGTCAAGCATCATCAGCACCACTGAAGCCTGTCTGATTTTCTCGAATGATCGCTCGATTCCAATGCTTTCGATGGTTCCTTTTGTGCTTCTGATGCCGGCCGTATCGATAAATCTGAATAAAATGCCGTCAATATTGATTGTATCCTCAATAGCATCACGAGTTGTGCCGTGAATCGGGGAGACTATAGCTTTTTCTTCTCCCAAAAGAGCATTCAAAAGCGTACTTTTACCAGTATTTGTTGCTCCTGCAATTGCCACAGGAACACCATTTTTAATGACATTACCTAATTTAAAGCTTGAAGTAAGTTCGCCAATATGGACGAGCACTTTGTCCAACAAGTCATTAAGCTCTTTTCTGTCTGCAAATTCGACTTCTTCTTCACTGAAATCGAGCTCCAGCTCCATCAGAGATACAATATGAAGCATCTGCTCTCTCATCGATGCAAGTTCTTTCGAGAATCCGCCTTTCATCTGAGATATGGCCAATTTATGGGCGCTGGCAGTCTGAGATGCAATCAAATCGGCAACTGCTTCTGCTTGAGCAAGGTCCATCTTACCATTTATAAAAGCGCGTTGGGTAAATTCACCGGGAGATGCCATTTTTGCCCCATTTTCGAGCAATAGAGCCAATATCTCACTTACAATATAGTTAGAGCCGTGGCAGGAGATTTCGACTGTATTTTCGCCCGTAAATGACGCAGGAGCCTTAAAGACAGAAACTATGACCTCATCGAGCAGCTCTTTTCCTCTGAAAATACTTCCGTAGCGGAGGGAATATCCGGGAACATCCGTCAACAAATCGCCTCTGCGTGAGACAAATACCTTATCTACAATCTCAAATGCCCTGTTTCCGCTCACTCTTATCACCGCTATGGCTCCTGTTCCCTGTACCGTGGCAGGGGCGCAAATAGTCTTGTCAAATAATGGATTATTCATATCTTCAGTTCTTATTTTTTTACGAGATAAACTACATTTTCGACGTGCTGTGTGTGTGGAAACATGTCTATAGGCTGTACTTTGACTATATTGTACATCGCTGAAAATATAGCCAGATCTCGTGCCTGTGTGGCCGGATTGCAGCTTACATAAATCATAAAGGCAGGGGAGGCCTCCATTATTACTTCGGCTACATCGGGATGAATCCCTGCCCGTGGCGGATCAAGTACGATTATGTCGGGTTGTCCGTTCTCTATAATAAATTGATTGTTAAGTACATCCTTCATGTCACCTGAAGTAAAAGTTGCATTAGTGATATTGTTTTCGCGAGCATTGACCCATGCATCTTCAACAGCCTCCGGAACATATTCTATTCCAACTACTTTAGAGGCCATATTCGATAAAAACAGAGCTATAGTGCCTGTTCCCGTGTACAAGTCATAGATAATCGGCCTTTTCGAGCCTCCAATGCGTGAAACGGCATCTGCAACGCACTCTTTTACGATTGAATAAAGTCTGTAGGCCTGTTCGGAATTGGTCTGGTAGAACGATTTCGGACCTATTTTGAAGCGAAGATTGTCCATCTGTTCGTAAACTGCCTCTTTTCCTGAAAATAATACGCATTCAAGGTCATTGTAGGTATCATTCCCTTTCGGATTGACCACATAATACAGTGAAGTTATCTCCGGAAAATGGTCTCTTACTGCACTCAGAAGTGAGTTTCTCATCAATCCGGCAGCGCTTGAATCATCCCCTGCGGCATCTTTCCCGAACGACACGACTATCATTACCTCGCCTGTGGATGTGGTCCTTATCATCAGTGTTCTCAAACATCCGTATTGGTTCCTCAAATCATAGAAACTCAATCCGTGTTCTATAGCGTACTGCTTGATAAACAACCTTATAGCATTGGAAGGCTCTCTCTGAAGATGGCACTTTTCTATATCGAGCACTTTATCGAAGAATCCACCTATATGGAACCCGAGACCAAGTCTGTCAACGTCCGTAAGTGCATCTATATCTTCTCCTTTAAGTATCCATCTGCGGGAAGAGAAGGTATATTCGAGTTTGTTTCGATATTCTTGAGTTTTTTGTGAACCCAAAATTGGAGAAATTTCAGGGATATTCAGATGTCCGATTCTCAAAAGCTGATCTGAAACCTGCTGTTGCTTGAATTCGAGCTGCATCTGATAGGGGAGCGGCTGCCATTTGCAACCTCCGCACTCTCCATAATGTCTGCAGAAAGGTTCAAGTCTGAAAGAAGATGGCTTTACAAGGTTGACAATATAACCTTCCATATATCCGCGTCTGACTTTATTTACCTGAACGTCAACAATATCGCCAGGAATTGCCTGTGATACGAACAACACCTTTCCGTCAACATGTGCCAAAGAGTTTCCTTCCGCCGCAACAGTCTCTATTTCAACATTTTCTAAAAACGGTTTATTTTTCCTTCCCATATTATATTTTTTGCAAAAATACATAATAAAAATGTGTTTTAGATATAATAGAAACTAAAATCTGGCAGATGAGATTACATTTACGGTTTTTTTATTAATTTTACTGAAAATATTACATGCACGTATTCCGGGGAAAGCTGCAATAACCTGGCCTGAAAGCCACTAATCGGCCGTATATGCCGTATTATATACAATTTATATTATGTTAAATAATATGTTTTGACTTCCCCCTGCCTTGCATATAAAACACATATAAGAAGTACAATATTAGTATCATGACACATAACGAAGACGAATATTATCAGCAGACCACGATTCCGCTTCCTGAGCGCCTGAGACCCAAAACTCTTGAGGAATATTTCGGTCAGGAACATCTTGTGGGCAAAAACTCCATACTCCGCAAAATGATTGAAACCGGCAATATTTCATCATTTATACTATGGGGACCTCCGGGTGTCGGCAAAACAACTCTTGCACGCATCATAGCCAATCAGCTTGACAGAGAGTTTTTCACTTTGTCGGCCATCAGCTCCGGAGTAAAAGATATCAGGGAGATCATCGATCGCTCCAAATCCAACAGAATGTTTGCAAAAGGCTCTCCAATCCTCTTTATCGATGAAATACACCGATTCAACAAGGCCCAGCAGGATGCACTTCTCGGAGCTGTAGAGAACGGGACTGTCGTTCTTATCGGCGCCACTACAGAGAATCCGTCATTCGAGGTAATCACTCCCCTACTCTCCCGCTGTCAGGTATATGTACTTAAAAGTCTTGAAATCAAAGACTTGGATGCACTTTTACAGCGAGCTCTGACAGAGGATGTCATCCTGAAGCAGCGGGACATCACAATCAAGGAGAAGGAAGCCCTATTCGGATTTTCCGGCGGAGATGCACGTAAATTGCTTAATATCATAGACATAATCGTGTCTTCGTTCCCTGAAAATGCAAAAATAGAGATTGACAATAAGGTGGTCACCGACAGGCTTCAGGAAAATATCGCATTATACGACAAAAACGGAGAGCAGCACTACGACATCATTTCGGCATTCATCAAGAGCATGCGTGGAAGTGATCCTAATGGAGCTGTCTATTGGATGGCCAGAATGATAGCCGGTGGAGAAGACCCCCTTTTCATAGCCAGAAGAATGATAATTTTAGCCTCGGAAGATATAGGACTTGCCAACCCTAATGCAGCTCTCCTCGCACAAGCCTGTTTTGAGGCTGTGCACAAGATAGGGATGCCTGAAGGGCGCATTGTATTGGCTCAAACGTGCATTTATCTTGCCACATCGCCAAAAAGCAATTCTGCGATAACCGCCATAGATGCTGCTCTGGCCGCTGTCAACAGCACAAATGATGCTCCACCCGTTCCGCTTCATCTGCGCAATGCCCCGACTCAGTTGATGAAAGATCTCGGTTATGCCAGAGATTATAAGTATGCCCACTCTTACGAAGGTAACTTCACGGACCTCGAATTTTTGCCTGATACCCTTAAAAACACCAGATTCTACGATCCGGGCAACAATTCCAAAGAGAACGACATTCGTAAAAGACTTCAAAATATGTGGAAAAAGTATGATTATTGACAACTTTTTCTCCATTTTTAGTAACTTTGCAGCTTAAAAAAATTATTCAACCAATGATACAAAATTCCGATTATTCAAAGCGCTTTGAAAAGATGCCGGTTGAAATCTATAAGAATTCAGCCGAAGCAGCCAAAGTGATTGCTCAGGAGATTATCGATCTGATTAATTACACTCCGGAGAAATCCAAATGTGCAATATGTTTTGATGCCACATCTGCATCAATTCCGGTATATGAAAAGATTGTTGAAGCTTACAACAATCATCTTGTCAGCTTTAAAAATGTTATAGCCTTCTCAATGAGCGAATATTATCCTCTCGACAGGCAGGAACTGCAGAGTCACTACAGATTCTTGAAGGAGTATATTTTCGACCAGGTGGACATTCTTCCTGAAAATATCAAATGCCTTGAGAGTACCAGGAGAGACAATATCAAAGAGTATTGCGACTCTTACGAAAAAGCCATTTTTGATGCGGGCGGCATTGATTTGCTGATTACAAGCAACATGGCATTTAATCAGCCGGGGACCCAGTCCAATTCTCTCACACGTGTCGTTACTCTTAACCACTCATCGAGGATGTCTGCGGCAAGCGATTTCTTCGGAGTCGAATACGTTCCCATGAATGCCTTGACAATAGGTATCGGGACTATGCTCAAATCCAAGAAGATTATCTGCCTTGCATGGGGCGAAAGTGGTGCAACAAGGGTGAAAAACATGGTGGAAGGTGCTGTTTCCGACCAGATTCCATCATCGTTTCTTCAAAATCACAACAATATCTGCCTTCACATCGACTCATCTGCTTCCGCAGAATTGACCCGCATCAAGACACCTTGGCTTGTAGGCGAATGTGAATGGACCGATTACCTCAAGAAAAAAGCGGTATTCTGGCTCTGCCAAAAGCTTGACAAACCTATTCTGAAGCTTACCAATCGCGACTACAACGATAATCAGCTTGGAGATCTCGTAACCTCCTCTAATGGCTCTAATGCCTTGAATATCAAAATATTCAATGATTTGCAGCATACTATTTCAGGTTGGCCGGGAGGAAAGCCCAATGCAGATGATTCAACCCGTCCCGAAAGAGCTACACCGTTTCCTAAAAGAGTTATTGTCTTCTCCCCTCACCCGGACGATGATGTAATTTCAATGGGAGGTACGGTTGCCCGCCTTTCAGAACAGGGTCACGAACTGCACATGGCTTACGAAACTTCAGGAAATATCGCGGTATTTGACCACGAAGTCATAAAATATCTCGATACATTTGAAGATACCTGTAAAATTTATCCTTCACTTGCCGACAAAGAGGCTGAACTTCATAAAATATACAAAAAAGTAGTTGAAGATCTCTCTCACAAACATCCTGGAGTTCCGGATACCAAAGAGGTCAGAGAAATCAAATCGGCCATACGTCGTGGAGAGGCATCTCTTGCCTGCCGTTATCTCGGAATACCTGAAGAGAGAATCCATTTTCTTAATCTTCCGTTCTACGAAACGGGTGGCGTGAAGAAGAAGCCTCTGTCACAGGCCGATGTTGACATCGTGAAGAAGCTTATCATGGATGTCAAACCTCACCAGATCTTTGCCGCCGGAGACCTTACCGACCCTCATGGCACACACAGAGTATGTTTTGAAGCTGTTGTAGGGGCTCTTGAGCAGTTGTCAAATGAACCTTGGTTCAAGGATTGCAGAGTATGGATGTACCGCGGTGCATGGCAGGAATGGGATGTAGCCGAAGAAGAAATGGCCGTTCCATTGAGCCCGGAAGAGGTTACCATCAAACGAGAAGCCATCTTCCGTCACCAGTCTCAAAAAGACCGTCCATTATTCCCGGGAACAGATAAACGCGAATTTTGGCTGAGAGCCGAAGAGAGAAATCACAATACGGCAGTATTGTTCGACAAACTCGGAATGGCTGAATACCAAGCTATCGAGTTATTTGTAAAATACAAATTCGATAGGAAATTTTAATTTTTCATACTAAATTTTTCAAAACGACCTTGCAAATCGGATTTTCCGTTTACAAGGTCGTTTTTTATATTACGATTCTTCTGTTTTATTTATACAGGAATCTCTTGATAGATCTTTTAGGGGTCTTTTCAAACTCTTTTTTTCGTAACTCTATTTTAGCGATACGACTGTACAGAGGCAACATCAGATTGAGTTTGATACGGTTGTTTTCCATCAATTTGGACAAATCGTTTTCATCGAGAGACTCTTGAGAAACCCTGTCCATGTCGGGATATACAAGGGCGACAATCTTCTTATCTCGCTCTACAACAACTGATTCCACCACGTATGGCTGATTATTCAGCTGATCCTCAATTTCTTCCGGATAAATATTCTGGCCGTTAGCACTCAAAATCATATTTTTGCTGCGCCCCTTGATAAATATATTTCCCTCTTCATCAATAAGTCCGAGATCCCCGGTTCTCATCCATCCGTCTTCGGTAAATGCAGCCTTTGTTGCCTCAGGGTTTTTAAAATAGCCCTCCATCACATTGGCTCCGCGAACCTGTATTTCACCAACGATATGTTCCTGATCTTCAGAATCGACACGTACTTCCACTCTGTGAACAGCTTTTCCGCACGATTGTTTCTTGAATTTGTGCCAATCTTCATAACCCAATATCGGGCCGCACTCTGTCATGCCGTAACCTACTGTGTATGGCATGTGTATATCTTTCATACAATCTTCAACTTCCTTATTGATGGCGGCACCACCGACAATCAGATGCTGAAGTTGACCGCCAAACGCGTCGAGAATCTTCCTTCTGACTCTGTTCTTGATGATATTAGAGAAGAACGGAATCTTCATCAATCTCTTGATTGACGGCTTGTTGATAGTCGGAAATACAGAATTTTTGAAAATTTTCTCAATAACAAGAGGGACGGTGACCACCATATAAGGCTTTACCATTGCAAATGAATTCAACAACACCTTGGGAGAAGGTATTTTTCCCAGAAAATAGATGTGGCAGCCGCCTGCCAATTGATAAAGAAACTCAAACGCAAGGCCATACATGTGGGCCATAGGCAGCATTGAGACAATCTTCCACCCCTGCTTGTTCGGAATCAGTGTCAAACCGAACTGAATATTTGAACTGATACTCCTGTATGTAAGCATAACGCCTTTGGGGGCACTTGTGGTACCGGACGTATAATTGATCAGGGCAAGATCCTCAAAATTATTTACAGGATAGTCCACATCTTCAGGTCCGAAACTTGGAAATCTCTCCTTAAACAGTTCGTCCCATTTGTTGTAACTCTCCAAAAATTGCTCTCCCGCCCTGTTGAAAAGCAGAGAGAAGTCTGCAACACAGAATACTGCAAGCAATTGCGGCATCTTTTCAGGGTCAAGTTTTTTCCATATATCCACATCCGTAAATAAAATCTTACTGTCGGAGTGATCTGTAAGGTGCATTATGCTTTCTTCCGTAAAATCGTTCAATAGTGGAACGGTTGTTGCTTCGTATGTCGTGGAAGATAGAAAAGCAATCCCCCAACGTGCAGAATTTTTGGCACAAATGGCAATTTTATCACCTTTTTTGATACCGAGCTTGTCAAACAAAATATGGACTCGTTCAATCTCCCCTGCCATTTGACCAAAGGTGTAAGTGTCACCGTTGATGTTGCTCAAGGCTTCGGAAGACCAATAATTCTTAATGCTGTTTTGAATGTAGGTCAGATAGTGTGTTATCATTTTTATGTTGTTTTACAAAGGTTCGCAAATGTAGGAAAATGAGTATATTTGCATATCCGAATGGGGCGAACTCCGACAAAATGTGGTGAAATTCAGTAAAAATGTGGCGAAATTTTTAAATAAGGGATAAAATAATAAGACTAAATATATCATATATGACAAGAAAAAAACCGATAGTAGCACTGATTTATGATTTTGACGGTACCCTTTCTCCCGGCAACATGCAGGAATTCGGCTTTATACAGGCCATAGGCAAAACTCCTGAAGAATTTTGGAAGATGAGCAACGATATTTCCATGGGACAGGATATGAGTCACATCCTTTCATACATGAAACTCATGATAGACGAAGCAAAGGAGGCCGGAATTTCATTGACACGCGATACTTTTGTATCATTCGGCAAACATATCAGGCTGTTTGAAGGAGTTAAGGAGTGGTTTTCTCTGATTAACGATTATGGAAAGAGACACGGCGTTACAATTGAGCATTATATCAATTCGTCAGGACTGACTGAGATGATTGAAGGGACTGTTATCGCTCACGAATTTAAGAAAATATTTGCATGCTCATTTCTTTACGACTCTTCAAATGCTGCCGTATGGCCCGCAGTAGCTGTCGATTACACAGGTAAAACTCAGTTTCTCTTCAAGATAACCAAAGGTATTCTCGACATAAGCGACAATACCAAAGTCAATGAAAGTCAGAAAGACGACCAAAAGCCGATTCCATTCAACAACATGATCTATTTTGGTGACGGAGAGACAGATATACCATGTATGAAGATTGTCAAGATGTTCGGGGGAAATTCAATCGCCGTATATCAGGAATCCGACATCGGCAAATTTAAGACAGCCCGCAAATTACTCAGGCAAGAGCGTGTAAACTTCATCTGTAAAGCAGATTACACCATCAATGGTGAAATATACAAAGTTGTCACCACCATCATAGACAAAGTCAAATCCGAAGACGAATTTGTCAAATTGCAAAGAAAAATCAAAAATAAAGCAATTTAGAATATCTTTGTACACTATAAACCATTAAACTTAATCGGGTGAAAGCAGGTCAACGAATTATTTCAGTAATACTATTCCTTTTGTATATCGCATCAATTTTATACTTGTGCCTCGGAAATGTGTCAGGAATGGATAAGAATTGGATACCTGACAAAATGTTCGGCATCCCCATAGACAAATGTGTCCACTTTGTCATGTTTCTCCCCTATCCTGTCATATCATTCTTTGCATTCAAAGGGAAGAATTTCTGGAGAACCCTGTACTTCGTCCTATTTTCAGGCCTGATAATAGTCACAATTGTCGAATTGTCCCAAAACATACTGACTGTCAACAGAGTAACAGACCCTTGGGATCTGGTGGCCAATATCGCAGCCATTACCCTCGGATCTGTCATTATAGCTCTCTGCAAACTGCTCTCCGGAAACAAAGATTAATTACCAGACAAATTGCCTTGATACAGGGAACAATCCGTACATGCCACCTGTGTGTATGTACAATATATTCTTGGAATTTGTCAGATTGCCACCCGGAAGAAGCTCATTTACAAGACCGTAAGTAGCCTTACCCGTATAAACGGGATCAAACACCACACCCTCGAGACGTGCAATCCTCTTGATATGTTCAAGCTCTTCGGGACGGCTCAGGGCATAACCTATTCCGACATACTTGTCATTAACTTCAAAATCGGTCTGTTGCAGATTCTCTGCAAGTCTTTCCGCTTTTTCGAGAGAGATTTCTTTCTGCTCTACAAGATAGTGCAAAGCTTCCCTTGAAATCCTCAAAGCCACTTTCTGAAAATAATCCACATCATCGCAAACGGCCATTGCCACTATACGTTTGCCGCAGCCTTTGATGATATTGGCCATATTGAGACCGGCGCATGTTCCGCCAGAACCGGTGGCTATAACTATGGTATCAAATACTACCCCCATCTCCTTTTCCTGCTCAACTATCTCATTTAAAGCATTATAATACCCAAGTGTCCCTACTCCGTTGGAAGCTCCTTCAGGTATAATGTAAGGTTTATACCCTTGAGCAGCATATTCATCCGCCATTCTTTGCATAATCTCTCCCCTGCTCTCCCTGTATTCATCTTTATTGCAGAACTTTACATCTGCTCCAAGCAGCTTGTCCAAGAAATAATTACCTTCAACAGGCGGTTCATCCGAAATACGCAGCAATACAGCCGATTTCATGCCTAAATAAGTTGCTACCGAAACCGTTGCACGACAATGATTACTTTGAATACCGCCACAAGTAATCAGCATATCGGCTCCCTGTTCAATAGCTTCCTGTACTGAAAATTCGAGTTTGCGAATCTTGTTCCCGGACCACTCACTGCCTGTCTGGTCATCACGTTTAATGTAAATGTTAACCCCTGTTTCGGCAGAAAGGCGGTTCAATTTCTGAATCTTAGTTGGAAGATTTGCTAAAGATAATTTCTTCATAAATTTAATTTTTTCTTGTTTCGTTTTACACAAATATAAGCTATTTTTGCAAATCTTTTATTATTCTTATGAAAAAATATTTATTAACCATCATTTGTGCCTCTCTGTTCATTTCTACAGCAGTTTTTGCACAAACACAGACACTCTCACAACAATTCGCTCCGGCAACTGATTCTCTTCAGAATTATCTATCTCAATATGCCTCTGCAGGATACATCAGAATTGATACTCTGCTGATCAGAAAGAAGACAATGACACTCCGATTCAAGACCGGATTGAGCGAATATCCGCTCAGAGAGAAACAAATTGAAGACATCTATGCTATTGTAAGGCATTTTATGCCTGAACAATATCTCAAATATTCAGGTAAACTGAAGATATACACCAACGGACAGCCTTTAGAAGACCTTAAATCCAATTATTACACTTCCGACCGCAATAACGATTTTGTAAAAGAGCACAAAAAATTCAACGGCAAATACCACAAAAAGCTCTCTGCTCCCCTCGTGACAAACAAATCCAAATCCAATCGGATTGAAAGCGGCCTGCAGAACAGACATATAGCTATATGGCAGAGCCACGGATACTACTACGAACCAAAGTTGAAAAGATGGGAATGGCAGCGTGCCCGCATATTCGAGACGGTAGAAGACCTATATACTCAGAGCTATGTCCTGCCGTTTTTAGTACCTATGCTTGAAAATGCAGGTGCGAATGTCCTGCTTCCGAGAGAACGCGACTGGCAAAGTCATGAAGTGGTTGTAGATAATGACACGCCCGATTCGGGTTACTCCGAAATCGGAAAATGGAATGCTGCACCCGATTCGGGATTTGCAAATACCAAAGATTTCTATCTATATAAGGAGAATCCATTCAAAATGGGAACAGCCCGCTCTGCTTCGGGAAATGCTTCGGCGTCATGGATTCCGGACATTCCTCAAGCGGGAGAATATGCAGTATATGTTTCATACCAAACCGTCAAAAACGGAAATCCGAAAGCCCGATATGAAGTGCGCTACAGTGGCGGCATCACTACATTTTCAGTCAATCAGACAATGGGAGGCGGAACATGGATATATCTTGGCAGATTTTACTTTGAAAAAGGGAAAAACAACAACCATGGAGTCTTTCTGAACACCTACAATGAAAGTAACAAAATTGTTACAACAGCCGATGCAGTTAAATTTGGAGGTGGTATGGGAAATATAGCCCGCAAACCTGCCGAAGTTGACCCTGAAGGAAAACCAATAGAGACGGATTTCACCGTATCTCCTGAAATTTCGGGGTATCCGCGCTTTACAGAGGGGGCAAGATATTGGCTGCAATGGGCAGGATTCAACGATACGATTTACTCTATCAACAGAGACATGACCGACTATAATGACGATTACCAATCACGCGGTCAATGGGTCAATACCCTATCCGACGGCTCCTATCTGAAGCCGGGCAGGAAAGGTTATAATATTCCTCTTGACTTGTCATTTGCATTCCATACAGATGCAGGTACCACACTCAACGACTCCATCATCGGATCATTGGCAATTTATACACGCCTCTCCAACTCTTCCGACAAATATCCGAACGGCGAAAAAAGAATCATAGCCAGGGACCTCACCGACATCGTACAGACACAGATAGTATCCGACATCAGAGCCAATTTTGAGCCTATATGGTCAAGAAGAGGACTTTGGGACCGCTCATATTCCGAATCGAGAAGCCCTGAAGTGCCGGCCATGCTGCTTGAACTGCTTTCTCACCAGAACTTTGCAGACATGCGCTACGGACTTGACCCGTCATTCCGATTCTGCGTATCAAGAGCCATATACAAAGGTATGCTGAAATATATAGCATATATCAACGATTTTGAATACACCGTTCAACCTCTGCCTATCAATACATTTTCAGCAGAAATAGATACAGATGCGAATGGTGGTCACTGTGTTAACCTTAATTGGCTTCCGACCAAAGACTCTACCGAAAGTACCGCCTACCCTGACGGATACATTGTTTATACAAGAGTTGACAAGGGAGGATTTGACAACGGCTTCCTTGTCAGGGGAGAAAATGCGAGAATGGCCGTCGAACCGGGAAAAATATACAGCTTCATGATAACAGCTGTCAACGCCGGTGGTGAAAGTTTCCCGTCGGAGATACTCTCCGTAGGCCTGACAGATACTCCGGACCAATCCCGAACGGTATTGGTAGTCAACAATTTCGACAGAATTTCGGCACCTTCGAGCTTTGCCACGAGAGATTCCTCACGGGCAGGTTTTCAAGATGCAATAGATGCAGGAGTTCCATACCTGCGAGACATATCATATATAGGTGCACAACACGAATTTCGCAGAGAAATTCCATGGATGGATGATGATGCACCCGGATTTGGCGCCTCTTGGGCCGATTACGAGACGACGGTAGTCGCCGGGAACACATTCGATTACCCATATATTCACGGAATAGCCTTGATGAAAGCAGGTTACAGCTTCGTATCCACAAGTCGTGACGCTATCACATCTTCAAGAATCAATATGGATAACTACCCTGTAGTCGATATTATTTGCGGCAAACAGGTAACCACCATGATTGGAAGAAAGGGTGCAGGAAATCTCAAATACAGAGTATTTCCTCTTGATTTTCAGCATAAAATCGAAAGTTACGCTCTCAGTGGAGGCAATTTGCTCATATCGGGAGCCAATATCGCAAGCGACATCTGGGACAAAATATACGATTTCGATATAGACTCCACCATGAATGCCGATATTATCGTACCATCCATGAGCTTTGCTTCAAATATTCTGAAATACAGATGGATGACCAATTATGCCTCAAAGACAGGCGAGATAAAGGCTGTACAAAATCCTCTCGGAATACCTGCTTCTTCAACTGTCAATGTAAACGAACTCTACAGATTCAATACAAAGCCCAACACTGAGCGTTACGCTGTTGAAACTCCTGATGCCCTCGTTCCTACCGATCCTAAAGCCTATACTGTATATAGGTACAATGACAACAATATTTCGGCCGGAGTTGTATATGACGGAGACGTTTACAAAGCCGTATCACTCGGCTTCCCGATAGAAGCCCTTGAGAGTCAGGCTCAAATAGACAAGATTATATACGACATACTGAATTTCTTTCAAAAGAAATAAGTTAAAGCAAACTTTCGCTTCTCTTGATAAAGTCGCTCAACTCTTTGCCTTTCAGCATATTGTTAGCCAACAGAGCCAAGTCCGAAACCTGTTTCAGAAGAGTATTATCGGCAGTAAGCGCACTCACACCGGCATCACCCATGATCTTCTTTATGACAGGATTTTCGGCATTAACTGTAATGTTGTATGAATCAGGCATTTCTCCATAGAAGTTCATACCACCGCCCAGAGCAGCCATATCCCTGTAACGCCTCATAAACTCACTCTGTGTAATCAGAATAGGCTGGGCATTTTCACCAAGATTTTCAACTGTGACGATATAGTTGTTCTCCTTCGGAAGAATTGATTCAAACACCTCTGTCAATTTCTTCTGATCTTCCTCCGAAATCTCGAACTTGGCTACATCTCCCTTGACAATCAATTTATCAATCGAATCGGAATCTACACGGGCAAGAGATACATTCTCCAACTTGTTCTCTATTAAATTCACAAAATGTGCATCGAGACCACAATCAAATACCAACACATCATAACCCTTGTTCTTTGCAGCCTCAATATATTGAAACTGATTAACCGCATTTGTGGTATAAAGGAACACTACTTTCTTATCCTTATTGGTCTGTTCAGTCTCGACTGCCTTGCGGTAATCCTCATAATTGAAATACTTTCCATCCGTATTCTTCAGCAAAGCGAACTTTTGAGCTCTCTCACAGAACTTTTCGTCAGTCAGCATACCATATTCGATAAACAACTTCAAATTGTCCCATTTCGATTCAAATTCGGCCTTATCATTCTTTGCTATATCTTCAAGTCTGTCGGCAACTTTCTTCGTTATATAACCCGAAATCTTCTTTACATTGGCATCAGACTGCAGATAACTTCTCGACACATTCAGCGGAATATCGGGAGAATCAATCACGCCATGGAGCAATGTAAGAAATTCCGGAACTATATTCTCTACAGAATCAGTCACAAACATCTGATTACAATATAGTTGAATCTTATTTCTCGTTAATTCCATCTGATCTTTCACCTTCGGGAAATAGAGAATACCGGTCAGATTAAACGGATAATCCACATTCAGATGAATATAGAACAGAGGGGCATCCTGCATAGGATAAAGCTCCTTGTAGAAATTCATATAATCCTCATCTTTCAGATCGGCAGGCTTCTTCGCCCATAGAGGTTCGGTATTGTTGATAATGTTATCATTATCGGTATCGACATATTTGCCATCTTTCCACTCCTTTTTCTTTCCGAAACAGATTGGAATTGGCATAAACTTGCAATACTTTGTCAATAAGCTGTTTATCTTGCCTTCTTCTGCAAATTCCTTAGATTCTTCATCAAGATAAAGAGTAATTACGGTGCCTCTGTCCTCCTTGTCACACTCCGACATCTTGTATTCCGGGTCTCCGGAACACTCCCACTTAACCCCTTTTGATCCCTCTTTCCACGACAAAGTCTCTATTTCAACCTTTTCAGATACCATAAAAGCAGAATAGAAACCAAGTCCGAAATGTCCTATAATGCTGCCAATCTGCTCTTTATACTTCTCCAAAAACTCTCCTGCACTTGAAAATGCAATCTGATTGATATACTTGTCCACCTCCTCTTCCGTCATGCCGATACCCCTGTCGGTAATGGTCAGTGTCTTTTTCTTTTCATCCAAAGCCACTCTGATAGTCATATCTCCGAGTTCTCCCTTAAAATCGCCCGAACTTGCAAGCGCTTTCATCTTCTGGGAGGCATCAACTGCATTTGCCACCAATTCTCTTACAAAAATGTCATGATCCGAATAGAGGAACTTCTTAATGACCGGAAATATATTCTCGGTCGTAACTCCAATTTTTCCTTGTGCCATATTATATAATTTTAAATGTTTATTTTGTTGATTTGTTCCGACTAAAAAACAAAAAAGATACCAACGGCGCAATACGGACAATTTGTCAGTATTTAAAGTCTCTTTTTATTTAACAAAAATCGCAATTTTTCGAGAATCCAAATATATTTTTCAATCCGGACAAAAGTTGACAAAACCCCTTTTTATTCTATTTGAGAGCCTATACTTTTGCACTGAACAAACACAACACATTTTATTTACTTAAAACAAAAAATTATGGTAAAAAGAGTATTAAATCTCATCGTGCCCATCATGGCACTCGTGTCCGTTACATCGTGTAATAAGGGCAACATTGAAGTATCCAACAAAGCGGTCGTAAACATCGCTTTTGCACCGATTAATTCAACTTCTGTAGCATCACCGGGACTTCAGCCTGCAACCAAGGCTTCCGGCACCAATCACGGCAACTCCACATTTGATGCGGAAGTTCAGACATTGCAGATCTTTGCATTCAATTCCAATGGAAGTCTTGATGCCTACACATCACAGAGCGGCTCCCCTATTGCACTCAAATCGGGAAATACTCCTGTCAGTTTCAACATCACTGTATCAAAGGGAAGCAAGACTATTTATGCAATTGCCAATTCCCACGATCTTGCACAATTTGCAAGCATAAAGACTTTAAGCGAGCTTGAAGCAAAAGTTTCATCGCTTAAAAGCGAAAATGCCCGAAACTTCTTCATGCTCGGCAAAGCTACTCAGAATATTACAAGTGATATTACCGTCAATATCGAGTTGAACAGACTTGTTTCAAGAGTTGAACTGCTTTCATTACAGACGGCATTTACGGGAGGTTATGCAGGATTGCCTCTGACGGATGTCAAGGTTTACCTTATTAATGTAAACCCAAATACATCCATTTCCACGGGACTTGGCAGCGGCACCAAACTTAATCAGAATGCACTTGTACCGGCTGATACAGTTGGATGTGCCATGAGTTCAATGTTGGGGACATCATTACCGAACATTACAGGAACAGCATACACCACTCCCAATTACTTCTACTGCTATGCCAATTCCGATGCTTCGGCCAAGACTATGCTTGTAATTGAAGGAAAGCTTAATTCTCAGCTATATTACTATCCGATTGTCATCACCGATGCACCGGGAGCGACATATATGCTGTCACGTAACATGACTTATGAGATTTCCAATATGATTATTACACGACCGGGAAGCGACAGGCCTGATATTGAAGTAGAAAAAGGTGCCGTATCCCTGACTTTGACAGTTAAGGATTGGACTAAAAAGTCTTATGCCACTATCACTATTTAATCGTTTTAAATATGCAGCACGGGCAATCGTGCTGCATTATTAATATTAATCGTCATGAAAATACATAATACACTAACAATCATATTATTACTTGTTATTGGAATATTAACGGAAGCATGCACCAAATATGATGACGCCACACTCAATATAAATCTGGCCGTTTCACACAACTATGCCGTACAGATGCCTGATACCAAACTTTCGGGGAGTAATTTCACAAATACGGAATTATGTTCGACTATCAGAAGTCTCGACATCCTGATATTCGACAGCAATAGCAGGCTTGAAAAGCATCAGCGCATTTCAGATGCATGGAACAGAAGTACCGGTTATCCGGTAACAACCTCGATTACAGATAGAACCATCTCAATAAACTCTCATGAAGGTATCAAGACGATACTCATTATCGCCAATTCACAGCATACGGAACAGGAGATATATAATTTCTACAGCGGCAAATCTTCTTCATGCGTTTCCAATATCGAAAAGGAATATCCCGGAATCTATACCATGTACGGGATTTCCACAGTAAGCGTAAGCGGCAATACAAATGTATCCGTAGAGTTGAACAAACTCGTGTCGCGTATCGTCATCAAATCCATCAAGATGACATACAGAGGCATCGCATATCTGTCCGCAAACATGTCTTCAATCTGCGGATATGCCACAATACGTCCCTCGGGAGTTGATGTCGATGCGTCAAATCTTTGGAGTTCGTATTCCATTACATTGGCAGGCACGGAATTAGGCAACTACATTTTAGGAAGTGGCAATTATACATACAACACTCATCTGGGCTGTAACATCGGATATTTGGAAAAAGGGGCGACATACTCCACTCCCGTCTATTTTTATTGTTACCCTACATCATCGACCGATGTAAAGACTAAATTGATATTGTCGGGCCAGATTGAATACACGCCAACGTTCTACCCTATTCAATTCAACACCCTTGAAGCCAACACATCATACGAAATCGATTGTATCGATCTCACTTCGAATGGACATTATGTATCTGCGGATCCTCCTCTTTATTATGTCAATTCATCGGACATCACCAAGTCCCACATCCATGAGCATGGATGGAATATCGTCAAAATAAATAATATCCGATTGTGATTTTTTTCTTAACTTTGATAATTAAATATTATTTACGACAGTATGGATTATAAAGCACCTGATTACGAGTCAAACATTATTCAAATTATCAAAGATGCCGTTGATGTACCACATTGGCAGAAGATTTTATTCAAATTATGGTTGAAGGACGATAAGATAGCCTACGAACTTGAATATATCGACCGTAATGGAGCAACTCACAAATGCGAAATGTGGGACACAATCGACATAACGTGTCTGATAACTCACGACAAGACAAGGGAATGGAACACTATGACTTTAACGATTGATTATGAAGACAATATCTCATCAAGTTACTACAATGTACAATACTTGTGACATAAAAAAAACAGTCGGAAATCCGACTGTTTCGTGGGAGTAGAGGGAGTCGAACCCCCGACCCTCTGCTTGTAAGGCAGATGCTCTAAACCAACTGAGCTATGCTCCCTTTCGTTTTGGGATTGCAAAGGTATGCAAATATTTTTAATTACAAAAAAATAATGAAAAATTTTTTACTTTTTTTACTCTTATTTTCAGCCCTGGCTATTAGCTGTACCAATAATGCACAGAAAATCAGCCAACAGGAAATGATTAACAAAATTTCAGTCATTGACAGCCTTGTTAATGATTGCGGCATTCCGGCACTTCAACTCGTTTATCATGAAAAATTTAATGACGTCTGTGTAGTATCCGTACCTGACAGTGCATCATTTATGGACAATGACGTTACGGCAAACAGCATCTTTCAGGCCGCATCTCTAAGCAAACCGGTGTTTGCCTACATTGTCATGAAAATGGTTGATAATGGAGAGATCGATCTCGACAAACCAATAGCGGAATATACAGATATTGACCGATTTGAAGATAAGGAGCAGGCGTGCAAATTAACGGCAAGAATGGTGCTTTCACACAAGAGCGGACTTCCAAATTGGGCTGCAGGTCCTTCTTCCGAGGAATGGCCGACAAGTATCATCTCTTTCAAATATCCTGCAGACTCATGTTTTTCATATTCAGGTGAAGGTTATGCTTTTCTTCAGCGTGCAGTTGAGGCTATAAGACATTCCACACTCGATGAGATTGCACGTAAGGAGGTATTTGAGCCATTCGATATGCCGACAACATCATACAGATGGCTTCCACAATATGACACCCTCGCTCTGCCCGGTTTCAACCGCGACAGCGAAAATCGAGGCACGGGACGTCACCCGCGTGAAAATTGTGCATACACGCTAAGAACCAATGCCGTTGAATACTCCCGCTTTGTCACGGCTCTGATGGAAGGAAAAGGTCTTTCAAAACAAAGTCACAAAGAGATGCTTACGCCGCAGGTACATGCCATCAGATATGCAGACGAGCATAGAGATTGTGATTCAACCATTTACTGGTGTATTGGTATAGGTTCTGTCAAGCCGTCCGATGCCGCTGCTCCAAAATATTATTGGCATTGGGGGGATAATGGCAATTTTAAGGCATTATTTATTTTCAGACCTGAGGACAGGAGCTCTGTAGTCTATTTCACCGACAGTGCCAAAGGGCATGACATTGTCACCCCTATTCTGCAGCAATTCTTCGGAGAGACCCTGCCCATCAGTGATTGGATCAACAACTGACCTGACACAGTACGGCATCATAAACCAGACCTTTATGAACATGCCCCATACGGGCCTTAATAGTATAAAAGCCGGTATCTCACTACGATGACACCGGCTTTTATATTTTAGTTGAGTGATTTCTACAATTTTTTCTTCAGCCTCTCAGTAAGAAGTGGAACCACTTTATTTACATCACCTACAATGCCGAGATCCGCAACCTTGAAAATGGGTGCAAACTTATCCTTATTGACAGCAACGATAAATTCAGATTCCTCCATACCTGCAAGGTGCTGGATAGCTCCGGAAATACCAAGGGCAAAATAGAGATCCGGACGGACAGTCTTACCTGTCTGGCCAACCTGACGTTCATGAGGCATGACACCTGCATCAACCATGGCACGAGAAGACGACACTTCAGCACCGAGCACATCTGCCAAAGCTCTCAACTTATCAAATCCTTCCCTGCAACCGACACCTCTACCGCCTGATACAAGCACTTTGGCATCAGCGATATCGACAAGACCTTTGTCCTCTTTGACGGTCTTGATCAGTTTGACGATAAATTTGGAAGTATCGAATTTGGGGGCAAAAGGAGTTACAACCCCTTTACGTGACTTATCCTGAGGCATTTTCTGCATTACACCTGGACGTACTGTTGACATCTGAGGTCTGTGATTGGTACACATGATGGTAGCCATAAGGTTACCGCCGAATGCGGGACGAGTCATCATCAACTCTTTTGTATCTTCCGAAATCTCAAGTTTGGTACAATCGGCGGTAAGACCGGTACCGAGACGTGCAGCCAGACGAGGACCGAGGTCACGACCGATGGTGGTTGCTCCGAAAAGCATGATTGACGGCTTGAAATTCAAGATTACCTGAGATACAGCTTGTGTGTATTGTTCTGTGATATAATCTTTAAGATTAGGATTATCGACGAGTATCACCTCATCCGCACCATACTCTATCAGAGCATTGCATGAATCGGAGATTTTGCTTCCAAGAAACACAGCTACCACTTTTTCACCAAGTACATCGGCCAGAGTGCGTGCCTTGCCAAGCAATTCCAAAGCGACTGATTGAATAACACCGTCTCTTTGTTCTACAAATACGAATACGTTTTTATATTGAGTTTTATCCATTTTAATCGAATTTTAGACGGGTTAGATAATATATTTCTCTTTCAATTTGCTGATAATGATACCAACAGCTTCCTCTGTATCAACTTCATATACTTCACCGGCCTGTTTGAGACCTTTGGTAAATGATTTGATAACTTTTGTAGGAGACCCTTTCAAACCGAGTTTTTCTTCGGCAAGATCTATTTTTTCGGCTGTCCATATCTCAACATCCCTGCTATATGCGTCAACAATACCGCCGACACTCATATAACGAGGTTTATATGCAGAAGCAAGTACTGTAAGAAGGCATTTTCCTTCAAATTCGAGTAGTTGATACCCCTCTTCCGTCTCTTTCTTGACTGTAAATTTCTTACCGTCATATTCAAGACCTGCAACGTATGTAATCTGCGGAATATTAAGGTGTTCAGCCATTTCAGGACCGACCTGTGCAGTATCGCCATCGATAGCCTGACGGCCTGTGATGATCAAATCCCAATCCATGGTCCTTGCAGCACCTGCAAGAGCATTGGATGTGGCAAGAGTATCAGCTCCTGCAAATTTTCTGTCTGTCAGCAAAATAGCCCTGTCAGCACCCATGGCGAAAGCTTCGCGCAGGATAAGGTCTGCCTGAGGAGGACCCATTGTTATTACTGTCACTTCAGCTCCAACCTGATCTTTAAGTTGCAGAGCCACTTCCAAACCTCCTTTGTCATCGGGGTTCATTATGGATGGAACACCTTCACGTACAAGGGTTTTGGTTACCGGGTCGATTTTAATTTCGGTAGTATCCGGAACTTGTTTTATACAAACTAATATTTTCATAAATTCAACTCTTTAATAATTATTTACCAAACAATTTACCGGCAATCACCATACGTTGTACCTCTGAAGTACCTTCATAGATTTCGGTAATTTTAGCATCACGCATCATCCTTTCGACAGGATATTCACGAGTATAACCATAGCCTCCGTGGAATTGGACAGCCTTGGTAGTCACTTCCATTGCTGTTTCGGCTGCAAACAGTTTGGCCATGGCAGCATCGGCAGAGTATGGAACATGCTGGTCTTTTTTAAATGCAGCAGAGCGTACAAGTAGTCTTGAAGCTTCAACTTTGGTCTGTAAATCAGCCATTTGGAATTGAGTGTTCTGGAATGCGGCGATAGCCTTACCAAACTGTTTCCTCTCTTTGGTATATTTAACTGTCTCATCCATAGCACCTTGAGCTATACCGAGCGCCTGAGAGGCGATTCCGATACGGCCACCGTCCAAGGTCTTCATTGCGACAGGGAAACCGCCACCCACCTTGCCGAGAAGATTCTCTTTAGGGATGCGGCAGTTGGTGAATATCAGTTCTGCTGTAGAGCTGCCTCTGATACCGAGTTTCAACTCTTTTTTACCTACTGAAAATCCTGGAGTTGTCGCTTCAACTATGAATGCCGAGATGCCTTTGTTGCCCAAAGACTTGTCAGTCATGGCAATAATCACATAAATATCTGCATGTCCTGCATTTGTGATAAATATCTTGTTTCCGTTCAATACCCATTCGTCACCTTCGAGAACGGCTGTTGTCTGTTGTGCCGAGCTGTCGGTACCTGCATTTGGTTCTGTAAGACCGAAAGCGCCAATCCATTCGCCTGAGGCAAGTTTAGGCACATATTTCATTTTCTGTTCTTCTGTGCCGTGTTCCAGAATAGGAGCAACACACAAAGATGTATGAGCCGAAACCACTACACCCGTTGTTGCACAACAGCGTGAAAGTTCTTCAACTGCAATTGAATACATAATATTGTCTCCACCTGCTCCGCCATATTCTTTTGGTACGGGGATTCCGAAAAGGCCCAATTTGGCCATTTTTCTTACTGTCTCTTCAGGGAAACGTTCCTGTTCGTCAATCTCTGCAGCGAGCGGTTTAACCTCTTTGTCTGCAAATTCGCGAATCATCTGCCTGAACAGTTGCTGTGTTTTATTTAAATTAAAATCCATATTGTCTTTCGTTATTAGCTATTAATATTTGTAGAAACCTTCACCTGTCTTTCTTCCAAGGAGATTGGCGCGAACCATCTTTCTCAATAGAGGATGAGGTCTGTATTTGTCGTCTCCGAATTCTTTGTGAAGAACCTCCATGATGGCAAGACATACGTCGAGGCCGATCAAATCGCCCAATGCAAGAGGACCCATAGGATGGTTTGCACCAAGTTTCATTGCTTCATCGATTTCGTCTCTTGTGGCAACGCCGTCCGCAAGGATGCCGATTCCCTCATTTACAAGAGGTATCAGGATTCTGTTTACAACAAATCCCGGAGCTTCATTGACCATTACAGGTACTTTTCCGATAGATTTGGCAAGGTCTGAGATAGAAGTAGCAACTTCGTCAGAGGTCTTCTGGCCTTTGATAAGTTCAACAAGCTTCATTACGGGAGCAGGATTGAAGAAGTGCATTCCTATCACTTTGTCAGGTCTTGAAGTGCTTGCAGCTATTTCGGTAATAGATAGTGAAGATGTGTTTGAAGCAAGGATAGCTTCAGGTTTGCACATAGTGTCGAGCATCTTGAAGAGTTCTTTTTTGAGCTCCATAGTTTCGACAGCTGCCTCTATGATAAGGTCGCAATCTGCACATGCTTCATATTCTGTTGTAGTAGAGATATTTGCAAGTGTAGCGTCCATATATTCTTTAGTAACTTTACCTTTCTCTACAAGTTTTGAAAGAGATTTGGTAATCTTGGCTACCGCCTTGTCACAACTTGCCTGACTTCTCGACTTCATAAGTACGGGAATGTCGGACTGTGCAAATGATTGAACGATTCCGGAACCCATCGTACCGGTTCCAATAACACATATTTTCATGATATTTAATAATTTAGATTAATACTTATTTATTCTTAAAATCAGCTTTTTTCTTTTCAAGAAAAGCTGTCATACCCTCTTTCTGATCTTCGGTCGCAAAACATTTTGAGAAATAGTTGTTCTCAAGTGAAATGGCATCCGTGGTAGAAAGAACATAGTTGTCATTGATGCACTTTTTTGCATATTTTACAGCTATGGGAGCACTCGTCAATATACTTTCAGCCATCTTGACTGCCTCATCCATAAGTACATCTGCAGGAACAACCGCATTTACAAGTCCGATTTTTAATGCATCGTCTGCAAAAATCCTCTTTCCTGTAAATATCAACTCCTTGGCAAAGCTTTGCCCGACTATCTTAGTAAGTCTGTATGTTCCTGAAAATCCCGGGATTACACCGAGATTAACCTCAGGCTGACCTAAGCTTGCCTTTTCAGATGCAATACGGATATCGCACGCAAGGGCAAGTTCGCAACCTCCTCCAAGGGCAAATCCGTTGATGGCCGCAATTACAGGAATGTCGAGTTCTTCTATTTTCCTGAATACCTTAGAGCCATATCTGCTAAATTCATATCCCTCATTTTCAGTCATTTTACTCATCTGAGCAATGTCTGCGCCTGCAACAAAGGACTTTCCTTCTCCCGTTATGATCAGGACTCTGGCGGAAGAAAGGTCTATATTGTCGATAAACGAGTCTATTTCGCCAAGGATAGTGGTATTCAAGGCATTCAAAGTAGCCGGAGAAGAGATTGTGAGAATCACAATCCCCTTCCTGCTGCTGTCTGATTTCAAAAATCTGTAATTCATGACAATTACTGTC
The DNA here is from genome assembly GCA_028686425.1 of Bacteroidales bacterium. Classification (GTDB taxonomy): domain Bacteria; phylum Bacteroidota; class Bacteroidia; order Bacteroidales; family UBA932; genus Cacconaster. Next base: position 13,632 of record JAQUBZ010000016.1, on the reverse strand, counting down.
TCATCGGTTTAAGATCTTTTGATATAATGAGTGTTGCACCTGTGGCAGCCTGAACCTGTTCAACAGTAAATTCAGGGTTGATCTCAGTCAGAACGATTCCTTCCGGAGTGATGTTCATAACACCCATTTCGGTGATAATCATATTGACCTGACCGGCAGCCGTCAACGGCAATGTACATTCTTTTAAAATTTTAGGATTGCCTTTGGCAGTATGTTCCATAGTCAGGATTACACGCTTTGCACCAACTATCAGGTCCATCGCACCACCCATACCGGGAGTCTTTTTGCCCGGAATCATCCAGTTTGCAAGGTCGCCTTTTTCATCAACCTGCATAGCTCCAAGGAATGTTGCGTCCACGTGACCGCCTCTGATTATCAAAAACGAGTCAGCTGAAGAACATGCGTAAGCGCCCGGCTGGTAGGTAATAAATCCGCCACCTGCGTTAACATAATCAAGATCTTCTTTACCTGCTTCCGGAGCGGGTCCCATACCGAGTAGTCCGTTCTCCGATTGGAGAGTAACATTGATACCTGCAGGCAGATAATTAGGTATAGCCGTAGGAATACCAATACCGAGATTTACAACATCACCATCGTGAAGTTCGAGGGCTGCCCTCTTGGCAATCACCTCTCTAATTTGATTCTTGTCCATCATATTATTAGTTTTCAATTGATAATTTCGTTATTTTTTATTTATGGATGCCCTTTTAACCACTTCCTGAGCAATATATGAAGCCACGTCATCAGCGTAAGTGTTCATTCCGAAGCCCGCATCGTATCCGAGCTCTTTGGCAAGTTCATGTGAAATACGAGGTCCGCCGCATATAAGAATCATCTTATCGCGCAGACCTTCTGCCTCCATAAGCTCTACAAGCTCTGTAAGGTTCTTTATATGAACATCTTTCTGAGTTACAGTCTGTGATACGAGAAGTGCATCGGCATTCAGCTCGATTGCTTTTGCCAGAAATTCCTCATTCGGAACCTGGCTTCCGAGATTGTATGCGTCAATCATATCGTATCTTTCAAGTCCGTAGTGTCCTGCATATCCTTTCATATTCATGATTGCATCAATACCTACAGTATGGGCATCGGTGCCTGTAGAGGCTCCGATTACCACAAGTTTGCGACCGATATTTTCGCGAATATAATCGTCAGTTTCCTTCATGTCCATTACGGTTGATTCGACTTTAGGAACATATATAGATGTAAAATCGACAGTATGAACACTGCTGCCGTAGCAATTGAAAAAAGTATATCCGGGTGTCAGTTCACGATAGAACACTACTAACGGATTGTCAAATCCCATCTCCTTAATCAGCTGTTTGGCAGCTTCTACAGCCTCTGCACCTGCAGGAACGGGTAAAGTGAAACTCAATTGTACCTTACCGTCATTCATAGTATCGCCGTATGGCTTTACTTTTGTTAAATCCAAGGTCTTGTCAAAATCCTTGGCTGCCATTGAATATAGTCCGCCACTCATATTATTTTGCTCCTTTCATTAAATTTATAAATGGATTCATATAATTTTCGCCTTTCTGGCAAACGCCGTCCAGCCCCTTACCGCCGTTCTTCGGACGTTTAACATCTCCAAAAATACCCTTTTCGAGGGCGTTGAACAACCCTTCAGCAACTATCTTCTCCAAAAGTTCAATGGCGTTGTCCACCACGGTCGCTGCACGTTGTCTGATCATGCCCCCCTCCTTGAATTCCACCTCGTCACCGATATTCTTCATGTTGGAGAAGATATATCTGGCATTCTCGATGGAAAGATAGCGATCGCTCATAAATGGAGTATGAATGGCCTCCGTAGGCATTCCAAGCAGCTGAATACCCTGATGTGTCCAAATTCCTATCATGTTGAATAGAGCATCCTGAATATGACCTCTGAAAATATTTCCCGTCATAAATTTTGTCGGAGGCATATATTTCAATGTCGCCTTTGGAAATATCTCCCTTGTCATCTGCGCCTGTGCCAACTCGTACAAGAACCCGTTCTCTAAAGCCGGATCCATCTCAAACGCATGTCCAAGCCCCATCTGTTCTTCAGGAAGACCGGCGAGCAAGGCCAATTGTTCATTGATGATATCCGATGCCAGCACCGTATGAGCGGCTTCAACAGCATCTGCAGTGGTCAGATAGTTATCTTCCCCCGTGTTTATTATCACACCTGCAAAACCGTTGATCACACGAGAAAAATATTGGTCAATCAGGGTACGCTGCATGTTTATATCTCTGAATAAAATTCCGTAAAGAGCATCATTCAACATCACATCCAATCCCTCAAATGCGCCCATGATAGCTATTTCAGGCATACAAAGCCCTGAACAATAGTTACATAAGCGGATATAACGGCCTACTTCCTCTCCTACTTTGTCGAGAGCGGAACGCATGATCTTGAAATTCTCCTGAGTAGCATAAGTTCCGCCGAATCCCTCTGTGGTAGCACCATAAGGAACATAATCAAGCAGAGACTGACCCGTGGTGCGGATAACCGCAATAATATCGGCTCCCTGACGTGCAGCAGCTTCGGCCTGTACTACATCTTCATAGATATTACCGGTAGCCACAATCACATATATGTAAGGTTTTGGACCTTCACCTATGGTCTTAAGGTATTCATTACGTCTTTCACGGCGTGAACGGATACGATTAACAGCATCATTTATAACAGGTTGAATCGTACTTTCTATCTTCTTCTTATCAACCACTTCGATTCTTACAAGGTCAAGAGTTCCGGCAGCCACTCCCTCGGCAATCTGCTGGGGAGACAATCCGGTCTGAACCATCGCATTACCCAAATAGAATAATACGCCCTGATTCAAAACCCCCTTACCTTTGAGTTCATCAACGACAACATTAGGGAGCGGTACCTGATTTTCATCGACACCGTCAATACCAAAAAGCCTACAAAGAGTCCTTTCCACCGCAACCGTGGTGTAGGACTCAACGAAAGTCTGGACGTCATCTGCAATGTTTTTTGCAAGAGACCTCGCGTAAGCCACTTTCTTAAAGTCCAGTCCTAATTTGCTTTCCATCATAAATAGTGAGTAGTTTTATAATAATTATTAAAATAGTGTCATTTTGTCTTATCCAAATACTTTTTGGCTTCTTCAAGCCATAATTCACTTATTCCCAGCTCTGTAGCAATATTTATCGCCTCATGTGGGACTTCATTGTTCTCGGTCTGAAGCAGACTGTAATCCATTTTCAGACCTGAAATGCCTTTTGCTCCCTCTACAAGTCCTTTCACTCTCCAGCAGCGGCCTCCATTGTCCACATTGTAGTGAGTTGTGAGGACAAGGGAAAGATTGCTTTTGCCGTAAATCATTTTCAAGAGAGAACAAACCAAAGCCCTCCCCTCAATAGGATTGGTGGTACGTGCAGGCTCGTCAATCAGTGAGAGCACTTTTCCCCCATGTTCCACCCTTTCAAGCACATTATTGATTCTAAGCATCTCTGCCGCAAATGAAGATAGCCCCTTATTCTGGCTCTGCTCGTCACCGATGCAGAAATAAATCTCGTCAAATACCATCATTTCACCCTCTGAAGCCGGAATAGCGAATCCGAACTGAAACAGATATTGGCACAAGGTCAGTGTCTTCAGAACAACTGTTTTGCCCCCCATATTGGCCCCTATGATAGTAGAAGGAATCCCTATCTCATACGAAAAATCGACCTTCTGAAACTCTTTTCCTGTCTCGGCAAGGATAGACTGAATCTGCGGATGGAACATCCCTTTCAAAATAGTCTTCTCTGATACACCGGGGATGATAAATTCCCCTTTTTTCATCTGAAAAGCCTTTGCAATTATGATGTCGAGCTGGGCAAGAGAATGTAACAATTTTGTTAAATTGTCTGAATATGGGCGCAATAGATTGCAGAGGACTGTTTTTATGCGATCCTCTTCATTTTCTATCTTTTCACGGAGTTCATCGTTGTCTCCATCCACTTCATACTCTTTACGGAGCTTTCTCAACTCCATCGAATAGGCGTCATAGACATAAAAAGTACCTATTCTCAGCCCCTCAGGATCGAGAATCTGAATCACGCGGTCCAAATCGTATTTCACCCATTCGATATTGAGACAGGCGCTTCCGTCCTCATTTACCCTCGCCGCCACAAACATCCGTTTAATGTCATCACCAAGCAGGGCGAGGTGCTTGATCTCAAACAACTCTATATCGTCAAGAAGATTTCCGTCCTCAAGACTCTGCAAAGTGCCGAGTATATCGCGCAGTCCCTGCAACTTGAACTGAACGTTCTGTACAAGAGACTTATTATTTTCAACCAAATCGACAAATACTTTAAGGGAAGCGTATTTCTGCTCAATCTCATCCTTTGAAATCGACATCGGCGATTCAAGGAGAGATTTACGGGCAAATCCCGACTGCAACTCAAGAGAGTCGAAACAATAACGGATACCGCAAGGTGAATCTACTATTTCTCTAAATTTCATTGTCGTAATTATTTTTAACTATATCATATACGGGAAGACCTATTGTCTGCGACAGGGTGAAACAAAGGGTATCCGAGTCGAGAACAATGCCGTTTGGAGCCGTAGGATTGACACATACGGCCAGCAACCTGCTCCTTGTCCTAACCGAAATCTTACCCCCTCTGCGTATAAACGCCCTGTAAAGGTCCGGTGACACAAAAATCCTTGTAAAATCATTGACAACCAACTCCTTCTCCCCTTTTGAAAGCTCATTTTTAACAGCCTGAAGCAATCTGTCGGTCAAAGCGCCTTCAACCCCTATTGTCGTACTGTTCTTCAAAATATCGCTATCCAAATCCACAAATGAGGATACTGTTGCATCCACTTCATTTATATTCTTACTCAAATTGTTGATATACAAAGGTAAATTGATCAACTCCACCACAAATGCCGTCTTTGATACCAAATCCTTGATATTGGCTGAAAATGCAGCTCCCGTGGAGAGTATCATCGCATCGCTGATGGCCGGAGAAGCGGCACTTAGCCGCGACAATGCTCCGTCAATCAACACAAGGTCTATCCCAATTTCATCCAAAGAACTAATCCATCTTTTGAGCGCACTTCCGGAAGATGGTCCGGAAAGAAGTACTTTCTTCTCATTGAGTGCCTTGGCAGTCACCACACGCCCCAAAGCTGTGGTCTCTTCGCTTATCTGATACAACTCCGAAAGGATTTTGCGCTGCCTGTAATATTTTTCACTTGTTCCGAAAAACATCCCCTCTCTGAGTGTTATTTCAGGCTTGGCGGTGGAAGTCACCTGATCAAGTGACTCCCCGTCAATCCCGATAGAAGTTACCGCAATCTTAAAATAGTCTGTCGGTAACCTTTTGATAATATAGTTGAGACACTCTGTCTTGCCGGTATTTTTCTCAAGACCGACTATCGACACACTGTGATATTTGAGTATCTCCCCTATAAATGGCATATTAATGCTTTTTAGAACGTTCTTTTCTCAATAGGTGAGCAGGCTCTATCGCCATTCTCTGACCTTCAAGAAGGGAAGCGACACCTTCAATGTCTTTCTTCTTCTCTGCCTGACATTCAGGACAATGACAATCCTGATGATATTCGACAGGTTCGGTATAAGTTGTAATTACACCCTCAAAATTGCGCAATACAACTTTGCCAGGAGCCTGAGAAATAACATACTGAGGCATGACCGGAGTCTTGCCTCCGCCACCCGGAGCATCCACTACAAACGTAGGAACGGCATATCCGGAGGTATGGCCTCTCAACCCCTCGATAATCTCAATTCCCTTAGATACAGGTGTACGGAAATGTTCCAACCCCATAGAAAGGTCGCATTGATAAATATAGTAAGGACGAACACGCATTTTGACAAGCTCGTGTACAAGATCCATCATAATATGGACACAATCGTTCACTCCGCGTAGAAGTACTGACTGGTTTCCCAGCGGAATACCTGCATCTGCCATCTTTTCACAAGCTGCAATAGACTCTGCTGTCACCTCGTTAGGGTGATTGAAGTGAGTATTGAGCCAGATCGGATGATACTTTTTCAGCATATTGACGAGATCGTCAGTGATACGCTGAGGGCATACAACAGGAGTTCTTGAACCGAGACGAATTATCTCGACATGAGGGATGGCCCTCAATCTCTTGATAATACTTTCAAGTTTCTCATCGCTTACCATCAGGACGTCACCGCCTGAAAGCAATACATCGCGAACTTGAGGTGTACGTGCAATATATTCTATCGCCTTGTCTATCCTTTCACTCGGACTCTCTGCATCTTTATGTCCTGCAAAACGTCTTCTTGTGCAGTGACGACAATACATTGAGCACATATCTGTTACAAGCATCAATACCCTGTCCGGATATCTGTGGGTAAGACCGGGAGTAGGTGAATCTTCATCCTCGTGAAGAGGATCAAGCAAATCGGCGGCAGCCTGATGAGTCTCTGCCGCAGTAGGGATTGCCTGCCTGCGAACAGGGTCAAAAGGGTCGTCAGGATTGATCAGAGAGATATAATAAGGAGTAATGGCCATTCTCAATGTAGCCAGGGACTTTTTTACACCCTCTTCTTCGTCAGGAGTAAGCCTGACATACTTCTTGAGTTCGTCAAGTGTCTCAATCCTGTTCTTTACCTGCCACTTCCAATCGTTCCACTGAGCGTCTGTAACCTCAGGAAACAGTTCTTTTCTTCTCGAAACGTTCATGATATATAAAATTAAAACGTTTGATTATGCATAAAGTTCTGTAAATACTTTTCTCAGCTTTTCGCATTCGCGAAGCTCTTGCAGAGTGATTTCGGCATGTCCTTTAGTGTAACCGTTACCTATAATCATGGTAACATCACTGCCGACACCTTCTGCACCGAGTGCAGCTTTGGTAAAGCTTGTAGCCATAGAGAAGAAATAAACCACACCGTCATTCTTTGTGCAAAGAACCGATGTCATTTCCGTATCGGGAACGTTTACATTGTTGATACATACATCAGCCATGTGACCGTTGGTCAATTCTTCAATCTTTTGTGACATTGCAACGGGATCATTTGCATTACCAGCAAATACGATGTCGCAGAAGCCGAGATCCTGCATGCGTTTTGTTGACTTTTCGCTGTGGCACATACCGATAACCTTACCGGTCACTCCAACGCGTTTTTTAGCTTCATAGCAGCAAAGCATGCCCGATTTGCCGCCTGCACCGATAATCAATACAATATCGCCCGGTTTGCAAAGTTTGGCAGTCTGAGCAGGAGCACCTGCAACATCGAGAGCCGAAAGTGCAAGCTTTTCAGGCATATCTGTAGGGATTTTGGCATAAATGCCACTTTCAAACAAGATGGCTTTACCATCTATATCGACTTGATCGACATCGGCGCGGATTTCCTTGATCTTGTCAATGCGAAGAGGAGTAAGTGAAAGAGAGACCAAAGTGGCAATCTTATCACCGACTTTCAAATCGGTCTTGCCAACGAGAGCATCACCGATTTTTTCAACTGTACCAAGCAGCATTCCGCCCGAACCTGTCCAAGGATTGCGGTGTTTGCCCTGTTTGGCAACGATATCAAGCATGATTTCCTTAATCTTTTCAGGATTATGATCTGCCCTGTTAGAAATATCGGTGAAAGAAGCCGAGTCTATATTCAAAGTCTGAACATCAATAAGGATCTCATTATCATAGATTTCATCCATATTGTTGTCAATTTTGTTGGCAGGCTGTGGTAACACCCCTTTTGGCTCAATCACTCTGTGAGTGCCGTACTTATTTCCTTTTTTCATCATAAGATAGTTATTTTAAGATAGTTAAAAAATTCATTAATCAATTTATAAACCGTTATCTCTCTGTATATGAGACATATAGTATGTCTATATTATTTTCTCGGAGCAAGTCCGAGTATTTCGCGTGCCTCGGCCGAAGTGGCAATACCGCGCCCGAGTTCTTTTGCAATCCTTACAACCTTTGCAACAAGCTCTCCGTTGGATTTGGCAGGGACTCCCCTTTCAAGGTTCAAATTGTCCTCAAAACCGACTCTGACATTACCTCCCATTGCAATGGCAGCTGCCGCAAGTGTAAAGGCGTGACGTCCGATCCCTGTTGCAGTCCATGTGGAATCTGCAGGGATGGCATTTACAAGCCAGCTCAAATTCTGAACGGTTGCAGGTGTACACCCAGGAACGCCGAGAACAAAATTAAACTGCATCGGAGCACCCGGAACCTGCCCCTTTCTCGCCATTGTGAGAATAGTGTCGAGATGACCCATTTCAAAGCACTCGTATTCGGGTTTAATCTTGTTTTCAAGCATCCTCTTGCCGAAAGCACGCATCACGGGCATTGTATTTTCAAACACATCATCCCCGAAATTGCATGTACCGCAATCGAGGGTTGCCATTTCAGGGAACAACTCTGTAGGTTGCAGACGTTCCTCTGCGGTCATGCCGACAGCTCCTCCGGTGGAAGGAATCACGATAACATCGGGGCAGACCTTATAAATTGCATCAAGGCAGACCTTGAAACGGTCTTTACTCTGAGTAGGAGTACCATCGTCTTCACGAACATGAAGATGGACTATCGCAGCACCGGCATCGACAGCCGATTTGGCCTCACGAACAATCTCCTCGACAGTATAAGGAACTGCAGGATTCTGTTCTTTGGTAACTTCAGCACCGCAAATAGCGGCTGTAATAATCAGTTTATCCATAATTACTTTCTCTGGCATGATTTGGGAGTAACACAAGTACCGCTGGCACGACATACAACAATCGGTTCCGGAAGTACATCTGCCGCAGAATCCGAAATGTCGGGACGAGGGACAATCACTTTGCGAGCCTCGAATACCATTTTTCTTGAAGTGTTGCCTTCTGAAACAATCTCTCCAACTGCTTCGATAAAGTCGCCTGCATATACGGGAGCAATAAACTCAACCATATCGTAAGCTTTGAAAAGTCCTTCATCGCCGTCGCGCTGAATCAAAAGTTCGGTTGCCACATCTCCGAATAGTTGAAGCATCTTTGCACCTTCAACAAGATTTCCACCGTAATGAGCGTCATGACAGCTCATACGCATTCTGATCATTGATTTGTTTGTCATAGATAGATATTTTAATTGCTATTTCTTAACATAGATATAATCAACAAACAAAGCCGGAGTGTGAATAGCTTCAGGAGCAAGCTCACCCACAGGAACCACCTTTTCTGCTTCTACTATCACAACGTCGGCTGCCTGAGCCATTGTAGGATTGAAATTACGTGTCGTACCTCTGTAGAATATATTGCCTGATTCATCTACTATACTGCCACCGATAAAAGCAAAATCGGCACCAAGAGGCTTTTCGAGAAGATAATCCTTACCATCTACATTGATTACTTGTTTACCCTTCTCTATGACGGTATTAAGGCCTGTAGGTGTCAAAACGCCTCCAAGACCTGCGCCTTTTGCGCGAATACGTTCAGCCAAAGTACCTTGAGGGGCCAATTCGATCTCCATCTCACCACTATTCATTTGTTCGATTGAGGCGGAATTGGAGCCGATGTAGGAAGCGATAACTTTCCTGACTTGTTTGTTATCAATCAATTTACCCCAGCCTTTACCGTCAAATACGGTATCATTCGAGATAATTGTCAGATCTTTAACTCCGCTTTCAGCGAGAGCATCAACCAGTTGATATGGTGAACCCGTACCAAGGAAACCACCAATCATAATCGTTGCGCCGTCTTTTACCATAGAGACAGCATCATGAAGAGAAATGTTCTTTTTCATCATATTAGATAGTTTATGTTATTGTTTCTATATGCAATTCGCAAAAATACTAAAAAAGACGTTTTTATGCAAATAAAAACGTCCATTTCAGAAGCTTTTTGAGCTAAAATCAAGAACATTGTCAATCCTCGGTCTTCAGTATTTTGGAACCACCTGTAACATTGGTTGAGATGATGGTGGGAGAACCTTTGTAATTCAAGATACTACCACCCGAAAGATTAGCGGAGAGAATAGAATATCGTATGGTAAGGAAGCTGTTTCCGCCACCGGACATTGAGATAGTCAGATTATCTATTGTAAGGTCATAATCGCGCACTCCGGATCCTCCCGAACAATTGAGCACACCATTTTCAGCATAGCCCTTAAGAGAGGCTCCGCCACCGCCGCTGATTGTAAGGTTCAGATTATCAAGATTAAGATTGTTGGCCCGAACGATACTTCCACCGGTAAGCACAATGCTCATATCCCCTGTCGCCTCTTTGTAAATTCCGACAGATGCTCCTCCGGAAGCCTCTATTCCGGCAAGCTCCGGTACATTGACTTCAAGTTCGAGAGTAAGACCATTGGCAAATGTGTATCCTGTCTTATACCTGACATACAGTACTTTATCTTTTACATCATAATAAAGATAACGAAATATGGTACTATTACAGGTTATTGCTGCGGAAGATTCACTGCTTCCCACGTTTACTCTGGTTGTAATGCCATCTTCAACACACACCTTGTCAAACGGGCCGGAAAGCTCCAATCGATTGGCAACTATTTCCCCGCTCGGAGTAATGGTACGATGACACGAAGAGAAAACAAATAGCGAAAACAACATAACGGCAATTCCCGAAATCAATCTTCCGGGAACTACCGTTACAGTTAATTGTCTGTCGGCAATCATAACCGGCTTATTAAAGTTTACCTTCCTGAGCCTGTTTGATCATAGTCTCATTGGCTGTAACATAAATCTCCACGCGACGGTTCTGAAGACGACCTTCAATAGTGCTATTGTCTGCAACAGGCATTGAGAATGATTTGCCTTCGACAGTCATACGGCCTGATGCCATACCGCAACTCTTCAAATATGAAGCTACGGAGTTGGCACGCTGAACAGAAAGTTTGTCGTTATACTCCGCAGTCCCCGTATTGTCAGTGTGTCCGTAGATGGTAAGATCAGTTTCAGGAAGATCTTTCATCTTCTTTGCAAATTGAGACAGAGCATCTTTAGAGGCATCACTTAAAGTACTACTGTTGGTATTGAACAAGATTCCGCTCTCAAAGGTAACCTTGATTGCATCAAGTCCATTGGCATCCTTTACCGTTTCAATGTTTGCACCTTCAAGATCGGCCATTTCGGCTGCTTTCTTATCCATTACATTACCGATAACGGCACCTACACCTGCTCCTACGGCAGTCCCGATTGCAGCACCTATTGCTGTGCTTTTTCCATCCTTTCCGATGATAGCACCAAGACCTGCACCGACAGCAGCGCCACTGCCGCCACCGATTGCGGCGCCTTTTCCGGTATTAGACATCGAACCGCATCCCGACAATAGCAGAGATGCGCAAATAATTACTGATAAAATTCTTTTCATTGTTTATAAATTATAAATTTGGTTTATCGACACTTCCCTGTTTTTCTAAAAACGGGGTTTGCGTACATTGTCAGCAGTAAATGCCTTACTTGCTTAACATCAATATTTTCCGATACGGAGGCAACAGACTCGGCTGCATATTCCTCAAAATCTTTTCGCTGGCCGTCAGTATAAAACTCCGAAAAATCTATTTTTGAGCTCCCTGCTGCTTCGTGCTCCATCGTGCATCCGGACTCTTCCGAGAGTATTTCGGCCGCAATATAGTTGTTGGGCCAGAGTTTAAAAGCGGGAACAATCCTCGAATCCACGATTTCTGCAAGCCTGCGGAATTTGTCGTTTTTGCTGAAACTGTCGGCATCTGCAAGCTCTTCTTCCGTAACAGGCCGGCAGAAAGAGATATGAATCCTCCCTTTCGGCTGCCGTATTCCTGTCAGCATACTTGTAAGATCCTCATTCTCGGCCTTTTTATATCCTCCATCGACCATTTTGTGCCACAACTCTACCGCTTTCAGTACCCCGCAAGGTTCATATTCGTATGAAATGGAAACAGGCATTATGCCGAGTTCCCCGAAATTGTCCATAAAAGAGCCTTTACCGCTCATATCAAGCATTTTGAGCAGGCCTTGTTCGGTCTCATCGTATCCGTCTTTCGTCCGTCCGTTGCGATGCGCAAGCCAGATGGAAGACTCCCCGCTTGCAATTTTAGTACGAATATACTCCGAAAGGACTTTGGAGGTGGTATAGACCTCTCTCGGATTATCGCTCCTGACCACTTTGATCATCCTGTTGGAGCGGATAAGATCCTCCACAAACGAATTGACCATAAGGTTGTCGCCGACGGCAATCTCGCTTTGCGGCAAATTGTGTTGATATAGAAGCAATTGTATTATAGCCGGATCCAACACAATATCCCGATGATTGGAAAGGAGGAGCAATTTCCGCCTGAAATATTCCAACCCTTCACACTCCACACCGTCCGTGGTCTGAGAAATAATGCTTGCTATGACTCCGGACATTATTCTAATCTGAAAATCGCTTACGCCCTCTATCGACCGAAGCTGTTCTCTAAGCAATTCCGGATCCTTCCCCGGAAATATAAATTCCGAAATCGGGTCTATTATCGGAGAAGCAGACACCCTCTTGAGGGCCATACTTGTCTCCGAATCGTTATAGGGCCTTATGTCGTCAAACATTATAATTCAAACTTTTTATGTTCTTCACAATGTCAATTTCTATACCAAACCGACTATATCGTCTTCTCTTTTCTGCAATATAAATCAATCATCGGAACAAGCAGAGCTGCATAGATGAACACAAGCATCAGCACAGCCCCCATCGCCCCTGTAGTAAGAGCCACTGCTACTATATAACAGAAAGAAATAACAAGTAACAATATTGTTACAATTCCAACCAGAATGATTCCACGCCAATGAATAATCCTCCATAACAACAAACTTGCACAAGCAATGGCAAGCGGCACTGCAAAAAAGAAATTCTCGCCCACACTGAAGTATGCAGCAGCTGAAAGCACTACCAAAAGGAGCATTATCCCGTACAGAATATTGAAACAGTACTTCGTGGCGCCGGATGAAGAGGCGCTTTTACGAATGGCGGATGAAGATGTCTTGTCTGAAGATCTTTTTCTCTTGCGGATATAGAAGCCGGCAAATATAAGTAATGTCAAGACTACGGCTCCTATATATTCCCACTCGTCAAACTGTATTCCCCTGACAAGACCGAAAAACGAAAACTCGGCTCCCACTATCGCAGCTATGCCCCATGCAACAAGTGTCCCTGCGGCAAAGGTAATCAAAGCATAGAGCAATAGTCTGCCTGCCGTCGCCAAAGTTTTGACGGGGCGAATCCTCCCGGTAATAATAGAAAAACAGAATATAAGGCAGAACAACGCCAGCGTAATGGCATTAAAAAGCAGATATTGCCCTTTCGTGAAGTTGAAAAGTCCCAAAACGGGAATTGTAAACGACACATTGTCGCTATCCGATTTGAGATAATTCACATCTCTGTATATGTGATTGGTAAGATATTCGCCTGCGACAGGCTCAATCTGTGCCCCATAATGCTGTATTGAAGGCAATGAAATATTGCCGAAATTATCCAAATCGGTGTGATAGGTGTTAATATCCACAATCGTAGAGAAATTCATCCCCGGATATTCGGCCTTCAAAGGGGTGTAATCGGTAAATATAGGCATCATTTTATATACAACCGATGTGAATGTATAAGTGTATGGAAGTTTTGCAAATTCATACAAGTCCATCACTTTGGAGTTGTTATTTCCCGTCTCAAACAACAATGCGGGGCCTTTCACGC
>JAQUBZ010000041.1 GCA_028686425.1 Bacteroidales bacterium | reverse complement strand
GATAAACATAAAGCAGTGATAGATTATGACCATTGTGTCGGATGCGGACAGTGTGTAGCGGTGTGTCAATACGACGGTGCCGTACTAAAAGATTGGGATACTACCCAGGTGCTGAACTGCAAGATTGCAGAGTACAGTAAAGCCGTTGTAAAGGGAAAACCGAGTTTCCACATAAGCTTTATCATGGATGTCTCTCCCGAATGTGATTGCTGGTGTCACAATGATGCGGCAATTGTCCCCAACATCGGTATTCTTGCATCTTTCGATCCGGTTGCACTTGATCAGGCTTGTGCCGATCTTGTAATGCAGGCTCCGAAAATCGTTTATCACAATAAACTCGAAGAGATTCATTATCATGATAATTCCGTCAATGACGACATCTTCCATGTAGTTCATCCCGATACCGATTGGAAATTCGGCCTTGAACATGGCGAAAAAATCGGACTCGGAAGCAGAAAATATGAGTTGATCACTATTGTATAAGCTTGCATTTTCTTCCGCTGATCATGGTCTCAGTCGAAATAATATTCTCCTGCATTCTGTTTTTTGAAAGCAAGACAATAAGCAATCAATAATATTAAATAGCAGTCAGTAAACTTAAATCAATGTCAGGAATGATAGCATCCGCAAGCTTATCTTCAACAAGAAATCGGGTGTGGGTCTGATGAAGTATTGGAATATGCAATAGTCTTCACCTGTCTCCACTTCTTTCTGAGAATGGTGAAATTTAAGAGTTCGGAGGTAGTTGCAGGAGATTCAGCAGAGAATTTATTATTTTTGCAGTGTTAATCAATAAAATGACAAATATTTCCCCGAATAAGTCTCATCCATCACTCTACCACTACTCTAAATCTGCATTTGTCGGCGCCTGACAATACTGTTCCGATTGTCTCGACAGTAATCTTCTTGTCAGGCATCAATGTGCTCAGAATATAGATAATGCTCTGCCTCGAACATTCGCAGTGTGACTTCTCTTTGGTTAATCCTTTAAGTACTTCAGGGCAGACACATTTCGGATATCCTATCTCGTAGATATGGCCGGGTTCTATGATTTCTGCAAAAAACCATGGAGTATTGCCATATTTGCGATATTGTTCGTCAAGATTGCATCCACATTCGACAAACTGACCTTTTTGAATGGGCAACACTGTGTCTCTGACACAATTAATAGCCTTGATTTTATAATCTGTTGCAGTTGTTGGTTCAATATTCATATAGTATATATACCTTTCAAAGATACAAAAAATGTATCAGACTGTAAATATTTATTTTTTAAAAATGAACGTTTACACTATCTGCACCGCTAAAATAGTAAGTGTCCGAGTGTCCGGAAATCCGGCATTTATCCGTCCGAACTATGTGGCAAGGGCGCTAATCTTGACAAATCGAAAGTGCGATGGCAGCACAGGCCTTGGCATCGGCGAGGGCGTTATGATGCTGTTTGAGATCAAATCCGCAAGCCATGGCGACATCGTCAAGCCTGTGACTTGGAATTGTCTTGCCGAAATGGCGGCGAGATGCCCGCAGCGTATCAAAAAACGTGTAATCCGGATAATCCATCTGATATACACTGAACGCGGCTTTCAGACACCCTTCGTCAAAACGGGCATTGTGCGCTACAAGCGGAAGTCCCTCTATTTTAGGAGCAATCGTCTTCCATACTTCTGAAAATACAGGAGCCGTTGCGGTATCTTCTTCAGTCAGGCCATGCACCCTGCAGCAGAACCATTGGTAATAACAAGGTTCAGGATTAATCAGGCTGTAATACTCATCGACAACCTCCCCATCCCTGACAATTACAACCCCGACACTGCATACACTGCTCGGACACTCATTTGCCGTCTCAAAATCAATCGCTGCAAAACTTCTTAAACCAGCTTCGGCTTTCATATATAATATGTAATAATATAAACAACCCTACGACTATTTACTCATATAAATATCTAAGAATAAACTATTTAAGGTAATCCTCAAAATACATCGTCACCTTATCCATAAGATGGATGCGTTCACGACCGCGAACATTGTGCTCGTGGCATGGATAAGGGAAATAGTCAACCTGTACGAGGTTTCTGATACATTCGTTGATAAAGCTCAGGCTGTGTTCCCATACGACTGTATTATCAATAGCTCCCTGACAGATAAGAAGTTTGCCCTTGAGATCCTTTGCTCGAGGTATCAGACTCACTTTGTCATAACCGGCTGCATTTGTCTCAGGAGAACCCATATAGCGTTCGCCATACATTACTTCGTACCATCTCCAATCTATCACCGGACCGCCTGCCACCGCCACCTTAAATACATCAGGATGATTCAGCATCAGCGAGATGGTCATAAATCCGCCGTAACTCCATCCATGCAGTCCGATTCGGGATGTGTCAACGTAAGGAAGTGTCGAAAGCATCCTGACTCCCTCCATCTGATCTGCCATTTCTGCCTGTCCGCACTCGCCGTAAATCGCTTTTTCAAAGGCGGCTCCACGATTGGACGTACCTCTGTTATCCTGAACATAGACAATATATCCCTTTTGAGCCATAAGCATTTCCCAAGGGCGGTACTGTCCAAGAAAAGTATTCTGAACCATCTGTGAATGAGGTCCTCCATAGACATAGACTATTACCGGATATTTCTTTGACGGGTCGAAATCTGCAGGTTTGATCAGGCGGTAATAGTTGTCATACAATCCGTCGGCACTCTTGACAGTACCCAAGGTTATCTCGCCATAGTCAAATTTGTGAACAGGGTCGTCTGCCGTAAACAAATTGGCTGATTCACTGTTTGTTGTATTACAAAGTTGAATGATTCTCGGCACATTGAGGCTGTTGTATCTGTCAATGAAATAATCACCGTCGCCGCTTAACATGCAGGTATGCCACCCTTCGGCAGTAGTGTGACGAACAACTTTTCCATTTTTCAAGTCTATGGAAAACAGATGGTTATCAATAGGAGTTACTTCAGCGGAATAATAAAAAATCCGTGTTCCGCGCTGTCCTGCATAGCTCACATCGGCATCCGTTGCGGTAAGACGAGTGACATTGCCGTCTAAGTCACACAAATACAGATTTTTATATCCGTCACGATTGTCAGTGCGATATATAAAATGAGGACTTTTATATCTCTTTATAGGAGTCTCCAAAAAAATCAGAGGATCGCTCGGCTCGACAAATTTGTCATTGTGCTCTTCAAACAACTTTTTTTCAAAACTTCCGTCAAGGGCAGAATACATATTCAGGTGCATATTCTTCTGGCTTCTGTCAAGTACCTGAATCAGAATATGTCTGCTGTCCGGTGTCCAACTGATATTTGTCAGATACCTCTCCTTGTCAAAGTCGGTCACATTAAGAAAAATCGTTTTGCCGGAGGCCGGATTGTAAACACCAAGTGAAATATTTTCAGAAGCCATACCCGCCATAGGATATTTGATTTCCCGGAGGGAGCCCGTGCGGGTTGTAATGTCGAGCAGAGGAAATGTCCCGACTGCACTTTCATCCTTGCGGTAGAATGCAAGCAGGCTGCCATCCGGCGACCAGAAGATGCCGCCATTGATTCCGAACTCATTGCGGCTGACCGTCTGACCGTTGATGATATTCTTGTCTGTATCCGAAGTTACAGCAGTTTCCACTCCGTTTCTGTCGCAGACAAACAGAATGTTTCCTCTTGTATAGGCATACATCTGCCCCTCGCTGTCAATATTTTCCGAAGGGGTGAATGATACTGCATTTTCCGGAAGTTTAAAACTGAAAATAAGTTTATGCCCTGCAATGTCGTATCTGAAGAGCTTCCCGCCGTAAACCCATTCTATATTGTTGCCGTCGATCCAAGTAAAGTTGGGCATTCTCTTCATGGAAGTTCCGATATCGGAATTGAGCGTTTTGAGGGTCAATAACGGTTCGGGAGCCCCTACCTTACATTTTTTGGAGACTTTTTGGCTGAAAATGGTATCCTTCGCTACCGTAATTATTTCCGGAAGATTGCCCCTCCACTGAAATGTCTTGCTTTGTGGAATTATTCCAATTCCCAAAACAGCCTCCTCCATAGTCAAAAGCCTGTCTCCCTGATCCTTTACATTGCGAACTTCGATAATTCCGCTCTGTGCATAAAGCGACACAAATACGCCAAAAATAACTAATATCGACAATAATCTTTTCATAATCATTAACTTATATAAAATTTAGCAACTATCATACATGTCAATTTATATGTTACAAAGTTAACATAATAACTCACAACCAAAACAACCTTACACGCTTTCTTATTACGATTTAATTCATACCTTTGCAAAAAGGGAGATAAAAATAATCGAATATGTACGATAAGCGTTTTATGAATAAGGCCATTGAATTGGCGATAGATAATGTTAAAAATGGTACCGGAGGCCCTTTCGGGGCAGTGGTGGTGAAAGATGGCGAGATTATTTCGGCATGCGGAAATACAGTCACGACTTCCAATGATGCAACAGCTCATGCCGAAATCAATGCCATAAGGGAAGCATGTCGCAAATTGTCTGCATATCAACTGAATGGCTGTGAAATTTATGCAAGTTGCGAACCTTGTCCGATGTGTCTCGGTGCAATCTACTGGGCTCGCCCCGACAAATTATATTATGCTTCTAATCAAGATGATGCAGCCGAGGTTGGATTTGATGACTCATTTATTTATCATGAGATAACTTTGCCGCATCAGCAGCGCAGCATCCCGTTTATACGCCATTCCGAGCCTCTTTCCGGCAAAGAATTCAAATTATGGAAAGAATCATCCACCAAGAAGCCGTACTGATTCTCATCGGGATATTGCTCCATTTGAGCCGAGTTATATTAAAAGTATCTTAAAATAGCCTGCATGGCATTTTTAAATCATTTTAATGGCTACATTTGCCGAATTAATTCTTGGAGATGAGAAGATTTGCCATAGTGATTGTATTTATTTCTGCATGTTTTCTATTGTCATTGAAAACATTGCAGTGCAGTGGCTATAACTCTTCGTTTGATAATCTTCCCGCCGGACAATATTTCAGCGCAGGATCCGCGGCATCCGGCAATTTCGCAATCAGAACTATCAATGCTCCAGTCTCTGCCATTCGTATCCTACTTAAGAACAATCAACGCTATTCCGGCAACGTACAGAGTCTCTATTTTCGGAATATTCCGTATGCATTATGTTCCAGTATTCATTCTGTGACATTTTTTATGTTGTCCGGAGCTCATACTGCCAATCTTTCCCATATTTCGGATTACATTCGATTCCGATATCTCATAATTTGATTTAATTGAACCGATCAGCCGCTTGCTGTGCAGGTGGAGTGCATCAAATCTGATGTGCGATGGCGCGTGTCATGCCATTGCTATGCAATTAATTTATTATAAACAATTTAATCAAATAAAAATGAACTTATCATATATCATGCGCGAAACATTCCTGATGATGTGTTTTGCATTTGTAGTGGGCATTTCATTTGCCTATTTGTTAAAAGCCTTGACTTTTCTGTTTTCGTCATTCGGCAGCAATTTCACAACGACTATCCATAATTCTGTTAAATTTTTCAATTCTCTGACAAGTGTGTCTAAAAACGATTTCTGTAATGATATCGACAAATGTGTCAATTATGGCACTCCAATATATACCTCACAATTAATTAATTCCATAGAGTCTCTGGCCGAATACCATTTTGGAAGTGATAATTCGGCTGAAGATAATGCGCAACAGAATATCAGATCTATGGAGTCTCTGGCCGAATATCATTTTGGCGACAAAGAGCCGTATATACGTCCCGATATTGAAATGAATACGTTATACGAATTCAAACATGGAAAAATTTGATCTTGGCAATATTTTTCAGGGTATTTCTACCCTCCTACAGTCCGGTCCGGTGATAATGTACACCAGAATCGGTCTGATGCTGCTCGGTATTTTGCTTGTCTATCTTGGTCGCAAAGAGATACTTGAGCCACTTGTAATGATACCTATGGGCTTGGGAATGGCTGCCGTCAATGCCGGAGTATTGATTCTGCCGGGAAATGTTACAGGCAATCTGTTTTTAGACCCGATGGTTACAGAAACAGACCCTCTTATGAATATTCTTCAGATTGATTTTCTGCAGCCCATCTATACTTTTACTTTTAGTAACGGACTGATAGCCTGCTTTATATTCATGGGTATCGGAACTATGCTCGATATAAGCTTCCTGCTTGCAAAACCGCTTCAGAGCATGTTTCTTGCACTCTGTGCCGAACTTGGCACATTTGCAGTGGTTCCGATTGCTTATATGATGGGTCTTAGCCCGAATGACAGCGCCTCTATTGCGATGGTAGGTGGAGCAGACGGACCGATGGTCCTCTTCACATCTCTCAATCTCTCTAAAAATCTGTTCGTTCCGATTACCGTTGTTGCATATCTGTATCTCGGTCTGACATACGGCGGGTATCCTTATCTTGTGAGAGCCATGGTTCCGAAACGTTTAAGGGCCATTAAGATGAAGCCTGAAAAGAAAGCCATGAAACAATATTCTCCTGCCACTAAAATATCCTTTGCAGTGGTGATGTGCGTGATATTGTGCCTGTTGTTTCCGGTCGCTGCTCCGTTGTTTTTCTCACTATTCATAGGAATTGTAATCAAGGAGTCGGGGCTGAAACATGTCAGCGATTTTATCAGCGGACCGTTGCTGTATGGCTCCACTTTCTTCCTCGGAATACTGTTAGGTGTTCTGTGTGATGCCAATACGTTGCTAAATCCGACTGTACTGAAATTGCTTGTGCTCGGCATTCTCGCTCTTCTGATTTCCGGAATAGGCGGAATACTTGGCGGTTACATGATGTATTTCTTCAAACGTGGCAATTTCAACCCGGTCATAGGTATTGCAGCGGTAAGTTGTGTCCCAACTACTGCAAAAGTGGCCCAGAAGATTGTATATAAGGATAATCCGTCATCACTGATATTGCCTGATGCCCTCGGCGCAAACATCACAGGTGTGATAACTTCGGCAATCATAGCCGGAATATACGTAACCGTCATGCCGCTGCTGTAACCTGACCGCAGGAGATAATCATATACCAATATTCGCCACCTCGGCACCTGAAATTATTGTCTCTTTTCTATTCCGATGCAGATGTATTTTGAATCAGATTGAGAAATACATGGTAAAGATAATAGAAAAATGCTTTTGAGTGGTCGCAATTGTCGGCAGGCATGAGAGTAATGTTGCACCCTTTGGATTTGAACGAGTTGAAAGCGTTGACAGCATTGATGTATGGCACCGTCATATCGGCTGTCCCATGAACCATAAATATAGGTGCAATAGGGGTCCATCCGTTGACAAGAGAGTTGTCGGCTATGGATTTTTTCAGTTTATTGATTTCCGAGTTGCCTTCCGCTGTAAACAGGTCCGGATGCATATAATCTTTGATGCTGGTTGAACCTATAAAATCATTTACCTGATAAGTATGGTATTTTTTGGAGAGTATCCACTCTTTATAGTTGGCAGCCAGCTTTCCTGAAAATATTTTAGAGAAATCGAGATTGAGCTTGTCTCCGGCATCCAGCCCGATCGGCACCATTGCAATCCCATAAGGATAGTCGCTGTTATCATTGGCAATCACGTAGTTAAATGTTTCAACAAGGTCGCATGGAGCGCCACCGCAATAGACCTTTTTTAGAGAAATGGAGGCAGAGTGGTCTCTTTCTGCAACTTTCTGGACAGCAAGAGCATTCCCACCTCCCTCCGAATAACCTGAAATGTAGAGGGATCTACCTATGTCCATTTTTTTTACCTGTGAAAAATATTCTCTGCAGGCGAGGACGGCATTTATCGCATCTTCGGCCGTCGATTCGACATGGAGATACGGGTGAGTTTTATTTTCAGACTCCCCGAATCCTATATAATCGGGAATCACTACGCATATATCAAGGTAGGCAAACAATATTTCACCTGAAAATAGAGATTTTGTAGGGGCTTCGTCTGCTTTTCCGATGGTAGGATGCATCCCGAGAAGCATCTTTCCAAGTGTGGCTCCTTTTGGGTAAATCACTAATGCAGAACAGTTTTCATCAACGTTTTTATAAACGATTCTGTCAAAGCACAATACTTTTGCGGACATAAGTTTCAAATAGGTTTCAAACAAATCACTTCCGACTGACTGTGAAATGATTGAAACAACATCTTCGATGCGGTAGCCTGTATTCTGCTCTACAATGTCAGATATCTGGTTAAGATTGTACTCGGCTATGCTCGAACTGTTTACGAGTAACTTGCCATCATCGGGATCATGTTTTGTACATGAGTATGACGCAGCCAATACAATAATCAGCAGAAATGAAGATATGAGAGTATTCCATTTTCTGCTCTTTCTATTCGTCCTAATGTGTGATGTATTCATTAATGCTTTGTTTTATATGATGTTATATGAATAGTGACCGCTATTGCCACGACAAGGAGTAAAATCCTGAGCCAGAGTATATCGACAACAAATAGTGCGCTTGCCGAGATTGTAATCCAAAGCAGGGAGATTGACACAATCTTTGTAGGCAAAGGTATGGTGCGGTTCTCCCTGAAATCTTTGATATATGGCCCTAAGTGCTTGTCAGACATCAATTTGTCATAAAGCCGCCCCGATCCCTTAAAATATAAGAATGCTGTCAATAGCAGGAATGGCGTTGTAGGCAATATCGGGAGAACAATCCCAAGGATGCCGAGTGCAAGTGATATTGTTCCGAGTATTACGTACAATACCTTCATCCGACAACAATTTTCAGCAGTGTATCACAAAACTGCCCGACCTCATACCCGCATGACTGCCGATTAATGCTATAGAACATCGCCGAATGTGTCTTTCACAAGCTCTTTCATCAGAGCGGCAAATCTGTACCTTGCCTTGACGTTACTTCCTGCACGCTGGTTGTCAACGAGTATTTCAAGAATCAATGTATCGCCTTTGTAAATGGAAATTGTACCGTCAAAGCGTGCTCCGCCTGCTCCGAAACCAATCCAAACGGCAGCTGCAGTACTTCCGAGATTGATATATGATGGAGCAATCACCATTCTGTACTCGCCATCGTTCTCTTCAGCGACTTGAAGTCCATTCTTGTTTCCTTTGTTCCAAGCCTTTATGTAATACTCCAATCCAAGAGGAATCACCTCTTCGTTCCACTCTTTGACGAATTTCTCCCCTTTCTGCTCCATATATTCCTGAAAAGGAATGTCCTCGATGCTTGTTTTCGCAAAGTCGTAAACTACTTTGCAAACAATTGAATTATCGTGAAGGACGGCAGGATCCCCACTTGTGACCTTACTATCGGCAAACGCTGTCATGCTGATACTTGCAGCAATAAAGGCAGCTAAAAAACATTTAAATCTCATAATCTCTTTTTTCTATTTAATATTGTTACAAAGCTAATATTTTTTACTTGAACAATAATCTATTATTTTGCTCTTTGGAATAAAAGTTGCGGCATCCCTGACGATTAATCCTTTCTTTAAATATATGCCATTACCATCGGACATTGTCTAACGGTCTATAGCTTGTGCCGGAAACAATAACTCTCACAATTGAAATAGATGCTGTCGTCAATTTCAGTCATGAGAGTCATCAATGTGGTTCAATCCGCTATTTGGAGACAACGGGCACTTGGATTTCGGTGAGCCATTCCTCTTCCGACTCTTTGTTCCAAACTCCGTCTATATAGTTGAAGCGCGGATTATCAGCTATCTTATACCCCTGTTCTTCCATGTATTTGTACAAGTTGGTCCATGCCTGAGGGAATTTGTCGTAACTTCCGTAATGTTTGTAACAGATGGCTTTTTCGACAGCGGGAATATTCTTGAATTTGATTATATCCGAATCATTTCCCGCTTTCTTGACTTGTTCACAGTACTCTATATCGATGTCTGTCTCACGATACTCCTTGTCGTGATTGAATGTATAGCAATATCCCGGTTCGGGGCATTCACAGCCGAGACGTTCCATTTCCGGACCTATGACATTGGGACAAAGATTAAAGAGTTCACCATAGTTTTTGACTGTACCGCGATAACTTGCAACCACAATTGCAGGCAGCGATTTGATTGTAATATTTTCCATTTCGATTTTGTGTTTGTGGCTCGATTTCAAGGCAATAAGATCATCGCGACGCTTTTGCAGCCGCCGTAACTCATCCTCGCAGATGTTCAGTTTGTCGTTGACCATCTCAACCGTCGGTATCGTAATATCATCTTCCCACATCTCCTTTATCTCTTCCAGAGTAAATCCCAACGACTTAAGATGGTGAATTTCCGTCATTTGAGCAAGCTGAGATACATCATAATATCTGTATCCGCTCCATTGATCCACTTCATGAGGAGCGAGCAGCCCGATTTCCTCATAATGACGTAAAGTCTTGACTGTCACCTGACAGAGCTTTGAAAATTCACCGATTTTTAATTTAATGTCAATTTGTTTCATTGTTGTTAAACGTTGCGCATTGTTTACGACTGCAAAGATATATCATGCCCTAAGGTACGAGTCAAGAAAAATTTCAATTATTTTTCAAAAAGTTTATCTGAAAATCGTTATCTTCGAGTATCAGTTGTTTGGCACTTCTGCAAATAATATGTATGTTGATAAATTTTAAAAACAAAAAATAAGAGAGAGTTATGTCAGTCCTTCTTAAAATATGTCCCCGATGCGGTTCTACCTTTGAATGTATGCATGACCACATTGCAAAGTGTCAGTGCGCCGGTGTGAAACTAACTGAATCTCAACGTAAATATATACGCGAACACTACACCGACTGCCTTTGCCGAAAATGCCTCGAAGAGATTGCTGCCCATCACGAATAACGTCAGGTATCAACAGCTGCCACTCAGACCTCAGACGTGGTGTCATCAGCACGATAAGTGCCAACTTGCGGGTCAATTTTCAATCTCTTGGAGAGGATGTAATCCACGATGTATTTGGTAAGGCTATGTGAGCTGCACGGTAAGGCCCAATGCGGATGCAATCTTGATGAACGAGGAGAGCTGTAGGTCGGTATCTCCTTTTTCGATTTTGGCAATATATGACCTTTTCAGGCAAGCCTTTTCAGCCAATTCCCGCTGTGTCATATTCCGTTCTTTTCGGAGAGTTCCAAGAAGCTCCCCATAATACCAAGCCATCGCTTTTGCCTCTTCTTCAACTCTTTGCTTAGTTTCTTTTTTTCCTGCTTCCTTCGACAAAATAACCTCGCTATCGACAAAACCTTTCTGTTTATTGAAATCAACTTTGCGGAGTGCTGCAATCTGTTCCGGTGTCAATCTGTCTGATCTCATAATATCTTTGTTAAAATTGTTATCGCCTTTCGTACCTGTATGCCATAGTCCTTTGTGCTTTTCTTTATGAATCCTATTGTCTATTGATATTCGGAGTTCGTAAAAGTCAGTACCTGAAAGCTTCTTTACAAACCTCTCCGAAATGGGCATTGTTTAGGTAAGCACCAACATAGCGTGCCTCAGTTTCTCTTTCCCCCTTTCATTCAGTCCATTTCTGAAATCGATAAACTCATCTGATAACGTCAGTTGCCTTGCCATACACTCTTTATTTAGCCCAAAGGTAACTAATTAATTACAAATATGCAAACAAAATACCATTATTATCAGGAAAGTTATTGCGCCGGCGGCAATGAATATCCATGGTGAGAGGCTTATATGGAGTACGTATGTTGACAGCCATTATTTTTATACCTTTGCGGCTCAATAATTATTCACAACGACAATGAAACATCTTTCACTCTTAGCATTTATTGCAATTATCTTTGTATCAGCTTCTTGTGGCGCTCCTGACTCTATCGGCAATCTTCCGTCCAGATATATCAAAATGGACAGTGTATCAATTCATTACAAGACATTCGGCACAGAAGACAAGACAATAGTATTCGTTCATGGTTTCGGATGCGACATGAATGCATGGAGTGAGCAGTTTCTCCCTCTGCAAGGCGTTGCCAAAATGGTTTTCATCGATCTTCCAGGCTTCGGACAGAGCGACAAGCCACATACCGATTATACATTGGATTATTTTGCGAAGGCTGTAAAAACAGTCCTTGATGAACTTAATATCAGCAATGCTCTTCTTGTCGGGCACAGCCTTGGTACTCCTGTCTGCCGCGAAGTAATTTTTGATTACCCAGACCTGGCAGGCGGATTATGTGATGTGGATGGCGTCTATTGTCTTTATCCTGAGGATTCTATCGCTAAAATAGAATACGAGGCCCAGGTGAATGGTTTTGCTGAAAGTTTCAAGAGCGACTCTCTTGAAGCTGATCTGACTGCGTTTACTCAATCTCTTTTCGGTCCTTCAACTCCTCAATTCGTAAAGGATTATGCCTTGTCAGTCATGCCGGAAACTGAAAGTTATATCGCATACAGTACAATGTTCAATCTGATTCAGAAGAAATACTGGACAAAAGAGGTTATTTCAGTCCCTTCACTCATTATATGCACTAAAAATTCGGGATTACAGCCTGACAACAGGCAACAGATGGAGTCTCTCTACACTAATATGCAATACGAAGAGCTCGACGCCACCGGACACTTCATCATGATGGAAGAGCCGGAATGGCTTAACAACCTCCTGATCACCATCTTTTAAGTGAATCAGCAGCCATTTCACTAAAATTGCCACTTTGTCAGCAGTAGCAGCGGGAGGGCTGCGTTTACGGCCTTCAGCTCTGAATGATAATATACAAGCAATTGAGACAGTTACGACAACAGCGGAAAGTAGGATATGTTATAGCTGCTTTGTTTTATCTTTGAACCAAATATCTATTTTCATTACTCAATAATTACATTACTTATGCCAAAACAAACTATCGTGATTAGTTCGCCGGCAGACCTCTCTCTGCACAACAACCAAATCTCAATCAAAGTACATGACTGTAAAAAGGACACTATTTTCAGACCAATAGAAGATATTCGTACTGTACTGATTGACAATCATTCCGCCCACATAACCATACCGCTCATAAACGCACTGGCGGACAACAATATTGCGGTAATAATCTGCAATGAACGCCATATTCCCAACACAATGCTAATGGACTTGGAGTCAAACTCTTTACAGACAAAATCATTCAGAGCTCAATTAGAAGCATCCGTACCTCTGAAAAAACAAATTTGGAAACAGATAGTCGAGGCTAAAATACGAAATCAGTCATCACTACTCGACAATTTGGGATACAGCCCGGCATATCTCAAAAAATACTATGACAATGTAAAGAGCGGAGACAGCACCAACAGAGAAGGTGCAGCAGCAAAGGAATATTGGAAAAAAGTATTTGGAACAGACTTTATAAGAGATAGATACGCTCCTGCTCCAAATAACTTGCTAAATTACGGATACGCACTGCTGAGAGCATCAGTAGCCAGAGCCCTGATGAATTCCGGTCTGTTGCCAAGCATCGGAGTCTTTCACAAAAACTATTTTAATTCATTTCCACTTGCTGATGACGTAATGGAACCATACAGACCATTTATCGATGCAAAAGTAATACAATTGCACAATCGTGGTATTTCGCAATTGGACAAACATATCAAATATGAACTGATTGAACTTTTCTATCAGAGCATCACCGAATCAGATTTATCCACGACCACAAGCTCGCTCTCAAAAATCTACTGCGGCGAAAACAGATATATCATTTACCCTTCACTGAAAACGATACAATAATGTGGCTCATAATCTCTTTTAACATTCCCAGGTACACAAGAACTGGCAGACAACAATACATTCAATTCTGTAAATCACTTGAAAAAGAATGCTGTCAAAAAATCCATAACTATCTGTTCATAAGACATTGTTCGACCTCATATAGAACAACAACATACATAAAAAGAATAGAGTTAATTATTCCGAGCAAATGCCAAATCATGATTACTACCGTTTCAGATAGCACCTTTGCCGACACACGTATAATATTCAATTATCCTGAAAACAAAAAAAACACCACATTTTCTCAAAACCCTCCCCCCCCTCAATCGAATTTTTCTAACCCCAAACACACCATAACACACTATCATCCAGCCACATCCATCATGCACCCTTAATCATTGTAATTTGGGATAAAAATGAAGGTTCAGAGCGGACAGGTGGATATAAGTCGTTTTTCCCTCGACAATGTAGATCAGGTCTCTTTGGTCATAGGGCAGTCGGACAATATTTTCAGGACCGCTCGTCTTTTTGCCTCTGCAGGTGCTCTTGAAATAAGCACAATAAAACCGATTTTTGTGGAATCCGGGATAAATGTGGCGGCTCAGATGAAATTTGCCTCATTCGGGACATATAATCCCTCCCTGACGTATGAACAGAGATTGGGCGAAAACCTTAATCATTGTAATTTGGGATAAAAATGAAGGTAAAAACTATCATTTGCATCTGTGTATCAAGTATTCTTGTGTGCAGTTGCAAGCAGGATATAAAGCCGGAAGAGATTAATCCCGATGCTTTGAGAGTGCTTACGATAGCCCAATTGAAAGATATGAA